>MGEY01000051.1 GCA_001791615.1 Candidatus Uhrbacteria bacterium RIFOXYA2_FULL_40_9
TAATAGGATATCTCTTTTTGTTTGGTCACTCCACAGGATTTACGACTGACCCGTAGTCTACTCAGTCATGCTTAAGATGCTCTCGTCGTTCCAGAAAACAAATAAGCCGTTGACGCGCTCAAAGTTCACGAAGTAATTCGCGACCTTCGAGAGCGTCGTCGGTGAACATACAAGCCAGGCCGTTTGGTGCCCTTTGGCCAGGCTGTACAGGGACACCGGTTCCTGTTGTTTACCGCGACCTCCCCTCGACCTTTCCTAAGCCTTAACCCCGGCTAGCTCGGCCCCCCAATACGACTGCCGCGCTAAGCAGCTGCCCCCCCGGCGGCCACATCGCCCAGTCCGCAGGACTGGTCGAGGGGACTCTTTTTCCTTGTTCTTTGATAATTACTACTACAAAAGTCCCGGTCGTTTCACACGATCGGGACACTCCATACCAATTCAGAACTTGTTTGTGGATTGATACGGGGTTAAAGGAAAACTCTTCGTAAGAAGAAAGATCCTTTAAGAGATTTTGTGATGACTGATTCGGCTGAACTTATCATCAAGGTTGATCTTGATACGAAAAACAAAGTACATAACACCAATCAAATTCACAGTTCTCCCAAAGCTCATGAAGCTTTTCATGGATTTTGGGAGTGCTGCCCCCCGACGAGACCGTCAACACAGACGGAGTGGGACCCGATTTTCCTTGAGCTGAGCACGGATGGCTCAAAGGAAGATCCCCACTGTCAAAAGCACTCACACGACCCCGGCCATGAACCGGTGGTCCGTGCGGGAGATAAACCAACCAACCCCCCCCCGGCAGGGTCCACAAGGAGACGTCCGTACTGGCGCTGCCACCCCCCCGAACCAACAGAAAGGAAGGTGTGCCCCCGGCAACTTAAGCGCCTGGACAGAGGCGCGGTAAAAATTTCTGTCCACCCCTTCGGACCTTTCACACCAGCCCGAGAACGGCGGTGACGAAAGGGAGCTACGTGCTTGCCGAAGGTTTCCCAACCCCCCCACGCCCTCCCCCCCGAACACCACAGAAAGGAAGGTGCAAATCGGGCAGAGCTAGGGCTTTGATCGGGTAAGCCCAACCAAACCGATCCTGCCAGGACCAAACACAAAAAAGAGGCCGACCTGGCAGTTAGTCAAAATAGGCCTCCGGTACGGAATGGGTGGCCCGCAGCCACACCGCAACAAAAACAAATGAATGTTGCGGGTCACCCGTCCAGGCTCTAGCCACTTCCCGCGAAAAACGATTCTACGAACTCGCGGAAGCCACGGCAAAGGGAGCCACGCGATAGCGACCCACCTCTCGGGTCGCTTTTCTGTTTCAAAAATATGACCATAGAAAACTCGTGATCCAAAATGTTTTTATCAATCCAAGATGATACAATGAGTATGTATGGCAAAACACAACAAATCTTTTTATGTACGAAAGCGTGATGGTCGCTTGCAACATTGGCAAAGAACAAAGCTGATCAAAACTCTCAAATCTGCTTTCATCGATGTTTATCGGAAGAACGGTTATCTTGAACAATACCTGGCAAAGGAAATGGAGAAACGTTTAAAGAGTCGTTTTAAGAAAATCATTCCAAGCACGGAAGACGTGATGAAAGTCGCAGAAGAAGTGTTGATTGATCAGGGACATATCGATGTGGCAAATGCCTATCTTCTTCGTCAGCAAGATCCTCGAAAGTTGAAACGTCTCAAAGCCTATTTTGGTATTCCTGATGAATTACATTTTGGTATGAATGCCATGTGGTTATTGCAACAGAGATATTTGTTACGCGATAAAACAGGTGAGATTAAGGAGACCCCTACGCAACTGTTTGAACGTGTGGCAAAAGCAATTGCTCTTTCAGAGAAAAAATATAAAGGAACGCAACAAGAAGTTGATCATTGGCAAGGTTGGTATTTTCAAATGATGTCAAACCGGGCTTTTTTTCCAAATACCCCCGTGCTTATGAATGCTGGTACATCCCATGCTCAATTAGCTGCATGTTTTGTTCTTCCACTTGAAGATTCTGTTTCTGGGATTTTTGAAACTTTGAAACTTTCTGCAAAAATCCAACAGTCTGGAGGAGGAACAGGGTTTGATTTTTCTTCTGTGCGTCCAAAAGGCGATTTAGTAAGTTTTGCAGGAGGGACAGCTTCTGGGCCATTAAGTTTTCTTTCTCTTTTTGATGCGGCTACCGAGGTAATGAAACAAGGGGGGAAGCGTAGTGGCGCAAACATGGCAGTGCTACGTTATGATCATCCAGATGTTGAATCATTTATTCAGGTGAAATCTCATTCTGGCATTTTAGAACATTTCAATCTTTCCGTTTCTGTGACAGATTCTTTCATGGAGGCAGTGAAAAAGAAAAAACAGATCCATCTCAGTAATCCCCATACACATAAGCAAGTGGGATCAAAACGAGCTGATCTTCTTTTTGAAAAAATGGTTAAACAAGCCTGGACTATTGGCGATCCAGGAATTCTTTTTTTGAGCGAGATGAATAGAAAGAATACCACTAAACATCTTGGAGAAATGACCGCTACAAATCCTTGTGGTGAACAACCACTCCATCCTTGGGAATCATGCGTGCTTGGGTCTATCAATCTGACACGTGTTCTTAAAGGTGTGCCTACTAAAGGCGAAGTGGATTGGGCGCTTTTGCGACAAGTCGTGCAAGGAGCAGTGCGTTTTTTGGATAGTGCGATTGATGTCACCACTTTCCCTCATCCCCATATTAAAAAAATGGTTTTGGGAAATCGACGTCTTGGTCTTGGAGTCATGGGCTTTGCAGAAATGTTGATTCATTTAGGAGTTCCTTACGACAGCAAAGAAGCGATTAGAGAAGCGGAACGTGTCATGAAATTTATTCAAACAGAAAGTCATCGAGTATCAGAACAACTGGGTCGTGAAAGAGGATCTTTCTTAAATTTCAAAGGATCTGTTTGGGATGAACAAGGAAAGAAAGCCATGCGCAATGCGACTGTGACAACAATTGCTCCAACTGGAAGCATTTCACTTCTTGCTGGAAGTTCTTCGGGGATTGAACCGCTCTTTGCGGTGAGTTATTTTAGGCAAACAGAGTACGGGGTTCATTTAATGGAAACATCCTCGCTGTTTGAAACCATTGCGCGACAACAAGGGTTTTGGAGTTCTGGACTTTTGCAGAAGATTTCCAAAACAGGTTCAGTACAGGGGATTTTAGAAGTGCCAAAGACCGTGCAGAGATTGTTTAAAACTGCTTTAGAGATTCCGGTTGAGCAACACGTGAAGATTCAAGCGGCTTTTCAAAAGTATACAGATAACGCGGTTTCAAAGACCATCAATCTTCCAATAACAGCTACAGAAAAAGACGTTCGAGATGCTTTTCTTCTTGCATGGAAATTGAAATGCAAAGGAGTGACGGTGTATCGGTACGGATCACATAAGAAACAAGTGCTCACGATTGATTCCTTATTGAACTTCAAAGAAAAACAATTAATTGCTACACAAACAGGGTACACGGGCGGTTGCCCAAGCGGAATTTGTCATTTATAAAGTTTTGATTAATAAACAACCTTATTTAGAAGGTTGTTTTTTTGCAGAGTTTTTGAGAAGTGTATGGTAAAGCGTATTGATTGATTCACACAAACGTTGTTCTGAAAATTCATTTTGACATTTTTGTCTTGCTTTTTCCACAAAGTTTTTTCTCGTAGTTTCTGAACAAAGAAGTTTCTCAATAGCCTTGCAAAGAGCATTTTCTTCTTGTGGGACAAGAATTCCGTTTACGCCATCCTCTATGAATTCAGCAATTCCTCCCACATTTGTGCTGATGAGAGGGATTCCTGCAGAGGCAGCTTCTAAGAGAACATAGGGGAAACCTTCGATGCATGAAGTAAGTACAAAAATATCAAAAAGAGGGAGATAGGAAGCATCCCCTTTTCTGAGGTGAACTCGATCTTGAAGAGAAAGTTTTTCTATTTGTGTTTGAAGAGGAATTTCTAAAGAGCCTTCTCCAATCAGACAAGCATGAAGAGAAGTGTTTTGAAGGGAAGCAAAGGTGGAAAGAAACAGTTTTTGATTTTTTTGGAATTCAAATCGTCCAAGATTTCCAATTATGAGTGCATCTTTAGGAAGATTCAACTGTTGGCGCACCAATGATTGAGGGAGAAAATCAGAGAAATAAACTCCTGGATAAATAACAGAAGTTTTATTTTCAAGAAAATGAAAAAGCAAGCAAGTTTGATGTTGATCTGCTTGAGAAACAAAAGAAAGATGATCAGCGAAGGGGAGAGTGATTTTGAGAAAAAGAAAATACATCCATTGTTGTAACGAGAATTTTTTTTTGATTTGCAAAAGACTTAATCCATGCAATGTGACAAGAGAAGGAATATTTAACCATTTTGTGATCCAGAGACCAATAAAGGTGTTTGAACTATTAAAATGTACTAGGCAAGGACGATTTTTTTTCAGATAATTATTGAATGACCAAAGGAAAAGGAGAGACTTTAAAGGGTTCCAAGAGCGAAACAGAGGCAATCGATGAAAAGGGAAATCTTTAAGATTTTTTTCCAACCACGTTCCTTTTGGTCCACAAATAATTTCAACAGTGTTTCCTTTTATTTTTTGATCGTGTGCAATTTGTGAAACATAACGCTGTGCCCCACCAAGAGTTCCTGAAGTGATCACGAGAAGTATTTTCATAACTTTCTTTTTTGTTTAATTCCAAACAAGAGTCCACAAGCATAAGAAAAATGACAAGTAAACAATTGTCGAAGAATCCATCCCGTTGTACACCAAAAAAACCAAATCTTTTTTTGTTTTATTTGTTGGATGTGAAGTTTGAACAGAGCAATGCGATTTGTCATTTCTTTTTTTCCTGTAAGAAAATCAGAGTCACGAGAAGTTTTTGTTTGTGCATGGATCACTTTTGCAGAAGGATCAAGAAGAACATGCCAACCAGCCTGTTTTGCACGTAGAAAAAAATCAACATCTTCAAGAGCATTTCTTCCTTCACAAAATTCCGTGAATCCTCCAAGACTTTGTAAAGCCTTGGTTTGATAGGCGCACACTCCTCCGTGGGCGTAAAAGCCTGTTGTCATTTTTGTGATAGAGTCGTCCCAAGACTGATATCCCACTTCATTCACATTCCAAACACAGGAAGAAGATAAACCAAAAAAATGATGGAAGATTTTTTCAAAAAAAGAAATTTTTCGACTGTTTTGAATCACGCCTCCAATTCCTAAGAGATGTTCCTCTGTATTTTGTTTCCAAGAAGTAAGTAATGAGAGAAAAAAATTTGGAAATAGAATAAGATCATCATCAAGAATAACCACAATTTCAGTTGAAACTTTAGAGATTCCAAGATTGCGGGATTGTGAAGATCCTCTTGAGGAAATTTTCAAATCTTTTTTGTGATAGAGAAAGGAAACATGATGTTGTTTTGCTTTTTTTGTCCAAGTTTTAAGAAAAGAAAGAGAAAGCTCTCCATCATCAATAAGTATAAGTTCTTTCGGAAGTCGATCTTGCAATAAAATCGAGTTAAGACAATCTGTTAACTCTTTTTCTCGATTGTAGGTTGGGATAATAACGCTAAACATCATGGAAGAAGTGATTCAATAAGCTTTTGATAAAGCGGGGCTATTTGTGAAATATCATAACGCTCTACACTTTTTTGTAAACGTTTTGAGTCTATAGATGTAGTCAATAAGAAATTAATCGCTTGGACAAGAGCCTTAACATCACCTACAGGAGTGAGTGTTCCATACTTTCCACCTTGAAGAATTTCTGATGGACCACTAGGACAGTTTGTACTGACTACTGGAGTTCCCACCGCAAGAGCTTCGACAAGAACTCGACCAAATCCTTCAAAACGACTTGAAAGAATAAGTCCATCAGCTTGTTTCAGAAAGGAATGGGGATTTTTTTGCCACCCCAGAAAGAAGACACAATCTGTGAGTTGGTGATTTTTTACAAAGGTTTCATAGCGCAATCGATCGGGTCCATCTCCGATAAGGAAAAGAGCAAGGTTATCATAAGATTTATTGAGAACTTCAAAAGCAGATAAAAGCAGAAGAATATTTTTTTGCTGTTCTTCCAAACGTCCAAGATACACAATCTTTTTTTTATTGTCTTGCCAAGAGAAAAATGGTGGTAGGGGTTCATCAGCTTGTTTCTGAATTTCCTTAAGATCAAATGAATTAGGGATAACAAGGATTTTTTTTGAAGAAATATTATTTTTTTTGATCATGGATTCTTTGATTCCTTCAGAAACAGCTAAATAGATATTTGAAAATTTGGAAGAAAAAGAAAGTTGCCATCGAGTAAAACAGTGAGAAAGATCAATTCCTTGATTCATGGAGATTAATTTTGTCTTTGATCTCGCAAGCCATTTTGCCAAAACACAGATACAACCAAGGTGTGGAGTGCTTGCAAAAATGAGTTGTGGTTTTTGCTTGTAGAGACGAAAGGCAAAAGTAAATATAAGTCGTCTCGTATGTTCTGTTGAAAATGTTTCAATCTGAACCCAATTTGGAAAACAAGAGCGGATTTTTTGAAAATCAATAGGAAATCGGGTATGGATCATCAAATGTATCTGAAAAGCCTTTGGATCAAGATGTTTGATGATTAGCATCCATTGTTGTTCTATTCCTGCGGCACCATAAACATCCCAAGGAAGAAGAATCGAAACAAGAGGTTTTTGTTTATTTTTCATGAAGATTTTTTAGAAAAGATTTTCCTGTAGAGGTTTTTGGAGGAGGAATAGTCAAAAGATCACAAAGGGTTGCACAAATTTGTTCAATTCCTCCTGATTCAATACAGAGTTGTTTAGGTAGGGATTTGTGAGAAAATAAAAGCATGCCTTTTTGTGAGTCTTCCTGACAATCATAGCCATGCATACCACGATAACGATCATTTGGGCCATGAAAAAAATCTGGGAAGATTCCGATTCCACAATGGGTTTTCCAAATAAGATCACCGTACCAGGCGGGATGATAAGGAATGTGCCGAGATTGTCGGTAAGATTCTTCAATCCATTCTCCTTGGGAAGATAAATGCAATCGTAAATAAGGTTCTAAGAGACTCTGTGCTTTTTCTGTAAAGAACCAAAAACGGGCAAGGGTTGAGTCCAGAAAAAAGAGATAGTCTTTTCCCTGAATAAGTCCATGTTTTTTTGCTTCTGATTCCGTGATATTCCAGACATCTACATAATCGGTGACATCAACCATTCCATGATCTCCTAAAATCACTATCCAAGGATCATGAAATTGTTTTTCCATAGCCTGTTTAAGTTCAGAAATGCGCGCATCAACACGTTGTACCACTTCATGACGTTTTTGACTTGAGACTCCAGACTGATGTACAAGTCCATCAGTGTCAGAAAATTGTACAAAGAAAATTTGTCCTCCTTTTTTGATTTCTGCAAGAACATTTTGCATGGTAGGTTCATCCTCGCCAGAAACAGGAGCCATATAATAAGAAAAGGGAATATGCGCCTCTCGAAAGCAATCAAAAATACTCTCTAAAGGTAAAGACCCTTTGTCTTGAATAGGTTTTCTATCTTCAATCACGGAAATTTGTGAGAGTAATTCTGAAGGGATTCTTCCAGGAGGAGCCCATTCTGTTGTAAGTTTTGGTAATTGATTGATAAATTTTCGAACAATGCGAAAAAGGAGACCTGAAGAAGGAAGGGAACGAAGTATCCATGTGAATGGACGTAAAATTTTATAAGGAGATGTTTGAGGATCTCTAATGTACATGGTGTAAAATCCATTTTTATCAGGGAGGGTTCCTGTGAAAAGTGCAGTTCTTTGGGTAAATCCAGAAGAGGAAACTAGTTTTTTGATGTAAAGACTTTTTTGCGATAAAGCAAAAATTGTCGGACTATCTTCTAGGGTTAGATAATCCCAACGAAAAGCATCTAGCAAAATAACAAGAATTGCTTTAGATTTTCCGATCGATGGTTCGAAAAGCTTGTAATTGTCCATAATAAACACTTGCGCGATAAAAAGGGATGAAGAGAATCCATTTTAGAAAATACTTCAAAGAAAAGAAAGTTGTGAGAAGAAATAATTCATCAAGAAAAACAGATTTTCCCCAACGAAGAAGAGCTCCTGGGATTCCGAAAGTTTGTAAAAGAGCATGATCAAAAGAAGTGAGAGCAAGGGCTTCTCGAAAAAACCGTTCTCGAACTTCTTTTCTTGTTTCTGTGTGAGAATGAAAAACAAGAGAAGTCGGTTCATACCCTAGGAGAAATCCTGCCTCACGTACTCGTTTAGCCCATTCAATATCTTCTGCTCCAGTTAAAAGTTCATTAAATGATAATTGAGACCAAACAGATTTTCGAAAAGCCGCATGGGCATTAGAGAAAAAAGATCTATCTTGTAAGGAAAAGGTGTTTTGTAGAGGATAAGCTTCTTTGAGACCTCTTTGTTCAAGGGGGCTTGCTTGTGAAAAGGGGATTTGCCTCCCATACACTCCAGCAAGATGAGGATAAAGATCAAAAGGCTGTAATAATCGTTCAAGCCAATAAATATCTGCAGGCAAACAATGTGCACTAATCGTAATAATCAGAGGTGCCTGTGCGTTTTGGACACCCGTGTTCAAAGCACTTCCAAAAGTGAAGGAGGAGGAAGGAATGGTAATGACTTGGCAATGATGATTATTTGCCAAGGAAACTGTTCCATCCGTAGAACCTGAATCCACAACAATCACTTCTACATCTTGAACGGTTTGTAGTGAAAGCATTTCCAATAAGGCTCGTAAGCCGAGTTTTTCATTTTTTGTTCGAATAACAAGGGAGCAACAAGGCATATTAGTGATGATATTGTTCCCACAGTTTTGTACAGATATTTTTCATAGTATTCCAATCTGTAGGTGAAACTTTTTTCTCAAACCATTGAAAAAGAAAATCCGCACAAGAAATAGAAGTTTCTCTTTGAAGAGTTTCTGGATCAGGAAGAGCTAAGAAGGTAAGAAGCGTGACGATTTCAACACGTTTTTTTTGTTTTTCAGAGACAATTTTTTCTTGATAAATAAATTTTTTCACCAATCGTTTAATAGTGTTTTTCAGATGAAAAGGGGGATGCGTCAGATAACTTTGGCAAAAGTGTTTTACGGTTTGATCATGCAATAAGAAATGCACAAGGGTTTGCTTATAAAAAAAGTGTGCTTCTTTCCAAAAAGAAATAAGATCGACAGATAAGGGATCTTTGATTCCTAATTTGATTTCATAAGCAGCATGAATGAGAAGGTGATTTGGTGACAAAGTTGTATCTTGCAATAATTGTATTTGTTGTTTTTGATAGGAAGAAGTGTAGAGTTTCTGATCAATCAAATAGACGATACAGGCAGCAATAACGGCTTTGCTTAATTGAAGAACCATCATTCTTTGTTCTTTTTCAGAAAAGGGTTGTTGTTTAAAAAAAGAATCTGGTGTGAGTTCGAGAAAACAAATAAGGCGGTTCCAGAGCTGGATGCTTTGTTCTTTATCAGAAATTTTTTTAGAAGAATATAATGGAATTTTTTTAAGAAAAGAAGAAGAACCAAATAAGAGCTGGCTTTGTTGAAGGTCGACAGCAAAAACACTCAATGGGATGTGAGAGAGATTTTTTTCGCGAATAGCTCCAAGATCTACAAAACGTATTCTTTGTTGTTTTGCAAGTTGTACGGCAAGAAGATCAAGTTTTCTTTTCTGCAGATGGCGCTTCGTTATTAAAAGAAGATCGTAATCGTTGTAAGGAAGAAAATGATCATGTTTTTTAATGATGCTTCCTTCTCCACGTCCAAATCCACCACAAAGTAGAATTCCTTTGAGATTATTTTTATATGTTTGACAAAGTTTCTGTGTAATAGCGTCAAGATCTGTCAGGATTTTTTGTTCAACCTCAGGCAAGTCTGGCACAAGATAGCGGGGCATAGGGGGATTTTTTATCTTCCATCAAAACGAAAGAGATATAAGATTGTTTTGATAATTATTTCTACATCAAAAAAGAAAGAACGATGTTTGAGGTAATATAAATCATATTCAAGTTTCTTCTTGCTTTCTTCTGCAGAACTAGCATACATATGAAGTTGTGACCAGCCTGTTAAACCAGGAGCAATACGATAGCGTTCATCATAAAAAGGAATTTGTTTTGCGAGTGCAGAAGAAAGATGGGTTTGTTCTGGTCTTGGACCAACAAGACTCATAGTGCCGTTGAGAAGATTGAAGCATTGAGGAAGTTCATCAAGTCTTGTTTTTCGTAAGAATTTACCCATGGAAGTAATGCGCTTGTCATACGGATTCGTCCATGTATTTGTGGGAGTTCCTTTTATCATCGTTCGATATTTATAAAGAATAAACGGTTTTCCTTGTAAAGAAAGGCGTTCTTGTGTGAAGAAAATAGAACCTTCATCACTAAACTTGATGAGAAGTGCAATAAGAGGAAACGTTGAAAGAAAAACAATCCCAATCAATACACCAAATAAAAAATCAACAGCACGTTTGAGAGCTAAAGAAAATAAATTACTATTTTGTGTATTTTGTAAGAACCACCACTCCGTCACGCTTTCTAATGGAATAATACGGAAGTATTCTTCACAAAAATAATAGCAAGATACGATTGTTGCTCCTTCTTGGTGATAGTGTTTAATTTTTTTGAATTGAGTATCAGTGAGATGGACAATATCTGGAAGGATGATCCAAGGATTTTTTTTTGGTAGAGTAAAAGAATTGTCTGTTTCGAATTGAGTTAGAGGAAGAGAAGTAAAAAAAGTGAAGGAAGAATTGTGATACGGTTTGGTTTCTAAGAATTGTTTTGAGATTTGTGGAAGATCAAGAAAAATTACAGGAGTTTGCATGCGTTTTTGAAAAAGGAGTCGTAAGGACAACATCCAAAAAAAGATGATACTAAAGGTGATCAGTTGGAATATTAATAAAAATCTTCTTGGAGTAATAAGAAGATTTTTTTGTGCATAAAATATCCCAATTGCAATGATGGTATTGAGAACAATAATAGTGAAAAAAGCAACAAGAAATTTTTGCATTGATCGATGGTAACAGAGATCAAATAAATGGAAAAAGTAAAAAACGAAAATCCAAAAGAAAAAAATAACAGAAAAAAGGGATAAATGTTCTGACCATTGTTCTGGAGAAAAGTTTTGTTGATAACGTAAGGAGATGGTAAGAAAAAGACCAATATAGAAAAAACATATTGATGGAAGAAAAAGAAGAAAAAAGTATGAAAGACGTTTTGCTTTTAGAGTCATATTCAATCACGTTTCATTTTAAGGTTTTTCAAAAAAGCTTCCACAGATTCTTTACTGTTCGGATCTTTTTTTAGGAGGCGTTTGGCAATATATTCCGCATTTTCATCATCTCCAAGAGAAGCATAGATAGCAGCCAAAGTTGGATAATGTTCAAGTTTGTCTGGAAAAGTTGTAATCATTCGTAAGTAGAGAATTGCTAATTTTTCAGAGTCATTTCTTTGAAGATAGTAATCAATAAGCCAATAGTAGATGTTTTCATCATCTATTTGCAGATGATGGTCAAGAGCTTTATAAGTATAATAAGCGGCCTCATCTTCTTTATTTTGATTAAAATAGTAAGAGGCAAGAACCCAGAGAAGTTGTGGATGGGATGGAGCAATTTGTAATCCCTCTTCTGCAATACGAATAGCTTCATCTGTATTGCCTTTTTTTTCCTCAATTTGGGAAAGAAGGAGAAAAGACTCAACACGATTTGGTGCGAGTGTTTTGACCATCTGAATTGAATCAAATGCCCCGATGTCAACAGGAATATTTTGAAGATCAGCAATCATGATGTAGATCACTGCATACTCATACCAGTATTTTGCACGAAGAGGATGTTCTTCTGTTGTTTTTTTATAGGAAGATAAAAGAGAGGATTGAAGTGAATCATTGATAACAGCTTCTTCTATATCATGTTCTATTGCAAAATCGAGTAAGTCGTAATAGACCTTTGATGACAGGTGTGGGTCAAAAATAAAACCATGAGATCCTATTTGTTTAGAGATTTCAGCTGCTTTCAACCAGTCGTCCTCCATTGTTGTGTAAGCATTTTTTGCGATTATAAGATCTTTTATAAAGGGGATATAACAGGCAGTGATCATCATAGCGACACCCAAAAAAATAAGTATCGGAATCATGATGGTAAGAAGTTTCGGAAGTTTAATGTGAGAGTTTGTTTGTTTTGGTTCAGAGAAAAAAAGCGCAAATGTAACAAGGAAAATAAATGTTAAATATCCCGAGAATACATCAAAGCTGAAAACGATTTGTGTAAGGTAAGCGAGAAATCCACCAAATAATAATGCGGAGTCTTTCTTGTCTAAATCACCCCCTCTCCATGAGAGAAGAAGTGATCGTCCAATGAAAATTAGAAATACCGTAAAGAAAATGAGTGTGAGTATGCCTCCTGTGGTTAGAATTTCTAAAAAAGCATTATGTGGTTTGTCAGGCCACACAGTCGCTTCCTCATAAAGATTAGGATTGAAAAAAGTATCTGAAATGATGTAGAAGTTTTCATAACCAACACCAAGGATTGGATTTTCTTTCCATCCTTCTATTGCCATATTCCAGTAATAGAGTCTTTGTGCAGATGTTGTTGAATCAAAATGTGTAATGCGATAGGTAAGTGTTTTTGTTGAAGAGGTTGTTCTTAATATTCCAAATAAACCAATTCCAAGAATGAGGATTCCTGCTGTATAGATCAAGAGCCTTTTTTGCTGCATCCAATTTTTTTTTTGAAGAAAAAAGACGGCTGTTGTAGATGCAAGAATACCAACAATTATTCCAATAAACGCTCCACGTGTTCCAGAAACAAGAAGACCTAGAAATAGAACAATGGAAAGAATCCGGTAAAACCAAACCGATCTTGTTGAAAAAGTTTGGATGGAAAGGAAGAGAGAAAAGAAGAATGGAATTACTAAAAAAGAAGCAAAATACGTTGGGTTTCCGAAAAGACTTGAGCTGCGAGGAAGATATGATTCAGAAAGAGATGGGAAGATGGATAAATATTCAAGCAATCCATACATCGCAGCACTTCCAGCTGTCAGCGCTGATATTTTTATAACAGTTAAAAAGAATGTGAATTTTTTCCATTTGAGAATAAGAAGAAGATAGAGAGTAAATATAAAAAAATGGATTTGTAAAAATAATCCACCTATTCGAATGGTCTCACCAAAAAAACTATTCCAACAATCTATACCAAGAAGAGAGGTGAAGAGTTTGGAGAAAAGAACAAGGGAAAATGAGATGAGAACCACATTTTTTATTGAAGGTCTGTTTTCTGGGTTCGTGAGCAAAAACAGAAGATAAAGAGGAAAGGCTAGATCAATAAGAAGACAGAAAGTGGTTATTTTTGTGGCTTGAAAAGGCATCCAGACCTCTGGAAAGAAGAGGAGAGGAGTAAAAAAAGCGGCAATGACAAGTCCAAAGAAAAGGTATTTTAGCCAAGAGTATTTCATAAAAAGATTAAGAAAAGCATAGCATATTTACAGGTTAGAAAAAAGAAGTCCATTGAAGAGATCGTAAGAAATGATAGAATGAAAGATACATCTCCTCTTATGAAAGACACCTCTTCTGAAAATGAATCCCTTTTTCTTTTTGCAGAAATGGGAGCAGCCCCAAAAATTGATCTTCATGGGATGTTTGTCGAGCAGGCGCTACAAGAACTTGATCAATTTCTTCACCATGCTTTTATAGAAAAAGATCAGATCGTGACGATTATTCATGGGTGCGGAACAGGAGCTTTGCAAAAAGCTGTACACACACATCTTTCAACGATTCCATTTGTTCGAGAGTATCGGTTATCAGAACGATCACTTGGAGTGACACAGGTCATTTTTGCTTTGTCGTGAAAAAGTATACGTTCGTTTAGATCTATTCTATCCCTTTGTTATTTAGCTCTTCTTTTTTAAATTTTTATGTGGCGTTCTTCCTTTTCTCAATACTCATCAGAAGAAAGTGTTTACTTCGAATCACTTATGCATTCGATTAGACAAAATGTTGATTTGCAAAAAAAAGCCTTTCAAGTACTTGAACAAACAGGTCAGAAAGAACCTTTGCTTTTGGAATCCTATCGCACTCCGCAATCCCCAACTTTTCACGGAGAAGGACCGTTTCTTTTTGATCATCTCCAATTAATCTTGCAGACACTTTTTGCCATTGCAGAAGGGTCTGTTTCTTTACTTTCCATTGAAGAGTTTCGATCCTTGAAAGGCTATGAAGGAGAAATTCAGGAATTAGAAGAAACCATTCGAGAGAATGTGGCATTTTTTGAGGTTTTTGCTCTTTGTCATGATACTGCAAAATGGTCAACGATCACCTTTTCCACAAAAGAAGGTTCACGTGGAGAAGCCATTGGTCTTTCTCTTTCACAAAAACAACATTGGGAAGAACAAGGACATCAAGAGCAGATCAAAATGCGTGAAAGATATTTAGAGCTCTATCGAAGGTTTGAAGAAGAACACCACGGAGAAACCCCAGAGCAAATACAATTTGGATTTTATCTGAGTTATGGGATCGATGTACACTATCCTGGACACGATCGCGCAATTCACAGTCCTGTTTATCATGGGTTACTTGAATGCATGGCCACCCTCTATCATTTACCTGAACAAGACATCCATTATCTTGAAGATTTGATCGCACACCATCTTGATCCCTTGCAAGATTTTACCCATGTACGCCCTGAACGAATCGCGAAATATTATCATTTCGCCAGAACAAGAGGGTATGATGCAGATGATTATCTTGATCGTCTTCAGGCGATCACGTTATTAGACGGTGTGTGTGGTTCTATTCATACAGGAGCCCATGGATCTTGGCAGGAGTTTATGCTCATACAGAATTTTTTTCGCTCAGAGCATAATTTTTTGCCAAGTCGTCGGGAAGAAAAACAAAAACATCGGGAGGAAGATGAGAAAAAAGTATTAAATCGTTATTTTCGTGAAACCGGTTTAGATGGAGTGGCTTTGATGAAATTATTAGGCTCTTCACCTGGTCCTTCTTTTGGAAAAATTTTACAGCAAATTCATCAGGCAATTTTAGGAAAAGAAGAAATGCCTTCTTTTGGCAAAACGATAGATCAAGAATTGAAAGAAAGAACAGGGAATTTTTTTCAACGTTATTTTGAGAAAGGACAATAAATATTTTTTATGCGCATGATGATGAAAGGAATCATAGAAGATCGAGGAAAGGATTATATAATGCTTGTACACGAGGGGATTGGTTACAAGATTATTCTCCCAGAGGCAGAAGTTTTTGATAAAACAGGAGAACAAAAATTCTATCTTCATGAAGTCATACGAGATGATGTTCCTACCCTTTTTGGTTTTCTTTCTCTTCAGGCATTAGAATTATTTTGGAAACTTATTTCTGTTTCTGGAGTTGGGGCAAAGAGTGCCCAGAAAATTGTGTATACAGGAAAGATTGAGGATGTTCGTGCTTCCTTACTGAGAGGGGATTTAGAATTTTTGTTAATGATTCCTGGAATTGGAAAAAAGACCGCACAGAAAATTATTCTTGAATTAAAAGGGGTTCTTGCACAAGAACCAGCAGTTGCTTCTCTTGACGGAGAAGCTCTTGAAGCTTTGATTGGTCTTGGGTATACACGCAGACAAGTAGAAGAAGTACTTGCTATGGTAGAAGCTGAGACCACAGAAGAAAGGGTCAAGATGGTATTGCGAATGCTTGGAAATAAACATTGAGTTTTGAAGCAAGTCAAAAGATTTATGTATTTTGAAGAAATAACTGATAAGGAACAATGGAGTCACTTTGTCCAAGAGCATGGTCCAAGGTCCGGAGCTTTTTTGCAGACTTGGGAATGGGGTGATTTTCAACAGATCACAGAAGGGAAGATTGTTCGATTAGGGTTTTTTGAAAAAGAACAATTAGTAGCCATTGCTCTTTTGATTGAAAAAAAACTTCCTTTTAATCAAAAATATTTTTACTGTCCAAGAGGACCACTTTGTTTTAACACGTCACTTACAGAAGTTCTTTTATTGATAAAGGATTTTCTTAGAAAAGAAAAAGCAATTTTTTTGCGACTTGAACCTCCAATAATAAATTTTTCTGTACAAGGTCTTCATGCTGTACGGATCGTTTCTCCTGCAGATACGCTTCTTTTTGATCTGACAAAGTCAGAAGAAATTCTTCTTGCTCAGATGCATCCAAAGACACGTTATAATATTCGGCTTGCTGAAAAAAAAGGAGTGAAAGCCACAATAGATGTTGTGGATTCTCTGGAAGAAGCCTGGAATCTTTTTGAGCAAACAGCTACACGCGGAGCATTTCGACTTCATGCACGATCTTACTATGAACAGATGAGAAAAAGTCTTCAGAAAAAAGAATGTCGCGTTTTTTTTGCAAAAGCTGAACAGGGAGGAGAGATTCTTGCGGTAAATATCATGATTGACCAAGGAAAGACACGAACCTATTTGCATGGTGCGTCTTCAAATCAGCACAGAGAAATGATGGCGCCTTATGTGCTTCATTGGGAATTGATTAAGGATGCAAAAAAACAGGGATTAAAAGAATATGATTGGTGGGGGATTGCCCCTAAAGGATCTGGGGAAGAGCATCCATGGGTTGGGGTGACACGTTTCAAGAAAGGATTTGGACAAGAGCAACTGTCTTATGCAGGAACATTCGATTTTGTTTGTGAAAATTGGAAATATCAGCTTTATAGTTTTTTTCGTGTAATCCTGCGTTTTCTAAGAAGATTTATTTAAAGAGGAGCAAATTCAAGGGAAAAAATAAAACAAGGTTTAAACCTTGTTTTTATCTTTATTGCTTATTCCACCACCACGCCACTTTCTTCGGAAAAAGGATCGTCTGAAAGATCACTACTTTGGAAATTGATCGTTTGTGTCAGAGCGCTTTGTGTCATCGTGTCTGTGGCTGAAAGAAAAGTTTGATTTGTGAGTTTAATAAAGTTTCCAACATCCGTGAGAGAAGGAGTTACTCCCACTTCAAAGAAAGCAGATGCTTCTGGAATAGTTTTTGGAAGAGAATCAATGCTCCAGGTAACCATTCGTGTGACAGGATTATAAGTGAGAGTTCCAATATCCGCTTGTGTATGTTCTTCCCAATTTACTGTTGAAGGAAGTGTTGTTGAGACCGTAATCGTTTTAACATCATGAAGAGCATTAGTCAGATTCCAAAATAACACGAGCTTGGTTGTTTGATCTACAGATAAAGGGAGAGATCCACTTCCTATAGGAGATCCACTTTCTGAATAATAGCGAGTCTGTGAGCTGAGTTCGAGATCAGAACTGATTTGAAAAGGAATAGGGGAAGCCTCAATGGTACGGTCCAACTCTCCCATATCTACACGGAGATGAAGACTAAATTGATCGGCTTCATCTGGGTCAAGAACTGTATACAAAGGGAGTGTGAGATCCAAAACCCCTGATTTTCCCGGTTCCAAAGAGACAAAATCTTCCACGGAAGTTTTATCCCAGGTAAGCACACGACCAGATCGACTAGCATTTTCAATACGTGCATTGGTCCAATCAATAGGGGAATAAAGAGTATCTTCCGTTTCAATTTCAAGGGAAAATTGTAAATCTTCAAGAGCTTCAGGTCCGGTATTTTCATAATCAATGGAAATACGCAGTGTTTCTCCAAGGTCTACGACTTGTGCTTGGGTTGAACCATTGATGATTATATGAAAGGCAAGGGTTCCGGCAAGAACTTCTGTTTCCATTTCACTTTGAGCTTGTATTGTTTGTTCATCATTCTCATCAAGAAATACTGTTTGAGCTGTTATTTTTTGTGAATCTTCTGCTTCAGTTGTGTATTGTCCATGAATCGTGAAAGAAGAAAGTTCTTGACCATCTAATTCTTCTTCTCTCCAAAAGATTCCATCAGCATCTTCTTTTAAGGTTGGTTCTGTGGAAGTCACTTGGAAAGAATCAGGGACAAGAAGTTGAATACCCACTTTTTCTGCTTTTTGAGCAGAAGTATTTTGAACATCAATAACATAACTGATGGAATCTCCACTGAGAGCATTTTCAGGACCTGTGAGGGCAATATTTAAAATGGATTCAGGAACCGTGACATACTGTGTTTGGATTTTTTGAAAATTGGAATGTGTGTTTGAGGGGCGATAGGTGATGAGAACTTGTAGAGTTTCTGTGGTCCCAACTTCAGATCGGAAAAGACCTCCAATCACCAAAGAACCATCAGACTCTTTTGGAAGCGTGCCAATGTCCCAGGAGTATTCTTTTTGATATTCAGGAGAAGCCTCAAGGAGAACAAAAGTATCAGGGAGATTGACCACAAGGGTCATTTGTTCTAAATCAACACGTTGAAGATTTTCATAGCGGATGGTGTAGTACACTTTTTCTCCAGCAATCACTTCTCCAGGACCTTCAATAGTGATGGACAAATCATCTCCTTCTTGAAAAATGGCTTGAGTCCAAAGAAAAAAACCAATCCAGGCAGCGGCAGAAAGTACACAAAGAACGGCAATGATTTTTAATAAGAGAGAAGTGAGGTGTGAAGATGATCGTTTTTCTAAATGAGTAAGATCTGGGATTTTTCCATCTTGCTGAGCATAGATCGTTTTGAGTTGCTGACGAATTTCTTTTGAAGATCGTTTTTGTTTGCGCGGAGGATACATACTTAATTGTGTTCAAGAAGGGTAGCAAAGAATTGGTCGGTTTGATTGATAAACGTCGCTTGGTCAACATCATGAGAAGACCAGAGAAGAGAATAAGATTCAGGAAAAAGGAAATGGACGTCGGTGGTGCGATCTAAGACGCCTGATTGTTTTTGAATCGTCAGGGTATAAGGAATGGTTTGTGAAAGACCAATAGCTTGTTTGATCTGTGAGAGAAAATCAGAAGAAAGAGCATCTGAAAGAGTGAACGGAAGACGATAGGTAAATTGAATCGTGGAAGAAGATCCAGGTTTTGTTTGAATCCAGTTTCCAAAAACGGTTTTTCCAGATTCTTCGTACATATCTGTTCCACTGCGCAGATCTCTTTGATAGGTATCTTCTAAATAGTAGAGTTCATCGTGAATTGTCCAATCTGGAGAAGGGATTTCAAAAAGGGAATCATCTGGAACAGAAAATCCACTAGCAGAAAGCAAAGTGCTTCCTTTTGGAACATAAACGCGTACATAATCAACATTGTTAACTCCAGTAAAGAGGGCTCCAGGGATTCCAAAATGCGTTCGTGTGAGAGTCAATGTATTTGTAATAACACCCTTTTTATCAATAGAAATGGTGAGATCTGCCTGTTGCCCGATAACCCCATCTGTTTTTCCTCCTCCAAGATTTGTGTCCGTAATAAGAAGATAGTCACCTGTTGTTTGTTCTATAGCTCCGCCCCATCCAAGATCAAGGACCTGTTTTTCTAAGGTATCTTGTGTGAAATAGAGTTGAACATCACGTTCACTGAATCCTTGGTTAAGAGCTGTGAGAAGAGCAAGAAAAGTATTTGCATCTCCTTGTATAAGTCGATCAACTAAGACTTCAGCCAAATCGCCAATAAAAGCTTTTGGTTGATTGACTTCTTGATCATACTCAAGCTCAACAATTTTTTGTGCTTCAAATAAAAAGTTTTCTTCATTTATCGTGCGACCATAATCATCCATCTCAACAGGACCAAGGAGTCCAAGAAGTTTTGCCACAGAAGTTGCATTGATTGCAATAACTCCATCAACGGTTGGTCCTCCTGCATCTTCATAAAAAGAAATCAGTGTTCTTGCAGAAGTAGGAAAATCAACAAACCAGTTTGCATCTTGAAATTCCCAGCGCGCATTCAATAGTTGTAGTGGTTCAGGGGCAATGAAAGATGTTTGAAGACTTCCCTGAAGATCGTAAGTTCCTCCTCCTGGAATAGTCATTTCTTCAATCTCTCCATTATGTACTTTTATTTCCGCGTAACTTCCCATAAAACCTCCGGTGGGACGTAGTTCAGTATTGTTTTGAAAAATAAGCAAATAACGTTTTGATCCATCTGCTCCGAGGATTGTAGAAAGCATTTCACTGAATTCAAGAAATTCTTCTACAGAAGAAGACAGAACAGGTAATCGCGTTTCGAGCAAGGTAAAAGTTGCTTGTTGTGATTCTGGAATGCGAGAAATATCGACTTGTGAAAGTTCTGAAACAGCGGTCTGTATATGAGGGAGCGCAGCTTCTACGGCTTGTGAAAAAAGCGCAAGGCGGGAAGTGGTTGTTGGTTGAAGTTCTTGATTCATAGTCTCAAGACCTTCGCTAATACGAAGTCCTGCCAACGAAAGAGATTCTCCTATTTGGATAAGGTGTTGTCCTGTTTGATAACTTGCGTGGGTTGCCGGAAGGGCAGATAAAATAAGAGAAGTTCCTGTACCTAATTCTTGGATTTTTTCTTTTGCTGAAGTAAATTGAGTGGAAGCACGAAAGAAAGATTGATTCGCATCTGCAACACTAAATCCAAGCATGTGGGTGGCTCCTGTTTCAAAAAGGGAAAGACCTTCTTGTCCGAAGGTAGTAACTTGTTTTTGTGTATGTCGAATTTCTTGCATCAGATTCATGGCATGCAAAGGGAGGACAAAAGCAAAAGAAACAAGGACAAAAGCCCCTATTGCTCGGTGCCATCCTTGTGGAAGAGTGAGGAAGGGAAGAGAAAAAGAAGGAATTTTTATTTGAGGAAAAGAGATTTGTGGAAAATGAAATGAGGGAAAGCGGAAAGCCTGTGCAGGAGTGATTGGCATTTGTTCACACGCAGAATTGGTAAGATCTTCAAAATCAACAACATCTGCTTCTTCTTCTCCTTCTGTTTCAGGAAAATCGAAATATGCGAAAATGTTTTCAGGAAGAACAATAGATTTTTCTTGAGGAAGAATTTTTTGAACTTCTGCTTTTTTCCTCAAGAAAGAGAAAGAAGGAAGAGCTATAAGGTGCCACCAAGGGATCTGTTCATTTGTAGCTTCTTTGAGTTGCATGGCAAGATCTTCACTTTCGAGGGTGACATCTGAAAGGGGAGCGGGTTCCCATGTCCATTCTGGAAGAACAGATGGTAAAAGTGGAGCTGTTTCTAAAAAATTGACGAAGGTTGAAGGTTGCTCTTGTAAATCGAGAAACTCTTGAGGGCTTGGAACAAGATCGGCAAGGTGAATCACAAAAGGAGAAAGAGTATGTGATTCCATGAGTTGAATTTCTGGTTGAAAAGAAGAAGAACGGAGTGTTTGCAATTGTGTAGGAAGACCGCGTGCAAGTGTTTCTGTCATTTGAAGGGCTGTTTTGCGACGGGCAAGTACTTGTTTTATACGAGAAGATTCGAGTTTTTCTGTAATGCAAAGACGTTCAGGACGATGATTCCGTTTTGTCTTTTTTCTTTTTCGAAGAGGTTTATGAGATCCAGTTGGCATATCCATGCATGATTGCAAGAGCCATTTTGTTCCAAGAGAATTTTTTTACACGTTCATATCCTCGAGAAATAAGTTGTGCACGTAAGTCTTTTTGTGTAAAAACAGATTCCATGCTTTTCACCATGTCCTCAATATCATAGGGAGAAAAATAGAGAGCAGCTTCTCCAAGAATTTCTGGAAGTGAGGAGGTGTTTGAGGCCGCAACAGGAACTCCTGCTTGCATGGCTTCAAGCGGAGGTAAGCCAAATCCTTCTTCAAGAGAAGGGAAAAAATAAAGAGCAGCAGAGCGATAAAGATTTTTGAGTTCATGATCTGAAGGACTCATGACAAAGTGAACAATATCTTTTGGAAGATCTAATTCTTCGACTTCTTGTTTGAGTCTTTGATAAAAAATATCTTCACGGCCTGCGAGAACAAGATGAACTTCAGGATGAGTTTGATGAAAAAAAGAAAAAGCGTGAAGAAGCGAAAGCAGATTTTTATGAGGATAAGCATTTCCGACGTAAAGAAAATAAGGAGCCTGGAAGGGAAGAGGTGGTTTTGTCTGATTTTGAGAATCTTCTTCCCAATTCATGACTCCTTCGTAAATAACATCGATTTTGTTTGGATCAAGAGAAGGAAAGTGTTTGAGAAGACTACTTTTTGTGTATTCTGAAACAGCGATGATTTTTTTTGCTTTTTTGAGAGTTCGTTTAAGCACGACTCTATATCCAGCACGTTTAAGCATGTATACCAATGGATGACGTGTCGTGGCGTGTGCAGAACGTGGTTGTTCAAGCATGATCAGATCGTGAATCGTGACAACAAAAGGGGTATGAAGATTCAAAGGAACATTCCAATGGGGGAAATGAATGAAATCAAGCTTTTCTTGATCCATCAATTCAGCTAAAGAAATTTGTTCCCTGAGTGTATACCAGTGAACATTAGCGAGACGTTTTTCAAAGTGGGGATTTGTCAGGTGACAGTCTTCAAAATTTTCTTTTTTGAGAAACAAAACATAGCGGTTCTGATGATCAATCGTTTGCAGTTCGCCAATGAGCTGCTCGACATATCTTCCTAGACCGCCTCCACCCACCCGAGGGCCGTACATACGTGCATCAATTCCGATGTTCATGAACTAATTATAGCAAAAAAAAGAGAGTAGCGGTGGGGTTCTATCCACAACAGAAAATATAAAAAGAAAAAACAGTTTACTTATTTTGGTAATTTTACAAGGGAAGAGAAGAGCTTTAAGGTTTGTTCAGCGGTTTGTTTCCAGGAAAACATTTTGGCACGTTCCAAGCCTTTTTGTATGAGTTGTTCTTGGAGCTTTTGTGACGCAAATAATTGTTCAAGAGCAGAAGTACAATCTACGGAAGAAAAAGGATCTATAAGAAGTACTGCTTCTCCTGCGACCTCAGGAAGGGAAGAGGTGTGGCTTGTAATAACAGGTGTTCCACAAGCCATGGATTCTAAAATAGGAAGTCCAAACCCTTCATACAAGGAGGGCCAAAGTGTTACCGTGGCTTGACGGTATAAAGAGGCACGATCTTGATCACGGACATAACCAAGCACACGTACCCACTTGCTTACATCAGGTTGTCTTAAACGATGTTGAAGAGCTTCAGATTTCCATCCCCAATTTCCTGCAAGTACAAAATCCATTTCATCTCCTGTTCGTTCCCGATAGCTTTTCATGGCTTCAATTGTGGCAATCAAATTTTTTCGAGGTTCAAGAGTTCCAACAAATAGGGCAAATCGTTTTGGGAGACGATACCGTGAACGAATCCCGTGGTCACTCGGGTGTTGATGCGGAGAAAATTTTTCTTCAAGTCCATGAGGAATTACCTGAATCTCTGAATGAGGTTTCTGAAAAAAGTATTCAACATCTCGTTTTGTACTTTCCGAAGGAGTAATAAGATGTGTTACTTGGGAGATTTGTTGATTTGGTCGCAGTAATCTATGCCACCATTGCATTTTTTTAGAATAGAACGAAGGGAAAATTTTCCAAGATAGATCGTGGATTGTTAACACGGTCGGAATATCTTGAGGAAGAATGGTGTAGTTGAGATTTGGAAGAAAGAGAAGATCAACCGGTTGTTGAATAAGTTGCGGAAGTGTTGGACTCTTAAGGAGCATGGCTTCGAGTTTAAGAAGTTTATTTGGAAGAGGAAGATGGATGCACTGGATTCGATGATTATGTACATGACCCGGAAAGAGAACCTCTTGTTCAAGGGGTTTTCTTCCTGCAGAAAAAAGAAGATAGTGATTTGTTTGATCTAAATCAAAAAGGGCGCGGAGCAACTGAATCGTATAGTGCCCTACGCCACTTGGATGGGATTGTGTGAGGTGTCGAACATCAACAAGGATGGTCATACAAAAATTTAGTCATTCCTTTCATGTTCCTCCCAAGCTTTTTTTACAAAGTTTTCCATGTTTTTCTTAAATTGGCTGATGCCAAAGGTTTGTGCATGCGCACGGATTTTTTCAGGATCATAACGTGAATCATCAAATCGAATCAGATGGTCAGCGAGTTCTTCCCAGCTTTGTTCATCAAAAAGTTCACCAGACAATCCTTCAATCACGGTTTCTGTAGCTCCTCCTTTTCGGTAGGCAATCACTGGTCGACCTGCAGCCATGGATTCAACAGGGGTGATGCCAAAATCTTCTTCCTGCGGATGAATAAAGGCTTTTGCATTAGCATACAAAATCGTCCGTTCTTTATCAGAAACACGTCCAAGAAATTCAATGTTCTTTCCAGCACGTTTACGCAAGTTTTCTTCAACAGGACCTGAACCAAAGATTTTTAATGGAATTCCTGTGCGATTACAGGCTTCTACTACAAGATCGAAACGTTTGTAGGCAACAAGGCGTCCTCCTGTAAGGAAATACGTTTTTGGTTTTGTGGAAAGAGAAAATTTTTCAACTTCAACCGGAGGATAAATTACTTCACTCTCACGACGATAATATTTGCGAATGCGTCCTTTTACGGTATGTGAATTTGCAATAAAGCGGTCTACACGATCTGCTGCTTGCTTATCCCACAAACGGAGATAAGAAATGGCAGGAGGAAGCAGAGATTTAATAAATCGTGGCATGCGCAGTTCCTCAATATAACTATGTGTATCTGACCACAGATAACGTGTAGGAGTGTGACAATAGCAAACATGTAACGCTTCTGGGCGTGTGATGATTCCTTTCGCAAAAGCACTTGTACTGGAAATCACAATGTCATACTTACGAAGATCATACTGTTCTGTGGCTGTGGGCATGAGCAAGATGTACCACTGATATTTTGAACGAGCAAAAGGGAAGCGTTGAAGAAAGGAAGTGTAAATCGTTTTTCCGTGAAAACGAGGAAGTTTTTCAGAATCAAAAAAAAGCACATGCGTCGGAGCCTGTGGCCAGATGGTTTGAAGGACTTCAAGGACTTTTTCCGCTCCGCCATCTTGGATCAAATAGTCGTGCACAAGAGCAATTTTTGGGACAGACACAAGAAAGATTGAAGAAAGCGCGATTTTGTCGCGCCCTCCTAATTAATATGCTTTTTTAAGTAAGACCACCAGTGGTGTTTTCATGAGCAAGTAAAGGTCTAGCCAAGGACTCCAATGCTCAATGTAATAGGTATCTAACCGGACTTCGTCCTCAAATGCAAGCTCAGCTCGTCCACTGGTTTGAGCCATGCCTGTAATACCAGGTTTAATGGTGAGGACTTTTTTATGATGAGGCTTGTATTGAGCTACTTCTTCTGGGAGGTGCGGTCGAGGTCCTACAAGGGACATACGACCTATGAACACAAGATAAAACTCAGGAATTTCATCTAAACTGAACTTACGGATAAATTTTCCTACACGTGTAACACGAGGATCATCCTTCAATTTAAAAAGAGGGGTACCTTCTCGTTCATTTCCGTACTTTTTAACAAAAGCCTCATCAAAGCGATATTTGTGAGCATCTTTGATCATGGAACGAAACTTAAAATAATGAAAAGGTTTTCCCTCTTGTCCTACACGAAAAGATTTTGTGCCATCTGGATAACGAGAAAACAAGATACGTCCCGGTTGTTCAATGAAAAGCGCGATCGCGACCAAAATTTGGATTGGAAGAGTGCAAAGAATTAAGAGAAAAGAAACAACAATATCGAAGAAACGTTTGTAAATGGCTCCCCATCCATCAAGAGGAGTTTTTTTCACTTCAATAATTGGAATACCTGCATAGGTATGAATATGAGAACGTCCGACAGCAGAGGCAAATAAATCTGTGGCATAACGAAACCCAAGATGTTCTGTGTCTGTGAATTGAAGAAGGGCAAGAGTCATGGTTTTTGTGGCCTCAGGATCTACCAGAATAATTTCATCAATCTTGTCTGCTTTTTTCATTTTTAAAAGAGTTTCTTTTGCAGAAGTGGAAAAAACAGCAAAGTGAGCAACAACAGAGAATCCTAAACGGGCTTTGGAAGAAAACAATTCCATAAGAGCTTTGCCAGTACTTGTTTCTCCAATAAGGGCAATACGATGAACACCAATACCATACCGTAATAAAGAGCGTTGAAGTCCGCGAATGACTAAGCGGGCAAGAGTGACAAAAAAGATGGCAAGAAGCCATGCAGCAAGAGCGATAAACCGAGAATCAAAAAGGACACGTGAAAAAAATGAAATAGCAAACACCACTGCCATGGAAGCAGAACACGCAAGAACAATACGACTCAATTCATTGGAAATGGATTTGAGCCGTGTGGAATAGAGACCTGCAATGGCAAAAACAAGAACCCAGAGAAGAGAAATAGGGATGAGGAAAGAGAGATAGTGTTCAAGAGAAAGATCAAAGATAACAGCGCGGTATTGCGTGAAAAAAGGATGGAAGCGCGCATAATAAGCCGTGGTCCCTGCTGCAAGAAGGGCAAGGAGATCTAAGGGAACACGTAGTAATGTAAAGGCAAGTTCTGATCTTTTCATAATGATTCCATACTATCAAAAACTTTGTGCAAAGGCGAGTAAAACAAAAACTACCGGATAAATTCCGGTAGGCTTTTGTTGTCTTAGGAAATGTCTGTAAGCCGAATTTTGTCTACCCTCAAATTAAACGAGGGGAGATGACCATCTATCTAGCCCTCTCGTTGCCGAGAGGATCAAGCGAACGACCAAATTTGCTCTTGCACCAGAAAGGGTTTACCACGCTTCCATGTCACCATGGAGCGAGATGTGTAGCCGACAAGTCGACACCACATCACTTTTCACGTTTTGTTCCGCAAGCGGAACGAGTATTGTCTCTGTGGCATCCTGTTTTCTCACTGAAGAGGAAACAAGATCCCGCCTAAGCGGGACTTTCCCTAGGCTTTGAATCAGGAATCAGGGAACGAACAAATCCAATTCCTCGAGTCCAGATGCTTATACCCGGTCGCCGTTAGCGACTTTCTTTTTCCTTCCTTCTTGCGAAGGAAGAGGTGTTCGGACTTTCCTCGCGTTTGCATTGTTCAAGACGTTGCAAACCCGTAGTCATCCGACACTCCTAAGACAACAAAAAGGTTATCAAAAATCAGGAAAAATGTCAATGTAGGATCCCCGAAGCTGAATTCAAAATGCGTCAGCATTTTGTCTTTTCGTTATTTCGCCTAACGTTTGCGTGTATGCGATGTTTGCCGTAGCGTAGCGGAGGCAAATGTGGGTGAAAGAAATTGCGCCTCCATTAAAATTAAGAATCGCAATTTTCTTTTCCGTTTTGGGCGAAGGGCAGAGGGGAATTAAAGGGGTGAATGCCCGTAGCCCAAAACTCCTTATCCATTACAACTACTCAATGTTGACTTTAGTTGAAAGATTTAATTTATTAATAAAATTTTTTTTCATTTTGTTATTTATCGGTGAATACCACCAATCGTTTCGAATAACTTTTAGAAATTTTATCCCAAACTCCTATACAAGTGATGAGATTAAGGTGATCCTTGTCATCGTCTGATGTAAATACATCTGATGCATACTCATCTTTATCGTATGTTCGTATTTCACGTACAACGAAAGTGGTAATCATCCTATTTTCGTCTTCCACAAAGATCTTATCCCCTTTGCGTAATTCATGTAAATGACTAAATACCGCCGGTATATTATTTATCCAATCATAGTGCCCTGCAATAACGGCGGTGCCACTCTCTCCAGGGCGTGATCCGAGACTATACCAGACTACCTCGTCAGGGTCTTTGGGCGTATCCATTGCCCCGTCAGATGTAAGACCCACAGGAATAATAGCAGCATCGACATTAATTCCTGTAATTTTCAAACGCACTGGCAACCCAATACTTGTTTGTTCTTGATTTGAGAAAGCTGTAACATCTTCAGTAAGCAATACCGGACTATCTTGGGCAACAACATTTCCAACAAGTAGTGTTGAGATACTCTGGATTATGTTTTTTGGAATAAAGGAGAAAAGTAACACTACAAAGAGAGCAAACCCCAAAAGGAAAGTTGTTAACCATGTTCGTTTTGATAAGATTTTTGACCGCATAAATTTTGTAATAAGTTCTTGACCATAAATGCCAGACAAACTCTTGCCTGGCATTTGCTAATTCATTCTTTCTTATGCTTAGGCTAAGATGTCTGTTTTCTTCGAGAAAAATAGGATAGGATTAAAATGCCAAAGATGCCAGATAGTATAACACCATACCATGGAATATTTTTTTCATCTGCATGAAGTCCGGTATTCGGTAGTTTGGGTACAACCGTATCGGGCGTAGGAACGACGGGGCTCACAATAACAGTGGCAATTGCGTTGTCTCTCGCTATTAAACCATTAGCCTCTCCGCTCGCGGTGATAGTGTTAACTGTGGTTTCGGTGAGGTTTGTCTGGCAGGTGTATGTCCATGTCTCAGCAGGGTCAAGTTTTGAATCATTATTTGCATCTCCGGAAATATAATTCACTGGGCCACACTTATTATCGGTGAGTTGAACATTGCTTAATGGCTCTGTTCCTGGGTTGGTGACTTTATTGGTGTAAGTAACTATTCCTCCATCGGCTGGTAAAGTCAGCGGGCTTGGAACTTTTGTTACATGAATCAAAGGTGGCACTACTGGAATGCCGACAATAACTGTAGCATTTGCGATATCAGTTGCGCTTATGCCATTAGCCCATCCGATCGTAGTGACTATGTTTGTGTGAGTTTCAGACAGCGTCGTTGAACAGGTGTATACCCATGTTTCAGTCACATCAAGTTTGTTGTCACTATCCGTGTCCCCGGAAACGTGGACAATGGGACTGCAGGTATCGCCGACCATTGTTATATTACTTACCGAAACAGTTCCTATATTGGTAAGCGTGTAAGTGTACTTTACCGAACCGGATCCATCCGGCAAAGCCAAAGGACTTGGCACTTTCACCACATCAATGAGAGGTGGAACAGGTGTAGAATACGAACTGCCGCCGCCACCACTGCTAGGCGCAATATCGTTGTTAGTGACAGTACAGGTCTTAATATCACCTAATGCAAGAGTGATTGTCCCGTCGGTGGCACAATCACCTCCAATAACAGATGTATAGTTAGAGTTAGGAGTTTCAGAAACCGTATGTGATCCTATTGTGAATGTATTTGCAACTCCTGATGTTACGCTACCACTATCAACAAAGAGAGGGAAATCAGCAATTACCTTAGTTCTACCATTATCATTGATGATAATTTTGTTTACGATGAGTTGAGGCGCGATATCATTGTTGGTAATAGTACAGGTTTTGGTTTCGCCTGCCAAAATAGTTCCCGAACAATTACCGGAACCTGTTTGTAAATAGCCAGCGGGAACGACCGGCTCTGTTACTGAATAAGCGCCAGCATCAAGAGTAACATCCACACCAGCTCCAGAACCGGCGAAAGCGCTTGGAGACACATTCGTACCAGTGACATTAAGAGTAAAATCAGAAGCAACTGCCGTGCCACCATTGTCGTTGATTACTGTTTTGATGACATGAAGAGTTGCGGTGAGTGGAACAACCACGTTGTCATTATTGGTAATTGTACAAGTTGCAGTATCACCAGCCTCAAGTGTGATTGAAGATCCGACAACTGGCGCGCCACCGTTTTTTATACAGCTCCAAGATGAAGCCGTGTACCCGGCAGGACCAGCTGATTCAGATAAAGTATAAGCTCCAGCAACAAAAGTACCACCACTGACTACATCGGTAGAGCCTGCAGCGCCAGGGCCGGAAATCGAAGTCGGTCCGGTAGCTGTTAAAGTCCAATCTGATTCAACAGCCGTACCGCCATCATCATTAACTACAATTTTATCAAGTGTAAGGCTTGTCGGAACGGTAATTTCTGTATTGTTTAATGTAACCGCGCCGGTACCATTATTTTCAGCGTCAGCCAATAACCTTCCCATAATAGTTGAGTTGCCGCTATCAGTGATTGAAGCCTCAGCCATGGGTCAGTCGTAAATCCTGTGGAGTGACCAAACAAAAAGAGATATCCTATTAGAGATATCTCTTTTTGTTTG
>MGEY01000052.1:0-29395 GCA_001791615.1 Candidatus Uhrbacteria bacterium RIFOXYA2_FULL_40_9
CTTCAAAAAACCTCTGAATCGGACCAATATCTACCTTGTTAGCAAGATTCCATTCATACACTGTACGATCCACACCAATAGCAGGCTCTTCAGGAATCCAAATCTCACGAACCACCACCTGATGAACTCCAAGTTGACCAGCTCGAAGAATAAATTGATAGACATCCTCAAACGTCATCACACTACTACGCGTCACAACCAAGGAACAACGTACAAGAAGTTCCTCGTGAAGTGCGCGTGGAATAAGCTCAGCAGGGTTCCTCTTGATCTGCATAATCCGTTGATTGATTTCATCATCAAAACTTGCAACAGAGAGTGTCAACATAGTCAATCCAGCTTCAGAAAGTCGACCAAGAAGATCACTTTTTGGCATGCCTGTCTGCATCAGAAAAGCATTCGTGTGCATATCAACAAGCGGAATATGCTGACGGGCCACGCGAATGAGATCACACAGATATCCGGCATCCTCTTGAGTCGGATCAGCACGACCAGTCAAAATCGCATGAGTTGCCCCCACACGAGCAGAAAATCCAAGACCAACCTGTAGACGTCGCATACTGCACAACTTGATAGCACCGCACACAGGATCTTGTCCTGGAGTTGTGCGAGAAATACACATCTGACAACCAGCCGTACATTTTGTCCGATCACTCACCTGAATAGAAACAGACTGAGCACGAAGGTAACCACCACCATGACTGATGGGTGTTGTAGTCATAGGTTTCTCCATGAGGGTGTTGAGTTAAAAGAACGTAGGGCAACCCCACCGTGGGTTACCGGTATTTGTCTTCCGGTGAAACGTCGATTTTCATCAACATCTCGCAGAAAGGCCCGAACGTATTCGGGCAATGTCTTCTCACATCCTTCGAGAAATATCCGTGGAATGCACAAACTTGGCTCCCATCTGAATCAATTTCTGAATCATACTGGCAATGTGTCCATCCACAATCTCAATTCCCTTGGTCCCATCCACGACAATGTAAACCTCGAAACCCTGCTTGAGCAGATCAAAAGCGGTATAGGCAACACAAATGTTGAACGCCAGCCCAACCAAGAAAATCCGACGCACCTGATACCGACGCATACGGATCTGTTCAAGAAGATTCGTAGGCTCTCCCACGGCATCAAAGACTGCACTATGGCTATCTTTTCGTGGGGACCGTCCCTTGTAGATCACGATTGCAAAAGGATATCTACGCAGTGCAGGAACAAGCATGGCCTGCTCTGTTCCTTCCATAGAATGCTCAACCCAAACAACCTGATACTCGCCCGTATTTGCGCGAACAGCCATTGCGTACTGACGCAAGTAAGGCAGATCAAAACCTGCATGAGGCATGAGCATAGCAGGAGTGAGATTACTGACAAATCCTGGAGTAAGCAGTGTCTTGTTCCCAATCACTTCTGCCTCAGGTGCATACGAAGTATCAAAAGCAATATGTCCGCATACACGCTGATAGGTTGGATCATACGGATGGCAATCAATGGCTGTCCAGGTATTTTCCGGACCAAACAAAACGATCAACTGAATCACAGGATCCACAATTTCTTCAGCCTCAGGAACAGGCAAACCTCCGCCTGGAAAAAACCCTCCAGTTACATCCACAATACCAAGCATGTCATTAAATGGATTGATGAACACAGGTCGCTGGAGCTGATAAGGAAGCATGGGGATCTCCTTTTTTTGCTCCTTGAAATGGAGCAGGTGTGAGAAGGAAAGGAACGATCTTTCAAACGTATTGAAAGAAGAAATCTTCCTCGGAATTGCTTCCGAAAAAGGTCTCTGAAAGACGTGCCAACTTAGCTGAAAATGGCCTTTTAGTCAATGGTTCTAAGAAAAAAAGAGTCGATATTTATTCTCATGAACAAAGGGAAAGAAAAAAAGGGGAAAAATCGCACGTTTTTGCGAGTATTCCCCCTCAAATTCAAAGAACAGAAGGTAACAATTAAGAGCCAAATCCTCCCATAGCAGTCTGGCTGAAACTCTGACCTGTCTGGCTAGCACGCACAGCTGACTGAGAAAAGACCTGATAGACTTTACGAATCTCAGCAGGTGTTTCCCTGGGGTAAGAATCCATTCATCAAACAAATGACGAAAAACAGCCTGGGCAAAAACACGTACTCCAAGTTGTGCCCCAATCTCATTTTGTGGGACAAACTCTGTTCGTGTGCCACTTCCACATCCATCTGCAACGACTACAACGAGGAATTGGCCATCAGGAGAACAGACCACATGGCTTGCGTCTTGATTATTTCGTCCAGCTTCTCGATGCTCTCGACCAATCACACTTCCTTGAGCAAAAGCGAAAGGGAGAGGGTGAGACACAAGAACTCTCCTTTTGTTAAATTGTAAAACGGAACTTCTTTCGAAAAAGATCTGCTTTGAGTGTATATTATACACTTACTATCTGTCAAGAGAAAAAGCGGAATACCCTTCCGCTTATCCACACACTCTCTTAGAGGACATCAATATACTCAAGTATTCGATGTTTAAATTGATAAAGTTCTGCGGGACGATTTGCTTCCCCTTTTCGCTGTTTCCCAGATTTTTTAATCAAATTTAATGACAAAATTTTCTTTCTAAAATTACGCTTATCAAACGATATTCCCAAAATGATTTCATAAATACGTTGCAAATCTGTCAGAGTGAAATCTTTTGGAAGCAAACTCCAAACCACATTCGTATATTCTAATTTTGCTTGAAGTCTCCCCACAGCATCTTGAATCATTTCTTTATGATCATAGGCAAGCGTTGGTAAATGTGAAAGAGACCACCAACGCACATCAGTATATTTATCCGTGGTCTTGAGGGTAACATCTTCTCCAATAACAAGAGCAAAATGAGCAACAGAAATAGTTCGTGTAAGAGGATCACGTTTTGGATGATCAAAAGTTTTAAGTTGTTCTAAATAGACATTGCTCATCGCTGTTTGCGCTTTCAAAATACGCCGAGCCGCCTGTTCTGTGGTTTCTTGTTGTTCAATAAGTCCACCTGGAACAGCCCACATTCCGGCAAAAGGCTTTTTCTTCATTTGGATGAGTAAAACCTTTAATTCCCCAGCTTGTACCGTAAAAATAACAGAATCAACAGCTATTTTAATGGTTTGCTTAATCGTTTTTGTTGCCATAGGTAAGTGTTTACATGACACAAAGTACACGTCTTTTTTCTTCCTGTCAAGAAAAACCCCTGTTATTTGACTTCAACTATTTCTAATCCAACCCCCTTCCCTAATCCAATCACAGCCAAACGCATTCCTTTACGAAGAAACTTCTGTTTTTGAAGGGATCGTATTGCTTGAGAAGTAAAATGATCTTGATCTTGTTGTTTCATCAAAAAAGGAATCACACCCCAGCGTATATTCATTTGATTCCTTTGTGTAAGTGTTGGGGCAGCAAGAAAAAGAGGAATTTCCGGATGTGTCATTAACGAAGCCTCTGACCAAGGAGCAAGAACCATGGAAGCTAAAACGCCATCAATATGCCCACCGAGAGCCAAAACTTTTATGGCATGAGCAATGCTTGCTTGTGTGTTTTCAGGACGATCTGCTGTTAGTGGGACATCATCATAAGGAGAAGCTTCTGCTTCTTGAATAATTTTCTTCATCATTTGCACCGCTTTCACTGGATATTTTCCTGTGGCTGATTCACCAGAAAGCATGACGGCACTGGTATGATCAAACACGGCATTTGCCACATCTGAAACTTCTGCACGTGTAGGTCGCGGAGAAAAAATCATGGAATTCAACATTTGTGTAGCAACCACAACCGGCTTTCCTGCTCTTCGACATTTTTCAATCATTTCTTTTTGTCGGACAGGTACCTCTTCAGCAGAGATTTCAATTCCTAAATCTCCTCTGGCAACCATAATGCCATCGGCAGCTTTGAGAATTTCATCAAAATTGGTGATGGCTTCATGTTTTTCAATTTTTACGATAATTCTTGGAGGGATTTGCTTTGGCTTCAAAGCTCTTTTGATAAGAAAACGCAATTTATGAACATCTGTAGCAGACTTTACAAAAGAAAGAGCTATCCAATCAACTCCCTGTTCCACCCCAAAAAGAACATCAACACGATCTTTGGTTGTGAGAGATGAAAGGGAAAGAACAGAATCAGGAAAATTCATTCCTTTATGCGAGGTTACTCTTCCAGAATTTTTGACTTTTGCGATAATAAGTCCTCCAGAAACCTTTCGCACCACTGTTTCAATGAGTCCATCATCAATTAAAATACGATGTCCTGGTTTCACCTCTTGTGCAAGCTTGGCATAGGTGACAGGCAAATAGCCAGCACTTCGCTGAAAAGGTTTCCCTGGAGAAAAAATGATTTCTTCTCCAGAAACCAAAGTAATTCCTTCTTCAGGTAATTCTCCTAAACGAATCTTTGGACCTTGAAGATCTCCAATAATGGTAATGGGCTCCTCCTGCGAACGTGCTGCAACTCGAATTGACTGTAATAATTTTTTATGCCCCGCATGCGTTCCATGAGAAAAATTTAAACGTGCAACATTCATACCTGCTTTTATCATGGCAGTAAGTGTGCTGATTTGTTCACTTGCCGGACCGATCGTGCACACAATTTTTGTCTTTTTTTCCATACTATTCTTCTGATTGATAAGCTTTAAGAAGGACAAGTATTTCTTTTGTTTCTCCTTCACGAAGAATCATTAAAACAACCTCGTCTCCAGGGAAATATTGATAAATGACTTCTCCCAAGGTCTCTCTTCCAGAAAGTGATTCTCCGTTTATGGAAAGAATGACATCCCCTTCTTGAAGCCCGGCTTCTGCTGCAGGGCTCCCCGCAATCACAGCTTCTTCTTCCTGACTACTTTGAACAAGAGCCCCGTACTCAGATGCAAGATCCATTTCTATCGCGTATTCAGGAGTCAACATTACATACCAAACCCCTAACCACGGACGTCTGACTTCTCCATAGGTTTGAATATCGCTGACAATACGTTTTACATCATTGATAGGAATGGCAAATCCAATGGAATCTCCGTCATAACTCAGTGCAGTGTTCACGGCAATCACTTCACTAAGCAAGTTGATTAAGGGCCCACCAGAATTCCCAGGATTAATGGCAGCATCTGTTTGCAACGCGTTGCGAATAACCGCATTACTTCCATCATCATCATAAGCAACAATAGAACGATTCGTTCCAGAAATTACTCCTTTAGTCACGGTATTTTCAAATTCAGAAAGACTGTTTCCAATAGCGATCACCGTTTGCCCCACTTTTGCAAAATCAGAATCTCCAAAAGAGACAATGGGATATCCATCACCTTCTACATCTAGAACAGCAATATCATAATAAGGATCAAGAGCCACAATCCTTGCTGGCAATTCTTTTCCATCGCTTGTTACAACAAGGTAAACAGCGTCTTCATCAGAAACAACATGACGATTGGTTACAACATACCCATCTTCTGTGACAAAAAATCCTGTCCCCCCTCCAATTTCAACTAATTCTTGTGCCTCTGTTTCTGTATAAACGGGAATTTCCTCATAAGGAGAAAAGAAATCGAAATAGGAATCATTATAAGAGTAAAGATTGCCTCGTTCTTTCTTAATTACAATGCTCACAACAGCAGGTGCAACACGTTCCACCACAGCGATCGTGGCACTTTCCTCTTCAATCATTTCAACAATTTTTGCATCTACCGCCTTATTCGAATCAGAAGTAATCTGCAAAAACTCATCAACGTGTAAAAGACCTGTGAGATAAAAGGCAAGAAAAATACCAACGAACGCCCCGATAAGAGCGGCGATGGACATACCAAAGATAAATGCAATTTGTAAAGAAGTTTTTTTCAGTGTCATATTCCTCCATTTTTTGATGATGATTTTTTTTGATGCTCTTTTGAGCGTGTTTGTTTTTGTGAAAGCTTGGCAAGCTCTGTTTCAAATGTTTTTGCATCCTCAAATTGCCGATACACAGAAGCGAATCGAATGTAGGCAACTGTGTCAAAACGCTGAAGATGTTTCATAACCATTTCTCCAACTTCTTCGCTTGTTAATTGTCCTCCTTTCTTTTTTTGAATATCTCTCTCAATTTTTCGTACGAGCTGAGTAAAACGTTCATCTGTATAAGGTCGCTTTTCTAAAGCTTTTTCTAAACCACGCACAAGTTTTTCTCGCACATAGTTCTCTCGTCGTCCATCACGTTTAATGATTGTGATATCTAAAAGCTCAACCTCTTCAAGAGTAGAAAAACGAAATCCACACTTATCACATTCTCGACGACGACGAACACTCGCTCCATCTGAAGACATGCGAGAATCAATGACTTTTGTGTCTTTATGATTACAAATTGGACATCTCATAGTACTGCTATTATACCGCATTTTTCCTGAAGAAAAAAAGATTTGCCCCCTCTTCACAGAATATCAGAATTATTCTGTTTCAAAAACACCCCAAACGCGGGGTGTTTCTTTTTTCTTTCAGTTACATCATCTTTTTCCGAATAAAGGCAGGGATTTCAATTTCATCTTCTTCTTCCTTCTTTTTTGTTTGTTGTGCAGACGTCATCGGACTTGCGGTCATCACCGGAGGTTTTGATTCAACACGCTCTTGTACAACAGGTGCAAATTCTTGTTGCCTTGCTTGTGGTGTGTACCCAAAAGAGGCTTTTCTTTTTGCACGATATTCCTCTTCTTCACGAATACGGAGAAGTGTACTTGGGGGAGTCCAAGTTCCTTGTGCTTGAACTTCTACGGATCCTGGTGTTGCGGCACGACGTTCTCGACTATCAAATCCAGTGGCGACTACTGTAATACGAATATCTTCTCCCAAAGTTGGATCAATATTTGCTCCAAAAATTACCTTTGCATCCTCATCTGCAGAACCCGTAATGACTTTTGCTGCCTCAGCAACCTCATGCATCCCTAGATTTTCACTTCCTGTAATAGTGAATAAAATTCCTTTTGCGCCATCGATTGAGAGTTCAAGAAGAGGACTTGCAATGGCTTGCTTTGCGGCTTCAACTGCACGATTTTCTCCTGAAGCTTTTCCAATTCCCATCAAAGCAGAACCTGAACTTGCCATAATTGCCTTAACGTCCGCATAATCTACATTGATAAGTCCTGGAACAGTAATCAATTCTGCGATCCCTTGGACACCTTGACGCAAGACATCATCAACCACACAAAAAGCATCTACCAGAGAGGTTTTTTTATCAATGATTTGAAGGACACGATCATTAGGAATTGTGATAATGGCATCCACATGTTGAAGGAGCTTTTCAAATCCTTCATCAGCAATACGACGTCGTTGAGCTCCTTCAAAAGAAAATGGTTTTGTGACAACAGCAACTGTTAAAGCACCCATGTCTCTTGCAAGTTTTGCAATTTCAGGAATTGCTCCTGTGCCTGTCCCCCCTCCAAGACCGCAAGTTAAAAAAATCATGTCAGAACCCGTCAAAACTTCGCGAAGTTCATTCTGTGTTTCTTCTGCAGAACGCATGCCAATTTCTGGATTCATTCCTGCTCCCAAACCACGCGTGATTGTCTTTCCAATCGCGATCTTTTTAGGAGCTTCGTTTTGATTCAAAGCCTGAACATCAGTGTTCACAGCAATGAAATCCACCCCCTTGATATTGTTTCGAATCATGCGATTCAAAGAAGCTCCACCTCCTCCTCCAATTCCAACGACTTTGATCTTTGCAAATGTTTCAATGTCAGGTTTTACTTGTGCCATAAATTGTTTCAAACTGAACAAATCAATTGTTCAAAAATAGCTTTCTTAAGCTGAAATACTTCTTAAATTTACTGAGTCATCAAGGTACTGTCAATCATTTGGTAGACAAAAATTGTGTTCACAAAGGCAAAACTGTTCTCAACAAAAACAAAAAACAGGAGATCTTCCTGTTTCTTATGTTATCCACATTTAAACATCTTCTAAGGTCTTAGACTAGAAAAAAACTTTTTAATTGATCCTGTTAGTTTATCTGCTCGTTTTAACGTGGAAAAAATCTTCCCAAACCCATGTCCCTTTTCCCCTCGCATTTGTCTTCCCCAAAGTACAAGTCCAATAGCTGTACTCATCGCAGGATCAGAAACACGATCAATCACTGATGTCACTCCAATAGGAATTCCAGATGAAACAGGAAGTCGCAGTGTTTGTTTTGCTGCCTCGAGAATACCAGAAAGCTTTGCCCCTCCTCCAGTGAGAATCACTCCAGCAGGAAGCATTCCTGAACGATCAATGCTTTCAAGCTCTCTATCAACATGTTCAAAAATTTCTTGAACACGTGCTTGTGTGATATCTGCAATAAATCGACGACCAATATACTCCTCTTCCATGGCTCCCAATTCTGCAAGATTAATTTGATCTTTCTTAGACACTTCTTCTGGCAAGGCTGTGGCATAACGAAGTTTGACTTGTTCTGCGACTTCAATAGACGTTCGTAAACCTATCGCAATATCTGAGGTAATATGATCACTTCCAATAGGTAAAACTGCTGAGTGTAAAATATCCCCTTCTTCAAAAACTACTAGACTCGTTGTGGAAGCTCCAATATTCACAATACACACTCCTAATTCTTTCTGACGACTAGAAACGACACTTTCTGCTGTTGCTAAAATGGAAAAAACAACATCCTCAATATCAAGCCCGGTCCGATAGACACACTTGGTCAAATTCTTTATTTGAGAGCTTAGCCCTTGAATAATAAGGGCATCTACTTCAAGACGAATTCCATTCATTCCTACAGGATCTTTAATACCATGCTGACCATCCACAATAAAACTCTTTGGAATCACATGGAGAATTTCATAATTGGTCGGAGTAGCAACAGTCCGTGCAGCTTCAATAGCTCGCTCAACATCATCATCCTGGATTTCTCCATCATGGCGAGCAACTCCCACAACTCCACGGCTTTCTTGCGCGATTATGTGACTTCCGCTAATTCCAACCCAAGCAGAATTGATCGGAAGACCCGTAATACGTTCGGCTTGTTCTAAAGCTTTAGAAACAGAAGAAACCGCATCTTCTAAATTCGTAATGGTGCCTTTATGAACTCCTTTTGAAGGGGATTCAACTGCTCCAATCACATGAATTTGTTCCTTTCCATCTGGAGAAGGGACCAGTTTTCCAACCGCAATACGTACTGCATGCGATCCGATGTCTAATCCTGTATAGAGTTCTTCTGACATAGATCTAATAATGATTTATCACCTTTAAAGTAATTTTAGTATACCTGAGAGCGAAAGACTAAAACAAGGAGAGAATATGGGGAAGAAAAATAATCACCCCAATCAATGCAGCTATAAAAGATGATACAAGAACTGCTCCAGCCATCATATCTTTCATATCTTTCACAGCTGGATGAATCCGTGGCTTAAATGTATCGATGATTCTTTCAAAAACACTGTTGATAAGTTCCAAAACAAGCACTGAACCAACAAGCAAAAACAAAATAATTCTTTCAAACACGACAAGATCAAAAACCATAGCAAGTAGGAGAACAAGACATCCAGAAAACAGTTGAATACGAAAACTTTGTTCTGTAAAAAAAACAAGTCGAATTCCTCGAAAGGCATGGGAAAAACTATGAAAAAGTTGTCTGACTTTAATCATACTGGAGAAATTATACCAAAGGTAGAAAGGAGCTTTTTTTGAAGAATAAACATTTTTTCTGCTTGTTTTATGGTTTGATGTTCGTGTCCGAAAAGATGAAGAGACCCATGAATCAGGAGAAAAATAAGTTCTTTTCTAGCAGAATGTTTTGCTTCTTTTGCTTGCTTCTTTGCTTGAGGATAACACAATAAAATTTCTCCCATCACTTTTTCCATCTCTGGAAAGGCGTCTTTATTATCCTCAAAAGAAAAAGAAAGAACATCCGTCACACGATCTACCCCACGATACGTTTTATTATACGCTTTTATCTCCTTTTCACTGATAAAAGCAACGGAAATAAACACAGGTTTTGTTACTTTTAATTGATGACTTATCTCCTCTGCAACCTGTTTTATCATTCTTTCTGGAAGATGTTGCCCTCCGGAAAGTTGTTTTTGATTAAAAATGAACGTAATCACAAAATTATTCAAAAAAAGAAAAACTATTCAACATCATCTGAAAAGTTTGCAAATAATCAACGGTTCCTTTAATGCCTGTATCATAGCGAAATCGATAAACTCTTTCCCCTATCTCTACATAGGCTTTCAACTGATCTTCTGTTATCAACATCTGATATCCCTGTTTGGTCACAGAAGTATAAACGTTTTCAATACCTTCACGTTGAAACTCCTCAGTAACATCTTCTAAACTTCGATCTATGAGAGAGAGATAAAATTGTTCACCAGTTGTTGACTCAAGACGAATCTCATCTGTTTCTTCTAAAGACCAAGTGGTTGGATGGTAAAAAAAGAAATTCCCTGCCCAAGTAAACACCGTAACCGTTTTTGAATCTAAAAGAGTGAGAGGAGAAAGTCCTTTTGGATGATAGCCATGAAAAACTTCATTTCCGTCAAGAAATCCATCCGCATCTGTATCTGGTAAACGACTATCTGTTCCATAAATAAGTGTTTCTTCAAGATCTGTAAGTCCATCACTATCAGAATCTTTTCCTGGAGAAACAGGTGCGGTAAAAAGATCAGAAGGCTCTTCAATGACAGGTTCTTCAAAAACTTCTTCAATAGGTGGAATAACCTCCTCTGTTTGTTGAGGGGGACGTGCTGTGGTAACAGGCTCTTGAGAAATATCTTCTTGTTTTGGAAGACTTTTTACAAGAATAAAACCAGCAATAGCAAATCCAACAATCACAATCGCTCCAACAATGATCAATTTTTTAGAAATGAGTGTAACTCTCTTCCCTGAAGGTTTTTGTGCAGGCATCTTAGGAAGTTCTTTCTTTTTTTCGGGAGGAAGAGTTTTTTTCACAGGAGTTGAAATCACCTCTTTTTGTTTAATAGTTCCTGAAGCCCCATGTCGATACTCTGACGGCATGGTAAATATAAGCGAATCCCCAGTGGTTGCTGGCTTTTGCGTGTTTGGTGGAAGTTGAATACGTGGCATTTCATTCTCTGGCATACAAACCGTTGAGGAAAAAGAATTACAAAGTAGGGACTTCAAATAATTTACCTGATCCATTTGGATTGTAACCAGCATCAACTTCTGCTCCATCAAGGTATCCATCTTCATCTGTATCCGCATCTAAAGGATCGGTTTCGTAAAGAGTGATTTCTTCTTTATCAAACAGTCCATCTTTGTCTGTATCACTGCTTCGGAAATCTGTTCCAAGCTCGGCCTCCTCAGCATCTGTTAATCCATCTTTATCTGTATCCAATCCTGGAATCTCTTGTGGTTCTGTTTCCACTTCTTCTTGCACTACAGGAACTTCTTGAGTGGTTGTTTCTTCAACGGATTTTGAAACATCTGGGAGTGTTGTTGATTTTGGAGTACGCGAAGAAAGAAGAAGATAAGAAAGAGAGGCGGCTGCGACAATCACCACCAAAATAGCAATGAAAAGAATAATGATTTTCAACACTAGTGTTTTTTCTTTTGTGTTCAAAGGAGCAGATGACTCAAGGGATGGATGCTTTGGTAAAGAAAGTGGTGGTGCTACTGGCTTCATCGTGGGATTCTTCACAGGAGTAGAGTGTGAAGAAGTTTCTGGTAAAGAAGCTGTGGGTGGAACAACAGAAGGACCGTCTTGCTCTGTTTGAGCAAAAATGTCTTCAGGTTCTTTAGGGGTAAGATCATCAAACATAGAAAAATGTTAGAAAATATGAAATTTTATTGATTATTGTGACCCTTTTTTATTTGCCTGCTACTATGAGCGGACTATACCCTGCTCTCACTTCTGCTCCATCAAGGTATCCATCCCCATCTGTATCTGGATTAAGGGGATCTGTAAAATAGGTGTTTACCTCTTCTCCGTCAGAAAGACCATCACTGTCAGAATCTGCATTGACATCACTTGTCCCAAAACGCATTTCTTGCAATTCATCAAGCCCATCTCCATCACGATCACCAATTCCAACCACATCTTCACAAGAAGCAATAAGATTTGTATCTGTAATTTGCTGACAAATATCTGGATCTTTTGCCATAATGGCCTGCTCCATTAAAAGAACTTGAGCACAATAAGAAGAATCTCCTGTGCGCTCAAAACAATTCTCTGAGGTCAAAGGTCCTGCAAGAACACGCAAACATCCTTCTTGTTTTTCTGCATCCAAAATATTCTGACAATCCTTTTCCTTTCCGCTTGCAAGCGCTTGAGAAAGGTAAAGAGCATCCGCACATATTTGTTGAGTTTGAACATCTATAATCTCTTTACAAAAATCCACATTCTCACGATCACGTGCCACACTCCAGACACATTCATCAAAAGCATCTCCTTCAAGAACTTTGCATATCTCTACGGCTCCGAGCTTTTGTGCATAAGAACCAATAGCCCGTGTTTGACAAGTTTCTTGATTTTCAACCCCTTCACATTCCTTCAAAAGGGCTTGAACTTCCGATTGTTGAGTTGCTTCAAGTACTTGATGGGTTTTCCAGGATCGTGTGAAAAGAATGGTTCCAAGAATAAGCACAATCACAAACACAATGGCACCAACAACCCATTTCCAAGAAATTTCGTGTGAAGGCAAACTTCTTATTGGTTCAAGTGTATTCATAAAGGACAATATTCAAATTGGAAATCTTCAAAACGCATGGTTCCTTCTCCATTAAACTCAACACGCAAAGGAATCGTGAATTCAGAAGATTCACAAATAAATGCTTCTGGGAATGGGAGAGATCTATCATTTCCTTCAGAAATAACACCGGTGGTTGTGATGGTTGTGCTTCCACTTTCCGTTGTAAGGGTCATTGTGGCTCCGACGATCGCATCTGCAATGGCTTCGTACATGGTTGTGATTCCTTCGGCGTCAGAAGCTTGATAGGCATATTGTGTCGCATGACAATCGCTTGCATCACTCCAATCTGTTCCACATTCCTCACTGGAACAATGTGCCATATAGCCTTCAACGGAAGAGCTAGTCGCAATCACTGCGGAATAAAATTGAATACTTGGATTTGCCCCAATAAGCTCTTCACGAATTTCTTGAATACATCCACTCTTATCCGTACCACAAGGTAATCCATCTAAATAAACCGTTGGAGCTCCATCTGAAAGAAGCACGATAATTTTTGTCGGCGCTGTTGAAGAACTAACAAATAAATCAATCGCCTCTTGAAGACCTGAAGCAGTTGGTGTGCCAGTATCCAATCTTGTGAGATATCCCTCAATCGTGGACACTAGTGAACTTTCAGATGTGCTAAATGTTTGATCAATGGTAACAGCCGTGCCATTAAAACTTACAAGCCCAATATGAAGCGTGACCCCCAAAGCACTCGCGGCATCAAATAATTCTGCTATAGAAGCACTTGTTGCTTCAACAACAGGATAAATACGTGTTGATTCAATCTCAATAAAACCATCGGCGCCAAAAGGAATCCTCGTTCCTTCTGGGTTCACATACATACTATCAGACAAATCTGTCACAAAGACGATATCAATATCATTTGGAACAACATCATCTGCTTCAATATCAGCGGTAAGGGAGACTCCTACAGAACAAGCAGGAAGATAGATCACTCCATTATCAGGTGATTCTCCGGATAAATAACGATATAAATCAATATATTGCTGTTTACTTGCCCCAGAAAGTTCACTTTGAACTTGCAGAGAAACGGTTTCATAAGAGAAAGGACAGCTAGATGCACAATCACTTGCACAAACGGGTTGCACACACGTTCCCCCTGTAGCACAACTTTGTGCATCTGCTCCTGTAGCACCAATCGTACAATAATCACCGTTATCCTCGCCTCCATTGCAAACACCTACATTCAAACAGGTATATATTCCACTTGTTGTCCCAACAGCACTCGAAGCACAGGTATTACTCACCGCACGAGTATCTGCATCAAAATAACGATAAGGCAAAACGGTTCCATCACAATATTCTCCTCCATTAATGGTTCCGTCTCCACAATAAGCGCCTGAACTTGTCTTATACTCACAAGTGACCGTGCAATACTGACACATCCCTCCGTAAGAAGCCGTGCAAAGATCACCATTCTCGCTTCCTTGATCACAAGATTCTACGCCGGTATACACATAATCGTCTCCACAAACATTCCATTCACAGGTATTCAAACAGGCATCATTGTTGCTCGTGTTCCCGTCATCACAAATTTCATCACCTTCTAAAACCCCATTTCCGCATTGTTGATCTCCGATTACACAAGCAGACCACGTATTCCAAACACATCCAGAACTACAGGTGCGATAACGATAGGCTTGATATCCATCAATGGTTCCACAAGCAACATACGTTCCTCCACAAGTAGATCCATCCTCACAATCAGCGCTTGTAGTGCAGGTATTTCCATCAGCACAAAGTGCTCCTTCCCATTCTTCATACTCCCCATCACAAACTTCTGTTCCATTAAGAATTTGATCTCCGCACGTTGGACCAGGAGTAGAACAATCAAAGGCACAACTTTGCGCATAGGTACTCACATATTGCCCATTGGATCCTCTTGTAGACGTGATGTCACAATGTGTATACGCCCAACTACTTGTATCTGCTTTAACCGTGCTCCAATTGGCTGTGGTTCCACAATCACATTGTTCTCCACCAGCTAAATATCCATCACCACAATAAAAGGAAGTGGTGTAAGTACAATTATCATCGCAATACCCATAGGTTCCATTCAATACTCCGTCATCACAAATTTCTGTTCCTTCAACCGTGCCATTTCCACAACTATAAGCTATGCACTCTGTCCCCGCTGTCTCGGCTTCCAAAGCTGTTTGATATCCTAAACAATCATCATCACAACGAATAGTGATCAAACCACTCACAACCGTTACTCCATCATCAGCAAGAGTAGTGCAACTTGCGGTGTCTGTATCCCCAAGTTCACAAGTTTCAATAGAAGGATTCAAAATCCCATCTCCACAAAGTCCTGTGTTTCCTACGGTTGTCCCGGAACAATACATTTCTGTTGAAATAAATCCTATTTGCAATGGAATGGTTGTATATCCACCGCTATATTCGACACTGAGCGTTGCACTATCTGTGGAATCTGTATCAATCGGATAGGCCCAAGCGCCTCCGTTATATTCAAGCTCAAGAGAAAGAATAAACTCTTCTCCACCAATACCGCGATATCCATACACATGAGATCCACTTGGACATTTAAACAATCCTTGCGTGCCATTCCAACAAGAATCAGAATCATACCCATCATCTGTACATTGATAAAACGCATTAAGAGGATCAACAGGAAGAGTTTCTTGAAGTTCATTTGAAAGTACCGCATTCCAAGAAGGCCAATTACTAATCGTCATGGAAGGAATATAGGACCCCGCACTGATAAGTGGAACATCTGGAACACAGGTCTCTGTTCCAAGACAATCATCATCCTGCGTACAACTTGTATCTGTGGTTACAGAACAATGAGCATACGTTTCTCCATGAGTATTGATTATGTCAAGAATATCTACGGCATCAGAAAGACGCTTGGTATCGCGTTGTAACTTGGCTTTTTCTGCATCACAATAAGAAGTTCTTGCAGTTCCAAGAGGACAACTGTTATCCGTTACTCCTGTGCAAGACTCTCCTGTGATAGAACAGGCATAGGTCTCATTTGCTTGTGCTTCACAAATCTCTGTTCCTCCACAATCTCCATCCCATTCACATGCAATAAAATCTCCGCTTGCATTATGAATATATCCATTAGTATTTGCGCACAAATTCACATCAGAAATGACATCAGTGTTTGCATTGAACTGCCAATTTCTCAAAATTCGATCAAAAATCTCCAATGATTCTTCACCTGCATCTTCATTGTAGGAAATCACGTACATGTTTGGATAAATACTATTTCCACTCTGATTTGTTGCAAGGACATATTGTGTGGTTCCTTCTTCTACGGCTTGATAACCATCTAACGTGGTTTGTGAAGGAGAACCAGAAAATCCCTGATCTTCATACCACTGTAAAGGAGAAGTATAGTCATCATTTGTAACCACACGAACACCTAAAGCGTCACTGGTTCCTTGTACTTGGAAAAGAAGTTCCTGATAAATACTAGAAGAAATAGAATGCACTTCAATTGGCATACCTGTGCTATTTCCTAAAGCAGGAAGATCATCATCTGTTCCCTCATCCCCTTCATCACGACAATAAGAGAAAGAAAAATTTGTGGAAGAATCAAGGTAGTGATAATTATTTCCAGAAATCCATGGATTTTCACAAAGCATAGCCCAGATAGGAAGTTCTCCTTGCACAGTTTCTCTTTGTACCGTACAGGCTTCTCCAGCGCCCGTATCACAATCATCAGAAGTCTCACAACTTATTCCGCTTGTTTCACAAAGATGCTCGGTGGAAAATTCATAGGTATCTATTGTCACAGTGGCTTGGGCAAATACCGTTGCTCCTCCATCCTCGCCCTCAGCCGTTACAAAAGCATCGTGATCATCCAAAGCAAGTTCATCAGAACCAGATTCTGAAGCAGTGGTTGTTGTGACCACGGTTTCTTCAGTAGAACCCCATGTCCACTCCCAAGCATAATCCTCTGAAGACGTGATTTCTTCTTGTACCGCTCCATCAAGATGATAAGCGGTTGCCATAAAGTAGTGAACTTCTCCTATTTCAGTAAAAAATTCTTCACTGGCACTTTCGTACTCTGCATAGTCAGTGCGTCCAAAATCAACAACAACAACTTGATCGAGTGAACAAATTTCATTACCCACTGTAAAAGAGGTCATGATTTCAGAAGGATTTACCAACCCCACTCCAAACGTATTTAAAACTCCTTCATCAATAGCATCAGTCAGATCACTATCTCCAAGAACAACAAGTCGATACGTGGCTCCTTCTTCTAAAATACCAGAATAACGAACAGAAACTCGAACTCCACCATCTGAGACATCACTTTTTTGATACGTTACAGGCACCGCACACACCGTTGTTTCTGCAGAAACTTCTCTTCCAAAAAAACTCAAAACCTGTTCACGAATCCAGTGCCAGGCACGTGCAAAAACTCCTTCTGGAGGTTGTACATACACGGTTGTTTCCCAACCAGTTGGACAAACCGTTCCAGTATATTCAAGGTAAATTTGTGGATCTGTTCCGTTTCCAGAAGGATCAAGAGAGTCTAAATCCACATCTTGGGAAAACTCTACCCAAAGCGCGGTATTTTGACAGACATTTGTTGCACCACTTTCTGGATAAACACTTCCCGTTTCAGGACGCAAATAACAACATCCACCCGTGCCACAGCCATAACTCTCTTCAGGAGAACCACAATCAGCATCTGTTTGACAAGAACACTCTACAGAAAGTAGACCTTCTGCTGTCACACGTTCTGCTTCTGTTTGAATGGTTGTAACCGCATAATGTGTAATTGGATCAACTTCTTCTGCAACTGTTTCACTCACTTGCGCAACCGCAAAAGCACCGGAACTGATGGAACTCGTTGTTTCACATTCTTCATAAGTACTTTGAAGACCATCTCCACAATAAGAAGGAATAAGACCATCAACAGAAGCCCCTTCATTTAAACAAATCGCTGAGCACCCATCTCCTGCCTCAACATCAAATAAATCACAATCTTCTGCGTCATTTAAATCATCGCCGTTATAATCTGTTATACCATCTCCGCAACAAGGAGTGCTTATAGCTTGACAAGTATCAGTACTCTCACAATCTCCATCGCTAATACAATTCACGCCATAACTTGTGCCATCAAAACAAGCAAACACACAAGCACTTGCTCCCTCAAAAAGACAACGAGAAGAACATCCATCTCCAGAACTTGTATTTCCATCATCACAATCTTCTCCATTTCCAATATCTCCATCTCCGCAAGTTGCTTCAATATCTGTGATAGCTACTGCTCCCTCAAAAAGACAGCGAGAAGAACATCCATCTCCAGAACTTGTATTTCCATCATCACAATCTTCTCCTCCTGTTCCCCTATAGTAATCTACCCGCCCATCTCCACACGTTGTCGTTGAACCTTCATTTTGACAAGCTAAAGAACACCCATCACCACTAACACTATTTGAATCATCACATTCTTCTCCCACGCTCACAAATCCATCTCCACAACATCCACCCGGAACAAGAGAACAAATATCTGTCTGTTCCACACAAACATCAGTGACTTCTGCGCAAACCTCTTCAGTTTCTGTGTCACAATCTGCATCTGTCAAACAACTCAAACCACTTGTTTCACATGCATAAGTCGTACAACTTGCGTCTGTGGTACAAACCGCTCCACCTATTTGACAAAAGAATGTGCTACAAGAAGCATCTGTGGTACAGGTTGCTCCAGAATCTTCACAAGCAAAAGGACAAGCACTTGTTCCTTCCCAAAAACAAGCATCAGAACATCCGCCTTCTCCATCACAATCTTCTGCTTCATGATATCCATCTCCATTATAATCAGTGATTCCGTCTCCACACACAGGATCTAAAAGAGAAACCGTTGCCCCAGTATTTAAACAACTAGCAGAACACCAAGCAGGAAGATCTGTTGAAAGACTAATTGCTCCTGACTCAAGCATTTCTGCAACCGTGGGTTGTGTTGAAAGCCAAGGCTCCCAAGAATACGAAGAGGATTGCAAAACTTGTCCGGAGACTGCGCAATCATCTGGAGCTCCGTAAGGAACAGCTTCATACACTTGTCTTGCTCCGATCCTATCTAATGTCGCTTGTTCTGGATCAAGTTCAATACGATCAATTCCACAACTAATATCACTATTTTTTGTGGTAAAAATCCAAGAAAAATCAGTTGGATAATAGGCATTTTCTGAAAAAGGCCCACCATAATTTGATCCTGAATCCGCAAGTGCGACCCCTGAAGTTGAGAGAAGATTTCCAGAAAGCCAGACACGATAATGCGTATTTGCTTCAAGAGAAGGACAGGCGCTTGTGCTTATGGTGACTTTCTGTGTTGTGGCCGTTCCCACAGAAGCACACGTTACTTCTGTAAGCTCACCTGGAGCACAAAGGGCATCTTCACATTGATAAAGCTTAACATTAGATGAGTTGAACAAACTGGTATCCATGAGCGCTTCAAATTCTGCATAAATACCTGCATTTACACAGGCAGTTGAACAATTTGGAACATAATCACCCACTTCTGGATCAGAAAAATCAATAATCAGGTCTGCATCCCCCACAGGTTGAGTACTTGCACTCGTAACCTGAGATTCAATAAGAGCTGGGATACCCGGAGATGTTTCATCCAAAGCAGTTACTATTTTTTGACAAGACCCTGTAACCGCGGAAGGCTCACTCACTTTTGCAGATGAATCACTTGATGACCAATAAAGTGTTTCTCCTGTGCAAGGACTAAGAACACATTCATCAGCATCAGAAACAAGGGAAGCGAGATACCCGACAGATTCATTAAGTGTTCTCGCTGTATAAGGATCAGGGCTTACATACACATCACCAACTTCACAAGAGGCATCTGTTGGAGCTGTGGTAAATGACCAAGTAAAATCTTCTTCTAAATAGCCCTCACCCGCGGAAGCATCTGCTTGAATACGTCCTGCTTCATCCCCTCCAAGCAACGTTACTTGATAGGTGGTGGATGTTTCAAAATCTTCTGCATGAGATGCCGTAAAACCTCTTGTTCCTACATTAAAACTCCACACAAACGGTACTTCTTCTAATGTGTCACACACATCTGTACAGGTAAAAGTTCTTCCACTTGCGGTCACACAGGTTCCTCCGACAATTGCGGAACATTTTTCTAAAACCAGATTTGAACTCGTGAGGCTTGAGCCCTTCATATCCATATCAAACGTCGCTCCGATATCCGCATTTACGCAAACAGACTCTGCGGGACTCCATCCTTCCCAAGGAGAAGGAGAAGCAATTCCTTCTGTTGAACTACAAGCAACTCTCACCCTTGGGGTGTTTGCAATCGTTCTTGTTGTAAATTTATACGCATAATGCGAATCAATCACAGTCTCAGGACATCCTCCGGTTGTAAAACTCGCACATGTTCCATCAGAACAACACTCTTCTTGAAGTGAACAAATGCTGGAATCTTCCACACAATTACCCACTTGAAAATTCAATGGATTAGATCGATATCCTTCAGCTGATGTCACTGTAACAGGACCTGTTTGGGCATTATCTGGAACTTCTGTTTCAAGCACAGATCCATCATCCCAAGAAGTGTAAAGAGAAGAATCAATAGTTTGATTTAAATAATACGTCACACTTCCATCCGTTGTTTGAAAATTTTCTCCATAAATATCCACCAGGCTTCCCACAGGACCAGAATCTGGATCAAGTAAACAAATGGATGGACCTGGTTCACCAGCAATCACCTCAAAAGCAACAGATTCAGAAGTTTGTCCATCTGTGCCACGATAAATATGAATAGTGTGTGAACCTGTTTCAAGAATATCTTCTGTTGCTGTTGAATATTGCTCAGGCACTTTGATCAAAATACTTGTGTCTGTCCAATATTCGCTTCCGCAAGCTACTGGAAAAACACTATCTCCAATGGCAGTGACTCCATCAAGGCTACTGCCAGTATTGTTTGTAAAATAGACGAGTCCATCAGCATGTCCAAACTCGGTTCCATAAATGGTGACATATTGCCCAAGAGGGCCCCAGTTTGGCGCGTCTTCACATGTTCCAGTTCCACAATCTTCATCTTCGGTACAAACCATTCCATCATGTTCTCCTTCGAAGCACGCTTGCCAACCTGTTTCTACATAGGAAATAACCGGAGGAGCATCACTAGATGTTGTAGAAACAGTAAAATCAATCTCATTTGATCCTTGTCGAATAGATTCACATGTTCCTTCACCAGTCCCACAATCTTCATCTTCACTACAAGCTTCTAAAGTTTCACTACACCATGCTGTCACACAAGATTCACTCAGAGATTCCCCACAATCCACATCCTCTGAACAAACATCTCCTGAAGTTTCACAAAAATAATCTCCGGCAAATACTTGAACATCATAAGCTCCATCATCAAGCAATGGAGTCACAGCAGAAATTTCTGAAGTCTCCCAATGTAAATAGGAAGTGGGTTCATAATAATCAAAATAAAGGGCTGAACTTCCTTGAAGTGCGCCAAGATTATCTCCTAAAATTGTCACATCATCATTTCCTTCCCCTGTAGAAGGGGTGATGGAACAAAGTCCTGGCCGTTCAATCGCATTGACATCAAAATCTGTAATATATGGACCATAATCATCATCCGTACGGTCGTAATCTCCTTCTGATTCATCACTGCTCACAACTGTCACTTGGATTGGTCCGTCGATTGCTCCTTCTGGAACTTGCACAATGATCTGATCTGCTTGCCAAGCAAGAGTTCCTCCACAGCTATAAGCACTTACTTCAACTTCATCTCCGCTTTCTGTTCCAAGAAAGGTAATACTTCCAGGATCTGTGCCAAACCCTTCTCCAGAAATGGTAATTAAATTACCAGGAGCTCCATTTCCTGCACGCACACGAGAAATTTTTGGAACAGTGACGCAAATCCCCTCTTCACAAGTTCCACTAGCACATTGAGAATCTTCAGTGCATGCATCCCCGCCACATGCTCCACAATAATATTCACTACTTATATCTCCTCCACAGTTCAGACCGGTTTCTCCCAAATCAGTATCAATTACATCATTGGCACAATTTGCTGCTCGAAGAGTAATAGTGATGCGATCAGAAGTATCACTGTTCCCTGCACAATCTGATCCAACTGCATAAATCGCATAGGTTTCATTTGTGAGATATCCTTCTGTATTCCACTCTCTTGAAGTATCTGAATTGAAATAGTTTAACGCAGAAAGAACCCCATACACACTCAGATCTAATCCTGCGGTTTCTACTTCCTCAGAATCAACATAAAAATTAACAGAAGAAACACCCACATCGTCAACGGCTTCTGTTTGTAAAAGTTCATTCTCTCCTGTGGCATACACATTTCCTTCATCTTCTGGAGCTTCCATGGTCATGGTCGGCCCGCTGACATCAATCGCGGCATCTGCTCCAATCGTAAAAGAATAAGAACAAGGATAGGAAGAACTACAAGAGAGACTTCTTCCACTGGTACTGCGCAAAATAGTCGGACTTACCGTAGCAATATAAGAAGTACTGGAAGAAAAACAATGTTCTGTTTCAAAACCTGTTTCTGAACAAAATGCATCTGGCGTAAATGTTACGGTATAACCTGAGGTCGTAAATGTTCCTTCAACCTCTTCTCCTCCATCCACTTCAATGCTGATCGCGCTTTCCACGGTTGAGGAAGACACTCTTTGAGAAAAAACAAATTGTAATTGCAAATTCTTCACTGACTCTGCGCAATCTGTATTCAAAGACGCAAGATAAAAGGTTGAAGAAGTACTTGGATTTGGATCTTCTGAATAATCCGTTGGATCTTCTGTGATAATTCTTCCTGTTGCTTCTTCAAGGGAACGAAGAACAAATTGGGTGATGGTGAACGCAGAAAGAACAATAACCAAACCGATCAAGGCATTGATGATCATTCCTCTTGCTTTGGTCACACGTTCTTTGTCTCCTCCTGCTGTCATCCAAAGAAATCCGGCATACACCACAAACACCACAGCAACTATTCCAAGCAAAGAAATAGCAGTTCTAATGAGACGGGCAATAATGACCGTAATATCCACACTTGTGGTAAATCCGGCAATTTCTCCAAAGGTCTCCATTTGTGATTGCATTTCTGTTTGCGCGAATGTTGGCAAAGCAACACAGAAGCCTGTGATCAAAAGCATGCCAAAAAGGATGCTTGCTAATTTTTTAGATCGTAAACGGCACATGCATTTAGTCTTAAAATTTCAAAAGAAAAATTTATGGAACAGGTAAAACAAACCCAGAAGTAGACGTTTCTGTTTCTCCATCAGTCACACAAGGGGTTGACTGACGTTCTCCATCACAACAATACACTTCTCCAGATGCAATTCGACCATCATCTTCTAAAGAAGTACATCCAATGATAGTGCTAGATGAAGCAGAAGGCCCATAAGCAGGATACATACAAATCTGCCAGCTACTTTTCACTCCATTTTCAATAACAGGATAGTAATCCCACCCTCCATCTGTTTGACTCACAAAAGTTGGGTGATTCATCGTGATAAGAGAATAAGTTTTATCTGTACTTACTTCATTTCGAAGAGAAAACCACATTTCATACAATGGATCAGGCCACAGAGAAAGAGCTTCGCTATTTAAGGTGGAAGATTTCATGGTGGTATTAAAAGAAATCGTCACAGGTTGTTGCTGAATGACATCCCCTTCACTAATTCCTGGATCTATTAAGGTGATTTCTGGAACCGTATCGTTCACATTGTCTGTAGTATCAAATTCCCAAGAATAATCATCATTCGTTATTGTGGTTATTTCACCTACTAGAGAAACTCCATCTGTATCTGATCCTGCGGCTTGTCCATCTCCATCTCCATCTAAAGAATTTCCACATACATCTATAAGTCCGTCATACTCTGTTCCTCGAGGAACTGCTTGTGGTGCATCATCCCCCACAGAAGCGGCATGAGCTTCTACCACAATGGTTTCAAGAGGTGGAAGACAATAAATGGTGTCACCACAAGGATCTTCCCCACAAGCATCAAAGGTGGTGAAGCCAACAGTTCGATACCCATTACTAATTTCATAGGTCCCTTCAACCAGAGAAGGAACGGAATCAGAAATTTCAATATTGGAAAAATAATCCCCTAGCTCTATAGAATAAACACCAGTTGCGGCAACAGGATCCATGGCTTCATTAAAAGTCATTTCAATGGTGATGTTGCGATCGTATGGAGTGGTTGATTCAACCGGAATCACAGAAACGACTTGTGGAGGTGTGAGATCAACTTCTGTTGAAACTTCAAACGTCCATTCGTAGCCATCAGAATAGCGTCCGGAAAAAGCAAGCGTTCCATCTGCCTTTTCAATGGTTGTTTTAAGAACAATGGTATAGTTTGTATCTTCAAGGGGACTTCCTAACAACTCCACTGGGTCAAAAACCACGATCTGTGCACTCTCGCTAATGGCAACGCTCACTTGAGTTTCAGTAAGCGCAGCTGTAACCCCTGCGTCGGTTGGATAAATCGAAACGTTTGTCGCATTTAATCCTGTTGCCCCTGTTGGATTTTCAGGATCGTATCCTTGAATAAAAGAAGCGGGATCCATCGGTTCTTTAAATGTAATCATGATCCTCGTATTACGAGGAATGTCTGTGGCATTTCGTTCTGGATAGTGATCATCAATTATGCCACCTCCTAAAGATCCAGAAAGAGGCTCGATATATTGATCTAAAACACTGGTTATTCCAGCCCCATATCCCGCTGCTTCAAGCAATCGATTCAAAATAAACGTGGTGATGCTATAGGACGCAAGAATAATCACAAACCCAATAAACGCATTTTTCAAAATATCTAACGCTTTTTTTGTTTTGGCCGGTTCCCCTTTTGAAACCATGTACAACCATCCAGAATAAAGAATGAGGATCACTGCCACGATTCCGAGAACACTAATGAAGATACGAATGATACGGGCAATCACAATGCCGATATCTTCAGTCGCAAGACCAGAAGCTTCGCCAACTGCTGTAAGTGCTGTGCCTTGTGCAAAGGCTATTCCCATCCACCCAAAAAATCCGATAAAAATAAAAAAAGCAAGCAAGCTAAAAAAAGCTGACTTCGTTTTTGTGAATCGAACCATACGTAAGAAAAAATGTTTCATGCTGATCGCAGAATGTATCTTTATTTTACATAATAAATGACAGAAAGAATAGAAACGTGTGGATAGCAAAACAACCACCATTGGGTGGTTGTTTGTAAAAAAGAATCTGAAATTACATTCCTGCAAGCAAGACACTGAAAACAGTAAAGAAGATGGCAACAGAAATAGTTCCAATAATGCCAATCACCACCTTTCTTGTTGCGGCCATTTGATCATCATTTCGACCACTAGAAAGCATATAATTAAATCCTCCGATCAACAAAAACACCACAAATACAATTCCTAATACAAGAAAAAACATGCGCCCTATACGGAGAATGGAAATAAGAAATTCTTTTGACATTGGATCAAGGGCTGCTTGTGCTCTCGTCGTAAACAAAGTAACTCCCCCAACAACAAACACAAATGTTGCTAAAAGACGTTCAACCATTTCTCGCACGCGTGAACCATCTGCTTTGCCAGCAACGGCTTTCATCACAGCTCCCATGGCTTTTCCCATTTCTTCTTTTGATTCTATCCCAGAACTTGTAAGTGCTTCTTTCACAATGTGCTCAAGTTCAACCTCTTCTAACTGTGCAGGAAGATAGTGTTCGAGAACAAGAATTTCTGCACGAACAGAATCTGCTGTTTCTTGACGACCAGCTTGTTCAAAAAGAGCAAGACTGTCTTGCAACTGTTTAATTTGTGATTTGATCACAGCAATAACCTCTTGTTCTGTAAGATCATGCATTAATTCGATCTGCTTATTCTTCAATGCAGATTTAAGCATGCGTAGCGTTGAAAGAGTTGCTGCTTGTTTAGACTTCATGGCTTCTTTTAGATCTTGTGTAATGTTCTCTTGAAGATTCATAAATTGATGAATGAAGAATCAATAAGGGTATCGTAACAAAAAAGCCAGGGAATCCAAAGGTGATACAGTGACCACTTTTTTCTTCCTTGGCTTTCTTTCTTGTGATTAACGACGTCCGCGTCCCTGTCCGCGCTTGTCTTCAATGAGCTGACCAGTACGAATTAAGTACTCACGCTTTTCTCCCAACTCTAAACGGCGGATAGCACTCTTCTTCACTTTTGCATCATTTGGATCTTTTTGATAACAACGATACTTTCGTGACTGAAGAATCATGCCACTTTGTTGGACGCGACGAGTGAATTTACGGAAAAAACTTTCAAAACTCTCGCCTTTTTTTCGTTTAATGTCTACCACAAGGGTTTCACCTTCCTTTCAGAAGTTAATAATAGTTCGAGTGACAAAAACTCGCGATATTTGCCCTCACAGGCGCCCAGGAACTCCCGCTCAATGTACATTTCCGTACATTTCGTAGAGATGCCAGCCCATTCAGGAAAATCTCATCGAATTTTGTCACTCAAAATAATTTATGCGAGAAGTATGAAGGAAATCGAGAAAGATGTCAAGAATCTTCTACCAACGCAAAGCATCCTCTGCTTGTTTTAATTTTTCTTGATCCTTCTCAGAAAGATAACGGGAAGCGTTGCGATTTATCAAATTTTCAAGAGGGTAATAAGTATCTATATAACGATCCTCCTCCCAACTTCGAGCTGACATATAACCACTTGTCTCACGTCGTTGTCTTGTTGGATCTATGAAGGATTCAGATCGTTGATCTGTTAGTTTTGGGCGAGGAACAATTTGCATCCGTCTTTGAATTTCTTTTTGTTTTTCAGTAAATTTTTCCTTTGCGGCTTTTTTACTATCCTCAACTTGCTTTAAATAAAAATTCCGAATATCCCCTAACATCGTTTCTTTCCTTCTCACCAAAATATCCTTCATTCTCCTTTCTTCTGCTTTTGCATCTGCTGGAGTCATCTTAGCTGGAGGTCTTATTTCACCTGCTTCTGAGAAGGTTCTCACTGTCACGGTTCCTTTTCCCATACCCAAAAACTTTTGAACATTTCCTGCATCCTTCAAAAACTGCTGATAAACATCGTACAGTTCAAAAAATTCTTTTGAAGCTCCTTTGGCAAATTCCTCAGTTTCTCTTTGAATCTCTTCCGCTTTTTCTTGGGCACTTTGCTGCATCTCTCGTTCAAAAGTCTTATACATCTGATCCAATTCACGTTGGCTTTCCAAAAAAACTTTCCGATCTTTCAAAAAGACAACTGTGTAAGACAGATTTTCAAGAATAATTCTCTCTGTCTGAGATAAGGCGTAACTTGGAGAGACTTCATGAGAAAGAACACATCCCGCATCATAATCATAATATTGATTTTCAGAAGCAGAATGTCTGATTACATAACCAATTTTCAATTCTCCTGTAATGAGCTCGAGTTTTTGATGAAGATGTAAATGAACTGCACGAGAAGATTCTTGCAATATTTCTAATACTTTTTTTGTTTTTGGGTCATCTAGTACTGTTTCTAATTGCTCAATATCTTTCTCTAATTGCTCAAGATCGTGTTCTGTCGCCTGTTTCATTTTCCTAAAATTCTCTAATCGACCTTGAATATCAAACCAGTTATGTTCATCCAAAATCTTTTGTTGTTGTTCTTCCGCAACTTTAAACTGTTTATAAGCAACAACGGCATCGCGATACTGATGAAGAAGAGCTGTCTTCTCCTTGGTACTGCTTCTTCTTTCTTCAAATTGAACAATCAGCTGACCTATATTTTGATCAATATCTCTTCTCTCCTCTTGTCCCGCATAAAGTCTTCGACCTATATGATGAGTAAGGCTCTTTAAAAAACGATCTGCTTGTATCCATGGATTATCTCCTTTTCCACTTTGATATCGATATCGATCTAATTCTTTTTCTTCCTCTTCTGTTGGTTTTTTTTCAAGCACACGGGAAACTTCTTCCCGTTTCTTCTCCAGATATTTCTTCCTTGCTTCCCAAAGCTGTGGTCTGGCGAACAAAAAGGTCTTATCCCATTTATTATCCAATAGTTGATCTTCTCCTATTTTTGCTACCAAACCCTCAACAACACGATCTGGCAGATAAGCGAATATCTCCGGAGGGCAATTTGCTGGATCAACATGATCGACAACAGCTTCTATCACGCGCTTTGCAGCATTTGGATCTTGTAACCGCTCTGGAGAAGCGAGTAAATCAAAAATTTTTCGATCACGAATAAACGCTTTTTGACGGGCGAGTTTAACCTGTTCTTTTTCCGCAGTATCTTGTTCTTGAATTGCAGCAAGGACACGATCTCTTTCTTCTTGAGAAAGATTAGTTAATCCTTTCACTGTTTCTGTACTGGTTTGAACCTGCTCAGATGTTGGAAGATCTCGCTCTGTTTGTCTCCATTTAGAACGTTCTTTTTCACTCAAGGTTTCAACATAAGTCGGAAGATCTGTAAAACAATCATCTACCACTCGTTCAAGTTCTTGTGCATCAACTAATTCAACAAAGACGTCTGCAGAAATCCCCATATGTCTGATAAGCTCAACATCTTGCCTGTTCATTGCCAGTTGTTCACGTCTTTCTATCAAACGACCACTTACGCGCTCAATTTTTGCTTGTACCTTTTTTGCAACCCGTTCTTTCATCCCCTTTTCAAATTGAGCTTGACTTAGAGCCTCATTTTCCTGATCAATTTCTGCCAGTCGTTTTTCTTTCCCTTCCACAATAGGTTCCACAGAAGGAAGTTTTGTTGCACGTAATGCTTCTATTGTTTGTTTTAATGATTCAAATTCTATGAGGAGTGCTGCTCCTTTATCTTCTATTCGCTGTAGCTCTTGCGCAAGCGCTGTTGCTTTTTCTTGAATCTTTTCCTGAATTTGTTTGAACTGTGATTCAAATTTTGCCATAGCCACTTCATCCACTCCAGCATCCGCAGCTTCATTCACCAACAGTTGATAGATCGCAGCGGCATCCTCTTGTTTCAAGGCAAGCTCAGTGGCTACTTCCATGATGAGTTGTAATTCCTTTGGAATCTTTTCTGTAGGCTGTCCTTCCGGGTGTTTGAGACTGATTTCATCGACTCCTGGTCCTTTTGATGTTTCGCTCATATTATTTACTCTTAGATGTTTTTGCTTTTACAATCACTTTTCGAAAATCTGTGAAAAGTTTTTCTTGTGACTTTTGAAGTCGTGTGATCTGTGACTGCAAAGTTTGTATTTTTTTCAAGGTTGTTTTTGGAATCGAAGAAGATTTTGGCTTTGGCATATAAGAGTGGAAGAATAATGATTTTATTGTAACAAATACTCTTCAGAACAAACAGTGGACAAAAAATCCCGGATACACCGGGATTTTATTATTGTTGTTTATCTTCTACTGCTTTCTGTGTTAGTGGTATTACTCCTTCAGATCGAGCAAGTTTTTTCTGAAGAATAGAAACAATTTTTTTTGCATCCACAATCTCTTGAGCTCCAGAATCCATATCACGAATGATAATCGTTTCATCAAGCACTTCTTTTTGTCCAAGAATCAATGTATAGGCAGAGCCTAATTTATTGGCAATTTCTAACTGTGCTTTCAATGCATTTTTTCCAGAAGCTTCTGCTACAGGGATCTTTGCTTGACGAAATTCTTCAAACATTCTAAGTCCTACACGTCGAGCAGCATCTCCTAATTGTGCAAAGAAAACTTGTGTTTGTGGACGTTGAGGAGGGTTTATTTCACAATCTGCCATGGCACGAACGATTCTTTCCAATCCAAGAGCAAATCCACAAGCCGGCGTTTCTCGTCCTCCAAGAAGCCC
>MGEY01000052.1:29460-31453 GCA_001791615.1 Candidatus Uhrbacteria bacterium RIFOXYA2_FULL_40_9
TAGTCTAGCCCGCGTACAAGATAAGGATTGAGTACATACGGAACTTCCACTTCATCCAAAAATTCAAGAACTTTCATAAAATGCTCTTTTGAAGCATCACTGATCCAATCAATAATGTGTGGAGCGCCACTGAGCAATTCCACAACCTTTTCATCTTTACTATCAAGAAGACGAAGAGGATTTTTTTGCAAACGACGTTTATCATCTTCATTAAGAACCTTTCGATAACTGCGAAAATAATTCACAAGTTCTACTAAATACGCTTGACGACATTCAGGAGTTCCAATCGAATTTATTTGAACCGTAATGTTTATTCCCAACTCTTTAAACAACTGAGATGCAAGAACAATGAGTTGAGCATCCACAATTGCCTCTTCACTCCCAAGGGTTTCAAATCCACACTGATGGAATTGACGATAACGACCTGCTTGCGGACGATCATGGCGGAACATGGGTCCCATGTACCAAAGTTTAACAGGTTGAGGAAGATTAAGCATTCCATGATTTATGAACGCACGTGCAATCGAAGCGGTTCCTTCTGGACGCAAAGCCACTTTTTCTTGTGAAGGATCTTCAAAGGTATACATTTCTTTTTGAACAACATCTGTTTGTTTTCCAATTGTGCGAATGAACAACTCTGCTTTTTCTAAAATAGGAAGATCTATACGATCAAAACTATAAGCTTCTGCAAAATTTCGTATGGTGTCTCGTAAAAGGTTCCATCTTCCTTGCTCTTCTGGAAGAATATCACGGAAACCTCGTAAAAGATTTGGCGTGGTCTTACGCTTTTTTGTTGAATCGTCACTTTCTTTCTTTGTTATTTTCTTTACTTCTTCCTCTGTTTCTTTGTCAGAGGAAGATATTTTTTTTGGTGTCATAAGGAATGTTTAATGCTTCCTGATTAGAAATTATATAAAGGGAGACCAAATAAATCGATGCGTGAAAGAGGAAAACCGCGAATCCAAACACGCCCGATGATCCCTTGCTCATCTACTACCCCAAAACTTCGTGAATCTAAACTTTCATCTCGATTATCACCAAGTAAATAATATTCTTGTTCTCCAAGGGTCACTTTCTTTTTTCCATTTGTTGATTCCACAAGATAGTCTTCTTCTAAAACAACTCCATTTGGATTCTCTTCATTGTAAATAATAACATTCCCATTGGTGATCTCAATTGTTTCTCCAGGAAGTCCAATTACACGCTTGATAAAAAATTGACTTGGATCTCGTGGATAACGGAAGACAATAATTTCTCCGCGCATAGGTTCACGAAATCGATAGGAAAGTTCATCAATGATCAAATATTCTTGATCATAAAAATTTGGCTCCATAGATGCCCCTTTCACATAAAAAGGCTGGATCAAGAAATAACGAATAGGAATAATGATCGCACAAGAAATCAAAACAACTTGTAAGACTTCTAAAAAAAACAAAAGAACAGCTCCTATTGCTGGACCAAACTTATCCGAAAGGTAATGTTCAAGAGCATTTGGGTTGTTTCGCTCAAAAAATCTACGGATCATAAAGCGAATATCGCTAGTTTAAGCGTAAAGATAATCGCAGTATATCAAGGGAAGATGGAAAAATCAAGTTATTAGTCTTAAAAAAAGAAAAACGAGCCAAACGGCTCGTATCGCGAAAAAAGTTCTTTCTTTTTATGCCTCATCATCAAAATCTCTATACAAGTCAGAAATTACATCAGAAATATTGCAAAAAATCTGAATGAATCTCTTCGAACAAAAGCACAGACTCAGAATAGACAAAATCCCCAAGACAATAATGATCCAAACAGCCCATGAAGCAAAAATACCCCAAAAAGCAAAAAGAGCAAAAACACTTGCGAAGAGAAACGGCACGTGTCACCTCCATGTGAAAGAACCAACGAAGCATACACGAAAAGTGAAGTTTTGTCAATAAAAAATGGCTCTATACTAAACAAGGTGGTGTATAACTAAAACATGACGCTATAGTTAGGGAAGTATTCACTCATC
>MGEY01000053.1:0-4865 GCA_001791615.1 Candidatus Uhrbacteria bacterium RIFOXYA2_FULL_40_9
AAATCTGATACCACACTTGTGTCAGTTGTAGAAACCATTCGAAAATATCTGTAAATAAAAACCGGGTTTCCCCGGTTTTTTCTTATCGATTCGTAAAAAGAATGATACGATAGAAACAATAGATATCGTGTCTCCTCTTATTCCTAATGATTTACTATGAGAAAGACAATCATCACTGGTGCTGTGGTGTTTGTTGTTGTTCTTGTTTGGATAGGTAGTTGTTTTTTGTATCAAGCATGTAGAGAACAGAATATTCCACCACTTACCGAAGTGACACTTGAGCTGAAATGGCAACATCAAGCCCAATTTGCAGGAAATTATGTGGCAGTAGAAAAGGGGTTTTATAAAGAAGAAGGGCTGAAAGTAAACATCTCCCCTTTTACCTATGAAGAATCTCCTATCCAGGCAGTTGTGTCCGGGCATGCGGATTTCGGAATCGCAGGCTCTCAAGCTCTTCTGACGGCAAGAGCAGAAGGGCTCCCTGTAAAAGCCTTTGCGGTTATTTATCAAACGATCCCTGATTGTGCCTATGCACTCAAAGAAAGCGGGATTACCAAACCACAGGATTTTATCGGAAAAACCGTTGGGATTGAACAGGAGGGAAGTATTGTCTGGCTGTATGCAGGTATGATGTCCAAGCTTGATCTTGATCGATCGCAAATAAAGGAAGTTCCAATTGGGTATGATGCCACAGAGCTTTTAGATGGAACCGTAGATGTTTCCACAGGGTATGTCATTAATGAACCACATCAAGCCATTGAAGAAGGATATGAAGTGAATGTTATTTTGATGTCAGATTATGGGATGAATATGTATGGAGATGTTCTTTTTACCACAGATGAAATGATTGAGAATCATCCTGAGTTAGTCGAAGCTTTTTTGCGAGCAACCTTGAAAGGATGGGAATATGCGCTTTTTCACGAAGAAGAAACCGTTGAAATGGTTCTTCACTATGCCACAGATCGAACGATGAGTCATGAAGCGTATATGCTTCGTCAATCTGCTCCCTTGATTCATTCAGGAGAGGTGCCGATTGGATGGATGGATGCACAAGGTTGGCAGCGTGTGGAAAAGATTTTGAAAGAGGAAAACTTACTTGATGCTTCTTTTTCAAATACGGATTATTACACCACGAAATTTTTAGAATCTATTCAAACAGAAAGAAAACAATAAGTACGGTTATGCGTTTACCTGTTTCTACAAAAATTATTCTTTTGTTTACTTTGATATCACTTGTTACTGCAACCGTGTTAACCCTCTTTTCTGATTATTCATCTCAACAGGCTTTTCTTGATTGGAATCAAGATCATTTGGATTCCATTGTTTTATTAAAAGAACAAGAGATCAATATCTTATTTGAAAAACAAGCAGAAATTTTTCAGATGATTGCAGAAAATGAAGAAATGCGTATTGCCGAGTTATTTCCTTATTTTGGACAAGAGGAAGAAGAACAATTCTTGAAAGAAAAAACAGTGGTGAATGCCCTTAGCTCTTACACGCAAAGTAATTTTGGATTTTTTGAATTGTTTCTCCTTGATGTAGAGACAGGAAAAATTCTTCTCTCTACAAATGAAAGTGAGGTGGGAAAGTATCGAGCAGATAAGGAATTTTATAGAAAAGGATTGGAGGGATTGTTTATTTCTCAATTCTATTATTCCTTTCCATTGCAAAACACTGCGATTTCTTTTTCCATTCCGATTCATGATTTACAACAACAAACCATTGGGGTTCTTGTGGGAAGAGTGGATTTGCAAGAAATTTTTGAAGTTATGAATGAGCCAGCAGGGTTGGGACAAACCGGAGAAACTTATTTGGTGAATGTATATAACTATTTGATTGCCAGTTCAAAAAAAGAAACTGGAAATACGGTTTTAATCACACAACCTGTTTATACAGAAGCATCAAAATCTTGTTTGCAAGGAAAAAGTGGTTCTGGTGTTTATCAAAATTTTGAAGGAAAAACAGTCGTTGGTGTTTACCATTGGATTCCGGAAAGAAATGTTTGTATTTTGGCAGAAATGAACGAGCAGGAAGTATTAGCAACGGTTCTTTATCAACGTTGGATGGCTTTTGTCATCGGAGGATCAATTGCCCTTTTGATGATCCTTCTTGGTTTCTATTTTTCTGCAAAACTGACAAAACCTCTTGAGATTTTATCAAAAGGAGCAGAAATTATTGGAAAAGGGAATCTCAAACACACAATCGCAATTACAAGCCAAGATGAATTTGGAGAGCTTTCCCGAGAGTTCAATACCATGGCAGGGAATCTTGCTGCTTCTCGAAAACAAATAGAAAAGGATTTAGAAAAAAAGCAACTGACAGAAAAAAGTCTTCGTTCCTTTCAAGTTGAATTAGAAGATCGTGTTGAAAAACGTACAGAAGAGCTTTCAAAAGCCAACGAAAAATTGGAAGAACTCGACAAAATGAAAGATAATTTTTTGAACATTGTGACGCATGAGCTTCGCAATCCTCTTGTTCCTATTAAACTTCAATTAGAGCTTCTTATTGATGGTGATTTTGGGAAACTTTCAAAAAAACAACTGGATAGTTTAAGAATGATCTTACGTAATGAAGAGCGATTAGATACGCTTACGGCGGACATGCTTGATATGACAAGAATGAAAACCGGAAAGTTTAAATTATTTCCCACAAGCGTTTCTCTCACTTCTCTGGTAAAAAATGCAGTTGATGAGTTTACGGTTTTAGCAGCACTACGCAGTATTACTCTGACAGCAGATACACAACAACTGCCAATGATTTCAGCAGATCAAATCAGAATCACTCAAGTCCTTTCAAATCTTTTAACAAATGCGATTAAGTTCACTTCAGAACAGGGAACGATTCAGATAAAAGCTTTTGAAGAAAAAGATAATTGTGTTGTGCAAGTAACAGATAGTGGGTTGGGAATTTCAAAAGAAAATATTGAAAAATTGTTTGAGGCGTTCTATCAGATCGAAACAAGAGTTCAAAGAAAAACCGAAGGTACGGGGTTAGGACTCGCTATTTGTAAAGGAATTATAGAAGCACATGGCGGGAAAATTTGGGCAGAATCAGAGGGGGAAGGAAAAGGGAGCACATTCAGTTTCACCTTACCAAAAAAAATGATCATTTTATAAATAAGAGAGATTTCCCAAGATCTTTCTTTTAAAAAAATATATGAAAAGAATTCTTCATGTGGACAATGAGCCAGATACATTGGCTTCTGTGAAAACTATTTTAGAAAAAGAAGGCTATGACGTCACCAGCGTATCTACGGGAATGGAAGCAGTGAAAGAGATTCAAGCAGATGGATACGATCTTGTTCTTTTAGACATCATGATGCCAGACCTTTCTGGGTGGGATGTGTTTACGCGTGTTATGAAAGTATCTCCTAAATATAAAATTGTTTTTTTAAGTGTACTTGATGTGACTTCAGAGCGTCTTGCAGAACTTAAGAAGCATGGATTGACAGGCTACATTACTAAACCATTTGATCGCGACGTTTTTGTAAAGAAAGTTGTCGACCTTGTCAATCTCAAAAAATAACATTTTCTTCAGGAAGATTGAGGAAAAATAGCGTATGCCCAAGAAGAAAAAGGAAAGAGAATCAACATCAAAAAAACTTTATTTACAAACAGAAATAGAGGAACGATTAGAAATTTCTGAAATTGAAAGAGAATTTTTGCGTCAAGCAAATACACAATTAAATAGGGTGACAAAAGAGCTTGAAGAAGCTCGATATAATTTAGAAAAACGTTACAAAGCTTTATTCAATGAAATGAGTAGTGCGGTTGCTGTGTATGAAGCTGTAGAAGATGGGAAAGATTTTATTTTCAAAGAGTTTAATAAAGCTGGAGAAAAGATTGATAAAATTAAAAAGCCAGAGGTCATTGGGAAAAAAGTAACAACAGTCTTTCCTGATGTGATAGAATTTGGTCTTTTTAAGGTATTACAACGAGTCTACAAAACAGGGAAACCAGAACGACTCCCCGTGAAACACTATCAAAATAATCTCGTTCAAAGTTGGAGAGATAATTATGTGTGCAAACTTCCCTCAGGGGAAATTGTGATGATTTATGATGATAGAACAAAGGAAAAAAGAGCAGAAGAGAAAATTCTTGCAAGTGAAACAAAATTAAAGATCATTACACAAAATGTTAAAGATGCGATTTTTTCCAAAGATATAGAAGGAAGGTATACGTTTGTGAATCCTGCAGCAGCAAAAATGATTGGATTTTCTGAGCAAAAAATCCTTGGGAAAAAAGCCGAGGAACTTTTTTCAAAAAAAGATAGTCAAAAAATAAAGCAAATTGATTCTCAGAATCTAGAAGGAAAAATGGTTGATGAAATACGTTCACTTGTGATTCAAGGGGAGGAACATATACTACGCACGATTCAAGTTCCTCTTTATGATGGGAAAAAGATCGTTGGGATCACTGGGGTGGCGAGGGATATTACAAAGGAACAAAAAAATGAGCAAGCCTTGATGGAAAGTGAACAGAAATATCGAATGATTTTTAATTCCACTCTGTCTGTGAATGTCTATGTTGATGACAAGGGAAAGGTTTTAGATGTTAATCAACGAGTGGAAAAAGTCACGGGGTACCCGGCTTCCTATTTTATCGGAAAAAAGTTTTTATCACTTGGAAACGTTTTTTCAAAAAAAAGCCTTGTCCTGATGGGAAAGAATTTTGTTCTTCGTTTTGCAGGCAAACAAATTGATCCTTACAATGTAGAGATGATTGCTAAAGATGGAAGCAAATATATTTATCGGTTACATGCTGTGAGACTTTGTGGTCCAAAAGGAAAGTGTTCTGGTGAGCTTGTTGTTCTTTATGATGTCACAAGAGAAACAGAAATTGATAAAATAAAAACAGAATTTGTTT
>MGEY01000053.1:4872-19278 GCA_001791615.1 Candidatus Uhrbacteria bacterium RIFOXYA2_FULL_40_9
CTCTCATCAACTTCGTACTCCGTTAACAGCTATGCGTCTTTTTATTGAAATGCTTGAAGATCAAAAAATTGGGACACTCAATCCAAAACAACAAGAATATCTCACAAACCTTGAGATATCTACGAAACGAATGATACGGCTTGTGAATGATCTTCTTAATGCATCGCGTTTAGAAACAGGAAGAATTTCTATTACGCCAAGCAAGATGCAAGTAGAAAAGATGATTGATTCTATCATTAAAGAACTCATTCCTATTTCAAAAGAACATCAGTGTCGTGTTGATTTTCAAAAACCAAAAAAGGCTCTCCCCCTAATTCATGTGGATACAGACTTAGTCGTGCAGATCGTGAAAAATGTACTGATGAATGCTTTGCACTATTCTTCTGGGAAAGAGTGTCAGATAAAAGTAAGCGTTGAAAAAAAGAAAAGGAAAAATGAGGATATGATTGAGATACGAGTAAAAGATAATGGCATTGGCATTCCAAAATCTGCTCAATCACACATATTTACGAAGTTTTTTCGTGCAGATAATGCCATTAAAACAAAAACAGAAGGAACGGGGCTTGGCCTTTATGTTGCTAAGATGATCACAGATCTATGTGAAGGAGAGATTGCGTTTGAGTCCACTCTTGGACTAGGGACCACTTTTTACATCAGTCTTCCGGTAAAAGGAGTTGAAGCAAGAAAAGGAGAAGCTGAGATTTCAAAAGTTTCTTGATACTATTTATTTATTGTTCATAACAAAAAATCTGTATGAAAGAACGTAAAACAATTTTGCTTGTTGAAGATGATATTTTTCTTGTTGCTGCGTATAAAGACGGATTGGAGCGAGAAGGATTCATTATTCAAGTTGCCACAGATGGGGAAGAAGCGATGGCCCAGCTTGCCAAAGAAATACCAGATCTTATTTTGCTAGATCTAATTATGCCCGTGAAAGATGGGTTTGAAGTTTTAGAAGAAATGCATCAAGACGCTGACTTGAAAAAAATTCCTGTGATTATTCTGACAAACCTTGGTCAAGAAGAAGATATTAAAAAAGGAAAAGAGTTAGGCGCGATTGATTATTTGGTTAAAGCAAATTTTACACTTGCAGAAGTGGTCAAAATTATTGAGAATCATTTGAAGTAGCATGGGTTGCTGACAGAAGTGTGTTTGTCTGGTGAAACCTTTAGAAATAGAAAAAAGAATCCTTCAGAAAAAGGGATTCTTTTTGTAACAGTTTTATCCGTTTTATCTTCTCATGCTATACTGTAAGCACTATGCCTTTATCAAAAGAGCAACTCCATGAAGCGCTTGTGGAGCGTGGAGGAGTCACGGAGGAACAATTTCAAGAAGCCGCAACGGCAAAAGAAGCGAGCCATGTCGAAATTGATCAAGTTTTGGTCAGTCGAGGGCTCTTGAAAGATGAACAAGTCGGTCAATTGATCGCTTGGTATTACGATGTCCCTTTTGTCAATTTACGACAAATCCATATTCTTGAAGAAATGACAGAACTTCTTCCAGAATCTTTTGCTCGCGCGCATCACATTCTTCCTGTGGAAGAAGAAAAGGGGATTGTACAAATCGCAACTGCCACTCCGGACGACTTGATTATCAAATCCCTTTTGGAAAAGTATTTACGTAAGCCAGTGACTTACATGTACGCGACAAAACGTGATCTTAATAATCACATGTATTTGTTTCGTCGTGATCCTTCGGTGGTCATCAAATCTTTACTTGAAAAACAGAAAGGATTAGGGCTTGGAGCTTCCATGATAGATGTCGTGAATGCCATTATTGATTTTGCTTACCAAAGTGGTGCATCAGATATCCATATAGAACCTGAGGATGATTACACGGTTGTTCGTTATCGTATTGATGGAATTTTCATGATATTGTCGAAATTCCTTTTGAAAACCATGAAGCTATCATTACACGCCTAAAGGTTCTGTCACGTCTTGCCACAGATGAACATCGAGCGACCCAAGATGGAAAGATGGTCTATAAGGATCATTGGGGAGAAAATATTGAGATTCGTCTTTCTGTGATTCCAACCACACATAAAGAAAAAGCAGTGATGCGTTTACTTTCTGATAAAAGCCGACGATTTTCCATGGCAGATTTAGGATTACAACCAGAAGATTTTAAAAAAATGTCCGAGATGATTCATCGACCTTGGGGAATGATTTTAGTAACAGGTCCAACAGGATGTGGAAAAACTACAACTTTGTACTCTGTACTCAAAGTGTTGAATCAACGAGATGTAAATATTACTACGATTGAAGACCCAGTGGAGTACGATATAGAAGGAGTCAATCAAATTCAGGTAAATGAACGAACCAATCTTACTTTTGCGAAAGGACTTCGTTCTATTGTGCGACAAGATCCAGATATTATGATGGTGGGAGAAATTCGTGATCCAGAAACCGCAAGCATTGCCGTGAATGCGGCCATGACTGGACATTTAGTTCTTTCTACTTTGCATACCAATGATGCTGCAACCGCTTTTCCTCGACTCACAGAAATGGAAGTGGAAAACTTTTTAACGGCTTCTACTGTCAATTTGGTGATGGCTCAGCGTTTAGTGCGTCGGATCTGTATGAGTTGTATTCAAAGTGTGGAAATGACTGAATTAGAAGAACAGTTTATTGAAGGGATGCCAAAGGTAAAGGAATATCTTGAGGAGCTTGGAAAGAAAAAAGATATTTCAAAGTTTAAATTGTATAAAGGAAAGGGATGTAATGTTTGTAATCATACAGGATACCATGGGCGCATAGGGGTCTTTGAAATGCTTGTGGTTACGGATGCTATACGGGAAGCTATTATGCAAGAGAAAAATGCCGATGAAATTCATGACATTGCCATTGCAGAAGGAATGACCAGTATGCTACATGATGGGCTCAGTAAGGTGATTGTTGGGCAAACAACTTTAGAGGAAATTATGCGCGTCGTGCGCGAATAAAGCCCACGTTTTATGGAGGATTTTCAAACACTTATTCATTTTGCCGTAAAGAAAGGCGCGTCTGATCTGCATCTTGTTGCAGGGGAACGGCCTTTTTTGCGTATTCAAGGGGCTCTTCAGGCAATAAAAAAAGAGCCTTATACAAAAACACAAGTGGAAAAGATTGTTTCAACACTTCTTTCACAAGAACAGTTGAAAGAATTAGCAGTTTCTGGAGATGTGGATACAGGCGCGATCATTGGAGAAATAAGTTTGAGGGTCAACATTCACAAACAAGCCACAGGATTAGCATTAGCTATACGTATTCTTCCAAAACAGATTCCAACTCCGGAAGAATTGGGTTTTTCCGAAATCATGAAACAGATTCCTGCGTTTGAAAATGGACTCGTGATTATTAGTGGACCTGCAGGATCAGGAAAATCTACCACCCTTGCTTCATTAGTAGAACGCATGAATCAGACTTCCGCACGTCATATCATCACCTTGGAAGATCCAATTGAATACCGCTTTACTAATCAACAAAGTTTAATTGAACAACGTCAGCTGGGAAGTGATTTTCCTAGTTTTGCAAAAGGATTACGTCATGTTTTACGCCAAGATCCAGATGTGATTGTGGTTGGGGAAATGCGTGATCCAGAAACCATTTCTTTGGCTCTTACAGCTGCAGAAACAGGGCATTTAGTCCTTTCCACTTTACATGCCCCTAATGCTCCTGAAGTGGTGGAACGCATTGTCAATATTTTTGAAGGCGCAAAACAACAACAAATCCTTGTACAACTTGCAGCGACCTTAAAGATGGTCATCACTCAACAACTTCTTCCAAATACAGAAGGAAAGCTCGTTGCGGCACGCGAAATTTTAACATCAACTCCGGCTGTGCGTAATGCCATTCGACAAAATAATCTTGGGACCCTTCAATCTGCTATTCAAACAGGAAAGAAGTTTGGCATGATCACTATGGAACGATCCACGGAGGAATTGAACGGTTAAAATTCTAAGTGTCACAATTGGTATGAATCAAGAAACTACACACATTCCTTTTTACAAAAAAGAAATCCATTTTTTTCCTATTCGAACCGTGGAAATTGTGACCATGACAAAAAATTTCGCGGTGATGTTAAAGGCAGGATTAACCGTGAGTGAATCTTTAGTGATTCTTGCTGAACAAAGTTCTGGAAAACTTGCAAAGGTATTGAATCGACTCTCTCGCGAAGTTCGTTCGGGGCAATCTCTTGGAGATGTTCTTGTCCCTGAATCAAAAACATTTAATTCTTTGTTTATTAGCTCTGTACGTGTAGGAGAGAGCTCTGGAACCTTGAGCGAAAACCTTGAACATATAGCCGGACAACTTGAACGAGAATATCGTATTCGTCGGAATATTCAATCTGCAATGTTATACCCAATGATTGTGCTGATCGCTACGTTTTTTTTGGGTATCGGGATCGCGACATTCGTGCTTCCTCAAATGGTGCGTGTGTTTGATTCTTTGAAAGCAGATCTTCCCTGGAGTACACGAACTGTACTTGCAGTTGCTACGATGTTTCAACACTACGGGTATTTAATTGTCCCTTTTTTGGTCATATTTTTTCTTGTGCTTGTTGGATTACTGCGACAGAAATTTTTGCATCGTTTTACACATCCGATTTTATTGCATTTCCCTATTATTCACGCTTTTCTTCATGATGTGAATCGGGCAAGGTTCTGTCGATCTGTAGGGATGCTTATTCAAAGTGGAGTTCCGATTCAAGAAAGCTTAGAAATTGTGGGAAATTCTCTTAGTAATTATGTTTATCAACAATCAGCTTTGAGCATGCAGAAGAAAATTGAAACAGGTCAGTCTTTTTCTGATATCCTCACGTTTTATCCAAAACTTTATCCAAAAATGATCCTGCGTATGGTTGCGGTTGGGGAGCGCTCTGGAGGTCTTGGAGATTCTCTCCTATATCTCGCAAACTATTATGAAGAGAAAATTGATTTTCAAGCTAAGAACTTTTCTTCTTTGTTAGAGCCAGTGTTATTGATTTTGATTGGACTCGTGGTTGGATTTGTGGCAGTTTCCATTCTTTCTCCGATTTATTCGATTACCTCATCATTAAGGATGTAAGATTTTATGCACCACCCGTTTTCACAAAACGGTTTTACCCTTGTGGAACTTCTTGTAGTGATCACTATTGTTGGGATTATCACCTTTTTAGGTATCAGGGCATTTTCAAATACCATCCCAAAAAGCTCACTTGAGCTTGATGCTGATCGTGTTGTTGAGTTGATCCATCGCGCGCAAGCACGAACATTGAGTGGAGATTTCAATGATGTTTGGGGGGTGTACCTTACAGCAACAAATAGCACATTGTTTAAAGGAACAACCTTTGTCGGGCGGGATCCAGCTTTTGATGAAACCTATGGATTTTCAGAAACGGTAAGCGCCTCAGGGCTTTCAGAGATTGTGTTTGAAATACGAACCGGAGAAACTTTAAACACCGGAACCATTACCCTTACTTCCACAGAATCTGGTGAAAGCATTCATCTTGTGGTGAATACAACAGGGCGTGTAAGCAGATAATGCGTTGTGAATTTTTATTTGTTATGCAGAACATGAATAGAGGACAATCTTTAGTTGAAGTGATTCTTGTGGTTGCTCTTTTTGCTGTGATCGCGGTTTCCGTGATCACGGTTTTGTTATCGTCTATACAAATGACCAAACAAGGAGTGGAGTATGTAGCCGCCGCTGGATACATAAAAGAAGGAATTGAAGCCGTGCGTTCTATCCGAGATCGAGATTGGGCAGAAGTGACCAATGGAACCCATGGGCTGACGACGACTTCTGGATATTATGAATTTTTGGGAACAGCAAATACAATCGATACCGTGTATACCCGCACTATTACCATTGAAGATGTTTATCGCATGGGAAGTTTGAATGGAGATATTGCTCCTTCTGGTGTACTTGATGCGAATACAAAAAAAGTCACCATCAATGTGACTTGGGATACGTTAGAAGATAAAACACAAAATATTGATTCTGTCTTTTATGTGATGAATTGGGGGATTCTTTCTTGGACACAGACGACGAGCACAGAGTTTGATGCGGGGAGAGAGAACAGCACGGATATTACAGCTTCAGGGAATGGGGAAGTGACACTTCGATCAAATACTTCAGATTGGAGCGGACTCCTTAGTCATTATCAAATAAACTTGGATGGAAGCGGAGACCGTATTGCGATGCAATATGTTCCAGAGGAGGACATTTTGTATGTGCTTTCATTAGGAACATCAGGATATGAATTTGTGGCTTTAGATGTCAGTGATGTTTCAGAGTCGACTCCAACTGTTTTGCGTGGAATGGAAATTGCGGATGTGTCTGATGATTTTGTGGTTCATAATGGATATGCTTATATTGCAAATAATAATGATTCCGGGGAAGTAAAGGTGATCAACACCACCACCATGACACAGGTGAATACGATCGATCTTTCAGGCACGGAGGATGCCACGGGCGTGGCAGCCTATGGAAACAAGCTTGTCGTTGTTCGTGGGATTGCCAGTACACAGGAGTTATTCGTGTATAACATCAGTACCCCTAGTAGTATGATTACTCAACTCGGAGTCACAGAGCTTGGAGTCACAACAACAGATGTAGGTATGGATAGTGCTTATGCTTATGTAGGTACAACACATGATACAAAAGAACTCGTGGTTGTACGATTGTCAGATTTTACACAAGTGAACACACTTGATCTGATTGGTCTAGATGATGTGACACGTTTAATTCGATCAGGAACAAATCTTTATATCGGAAGAGTTAATGGAACTGCCTATGATGCCGCACGTGTTTCCGTTGCCAGTCCAGAAGGGGCTTTGAGTGTGGCACAAAGCATTGAGGTTGGGGCAACCGTCAATGATCTTTCTGTTGATCCACATGAAGAGTCTCTTATGCTTGCCACTACTCATGATACAAAAGAGGCGATTGTTGTGAACATTTCAACCTTTGTGGAAAGCGCTTCCTTTGACGTAACGACAACAGACGATGCTAAATCCGTTGCTGTTTATGGGGCAGAGATCTATCTTGGCATGACAACGGATGCAGCAGATCTTTCTATTCTTCGTACACAAACCACTTCTTGGAACACGGCTCAGCTTATTGGTTTTGCAGATAAACCTGGGACTCATGACGGGTCTCATATAGAAGTAGTAGAAAATTTTACATATGTAACAACAACTAACGGAGCGAATGAGTTTTTTATTTATGATACATCGACTCCATCCACACCTGTGCTCTTAGGGAGTCTTGAAATGAGTGCAAGCGCCATGGATCTGCAAGTGGTGGGAGATTATGCTTACATAGCAACAGATAACAAAAATACAGAGCTTGTGGTAATTGATATTCGGACAAAAACATCCCCTGTGGTGATTGGAAGCTATGATGCCCCAGGTTCCGCAGATGGACATGGGATTCTTGTTTCAGGAAATTATGCGTATCTTGGAACAACCTCAAGCAAAAATCCAGAACTTTATATTTTGGACATTTCTATTCCTTCAACTCCCACCCTTGTTGGTTCTTATAATTATAGTGCAGATATTAATCATTTTGCTCTTTCTGGAAATTATCTTTTTGCTGCGACTGCAAATAATTCTCAAGAGCTTGCGGTTTTCAATATTGCCACACCTTCTGCTCCAACCTTGGTTGGGGGATATGACACACTTGGAAATGCAGATGCAGTCACAATTACCTTTTCAGGAACTTTGGTGGCTTTAGGTCATGTTTCAAGCCCGAACGAAGAACTTATTTTGTTAAATGTTACTACTCCTTCTGTTCCGATTTTTCTTTCTGGCACAGAAATAGGGGGAAATGTGAATAGCATTTTTTTAGACGGAACTTCTATCGTTTATTTAGCAACGAATGTCACAAATCAAGAGTTTCAGAGATGGGATATTTCTACTCCCACTTCTCCTGTGCGTACAACCACGTTTGATTTAGATGATGAAGGTATGGGCGTGTTCTATAATGGAACTTATGTCTTTCTTGCAACCAGGCATAATTCTATGGAATTACAAATACTAGGACCTTCGACTGTTTTAGAGTATGCACCTGAAGGCACTTTTACTTCGCAAGCTTTTGATAGTGGATCTTCTTCTACAACTTGGGACACGATTGAATGGACAAAGTCTGGGATAGGAGACATTGTCTTCCGCATGCGCACAGCCAGCTCTGAAACGAATCTTGTAAGTGCAAAATGGGTAGGATTTGATGGAACCGCAAATACCACGTATAGCATTTCTGGTCAAAACATTGTCATAGATCCAAGTGCCACAGGAACGCAATGGGTTCAATGGAAAGCCTATTTAAGTGGAAACAGAATCACAACTCCTATCCTTGAGGATGTTTCGATTGTGTACTAGTGACTTTAGGTCGTAGATGATTTATAAGATTTATTATGGAGAATAAGTTTACAAAACGCGGTTTCACTCTTGTTGAACTTCTTATTTACATTGCGGTTGTTGCGATTATCTTTCTCGCTATGGTGTCGTTTATTTTGACCATGAGTGAATCAAAAGCAAAAAGAACTGTGATGTCAGAAGTTGCTTCAAGTGCACGAATTATTCAAGAAAGACTGATGGATGCCGGACGTCATGCACAAACGATCAATGTGGGTGCTTCAACCTTTGATGTGGATCCAGGAGTTTTGAGTTTGGATATGGTAAATGTTTTTGAGGATCCAATGGTTTTTTCTTTAACAGGAGATAATGGACAATTTCAAGTGAGCACAGCAGGCGGGGAAGCCATTCCGCTTACAAACACAACAGTTGCTATCACTCATCTTCTTTTTTCTAACCTGACAAGTGCAGAAGACACAGGTATAATACAAGTACAATTTACTGTTCAAGCTGTAAATAGTTCAGGAAGTCCTTTATTCGATTATGAAGAATCTTTTCAAACAACTCTTCGCATTCCTTTGGATTAAGAACCAACAAGGGGCGGTCGCGCTTCTTGTTTTACTTATTCTTTCCGCTCTTGCAATGGTCATTATGAGTGGAGTTGTTTTTATGGGAATGGGAGATTTAGAGTTAGGATTTTCACAACAATCTGGAGGTGATGTTGTTCTCTCTGCTGAAAGCTGTGTAGAAGAAGCATTGATACGTTTATCTCGGAATGCTTCGTACTCAGGAGGTTCTCTAACCGTTGGTCAATCAACCTGCACAATAAGCGTTACTGGAACACCTTGTGGAACTTGTACGGTTACTGCTGAGGCAACGGCAAATCGTTATACACGAAAGATTCAAGCAGGGGTGATTGTGGCAGGTTCTGCCGTTGATCTCACTAGCTGGGAAGAAATTTAATCATTATTTATGTTTATACCTTCAGTATTTTCTGGAATCGGCATTGATGTTTCTAATCATCATATTCGACTCGCATAAGTCTCCATTCTAGGAAGAGTGAAACATCTTCAGGAAATGATTTTGCCAGAAGGATTGGTGGAAGATGACAAAGTGGTGAAAGCAAAAGAGCTTCATCAGTTTGTAGAAAAAGAATTGAAGAAAAAAGATTTTTTTCAACAAATCTATCCAACGACCTTGTTAATTCCAGAGTCGCGTGTCTTTTCTTCAAGTTTTCTTTTGCCAAAGTATTTGAAGGCAGAAGCATTGAAGTTAGAAGCCATTGGGAACGCACAACAAGAAATACCCATTCCTTTTGAAAAGGCCAACATCGTTGTCTCTCAAGGAGCAAGAGGAAAAGAAGGGGTACGAACTACTGTGTACGCAACAGAGAAAGAAATCATTCAAGAACTATTAAATTCTTTTACATTTGAACAATTTCATCTCGTTGCACTCGAAGCAAACAGCAAGGCTTTATTTCGTCTTTATTTGCGTTATGCAATAAAAGAACATCGCGTGAAAAAAGCAGAAACATTAATTGGGATTGTGGATGTGGGTCATAGCTGGACCACGATTTCTCTGTATACACCTGAAGGTTCTTCTGTCTTTTCTCGCACGATTGTTTTCCATGCATCCTCAGATACAGAAAAAACATTCGTATTATCTAAAAAGACTGTGGATCTTTTCATCGAAACAATTACAGAAATCGTGTTATACTTTAAGGCACAAGAAGTACAAATCCCTTTGATTGTTCTTGGGGGTGTAGAAGCTGCGGAAAAAGAAATGCTTCATGCATGCAACGAAAAGAGCAGAGATTTTGTGATAAAACCCATCAGTCAGTTAGTCAAGATTCCTGGGGTGAATACGCAAGAAGTTCATGTGTTTGGAGCAGCAATTGGAGCAGCACTCCGGTCCACACATCGTAGGAAATATTCTTATCAACATAATTTTATTTACTAATGTCTTTTTATGAAGAACCAAAAAGGATTTACCCTGGTCGAGCTCTTGGTCGTCATTGCAATCGTGGCAATTTTAGCCGTGGTGGTCTTTGTCGCCCTCGACCCCGCAACACGTTTCCAAGATGCACGAGATACGGTGCGCGCGAGTGATGTTGTTGAGGTGATGTCTGCTGCCAAAATTGATCAAGTCGATAATGGAGGTAGTTACCTTGCCGCTATTGATGCATTAACTGACGGAAGCGTTTACATGATCGGAACAGCAGTGGCTGGATGTGATGATCAAAACGCTTATTGCGATACAGCAGTGACAGCAGATGTGAGTTGTGTCGATTTGACAGGACTTGTAACCGGAGGATATTTGGGAGAAGTTCCAATCAGTGCAAACGGAAGTGGTACTTGGACTGCTGGAGTTACAGGATACACACTGACAAAGAGTGCTACTGGGACATTGACGATTCGCGCTTGTGAATCAGAAAATACAGATGAGATTACCGTGACTCGATAAAGAAGAAAAAACACAGACAGCGGTTGTCTGTGTTTTGTTTTAGGCTCATGATATACTAGAGATGTTAGAGAGAGAACTAATCATTACTTGTGTTCTTATGAAACAATATAAAAAAGGGTTTACACTTATTGAGCTTTTGGTGGTCATTGCCATCATTGCGATCCTTGCGATTATTGTTCTTGTTGCCTTGAATCCTGGACAACGTTTTGCTGATTCAAGAGATGCTGTACGTGCGGCAGATGCTGTTGAACTTCTTTCTGCGATTAAATTAGATCAAGTCGATAATGGGGGAGATTATCTTCCTGAAATTGCCCAATTAGCTTCTGGTGGCGTGTATATGATTGCAGCAACAAATACAGGATGTGATGATTATAATCAGTGGTGTGAAACCAATGTCGAAGGGGAGACTAATTGCATCAATTTGAGTGATTTAATTACGGAAGGATATATTGCTGAAATTCCTGTAAGTCCTGAAGGAGAGTTTTTATGGAATACCCTTTATACAGGTTATACCATTGAGCGTGATGCTCAGGATGTCGTTCATATTCGTTCATGTGAATCAGAAAATACCACAGAGATTGAAGCTGCACGATAAAGAATTCAAAAAGAAAGCACGGATTTATTCCGTGTTTTTTCTATTCTAAAAGAGTGAGATACGATATAATGAAATCAACCTAGCCAATTTTTATGCCAACATTCATGCGAAAAAAATCATCAGAGAGTTTGAAAAAAGAAACAGCAAAGCCTGTGCGAAAAAAATTAGTTTATCCAAACAAGAAAGAAGTAGAAGATTTGATAAAACAAGCAGAACAAGGAATTTCAAAAACAGCTTCTACAGATTTGTTTCAAGCCATCATGATGTATGCACATGCCGCACGTTCTTCTGATGTGCATCTTGAACCAGGAGAAAAAACAGCTGTGGCACGACTGCGGATTGATGGTATTCTTCGAGATGAGTTTTTTATTCCAAACCAAGTTCATCATCAGCTCATTTCTCTTCTTAAGATTTTGACGCATATGCGCACAGACGAACATCGTGCGCCACAAGATGGTCGTTATCGCTTCCAAGTTCCCAATGGAGATGTGGATGTCCGTGTTTCTGTTATGGCGGTTTCTGATGGAGAAAAGTCCGTGTTGCGTTTACTTTCAAGCGAATCACATAAGTTGACACTGGAAGATTTAGGATTTGGGAAAACCGATTACGAGCGTGTTTCCCGAGCGATTTTGAAGCCTTGGGGCATGATTCTTTCTACGGGTCCAACAGGAAGTGGAAAAACTACTACCATTTATGCGATTTTAGAAATGTTAAACAAGCGAACCGTAAATATTTCAACGATTGAAGATCCTGTTGAGTTTTATATTTCAGGTGTGAATCAAAGTCAGGTAGATCATGCAGCAAAAGTAACTTTTGCCAACGGACTTCGCACTCTTTTACGACAAGATCCAGATATTATTATGGTGGGAGAAATTCGTGATGAAGAAACAGCAAAGATTGCCGTGAATGCCGCTCTGACCGGACATAAAATGCTTTCTACTCTTCACACCAATAATGCAGCCACAACAATTCCTCGTCTTTTGGACATGAACGTGGAACCATTTCTTGTTTCCTCCACTCTTATTCTTTCTATTGCTCAACGACTGATGCGTCGCGTCTGTCCAGAATGTGTGGGAGAAAAAACACTTACAAGAGATGAGGCAAAACAAATTTTAGAGGAAGGTGCCATTGAGGAGTTGTTTCAGAAAAAAAATAGCATTACTCTCGCGCAAGCAAAAGGATGTAATGCGTGTAATGACACAGGTTACAAAGGACGCATTGGGATTTTTGAAGTCTTAGAAGTTTCTGAAGAAATTCAAAAAATGATCATTCGTCGGGCAACGAGTTCTGAAATTGAAAAACAGGCAATTAATGAAGGAATGACAACGCTGATGCGCGATGGTGCACAAAAAGTTCTTGGAAAAGAAACAACCTTGGAAGAATTGATTCGTGTAATGTATGAGTAAGCAAACAGGAATTGAAATAACAGAACGCCCTCTTCATGTAAAGCTTTGGACCCGGCTTAATGTACGACTTTCTCATAAAGATCGTTTGATGTTTACAAAATATCTTTCGGTTTTGTTAAAGTCAGGATTACCAATTGATAATGCAATTGAAACATTATTAAGCCAAGCAAAAGGTCCTTTGAAAGTGATTTTGCTTACTTTACATACTACATTGAAACGGGGAGATCCTCTCGCAAAAGGACTCGAGGCCTACCCTCAGGTATTTGATCTCGTCTATTTAAATTTGATTCGCGCAGGGGAAGCCTCTGGAACATTACAAACAAACCTTGAACATTTGGTTGAACAACTTCAGAAGGAACATGATCTTCGCCAAAAGATTCGTGGCGCAATGATTTATCCTGTCACGATTATTCTAGCTGCTCTTGCGATTAGTATTGGGATTATTGTTTTTATATTACCAAGCATTCAAGATGTGTTTTCTGCATTGCACGCAGAACTTCCTCTTCCAACACGTATTCTTCTTTGGATTGCTCGTGTGACCACGGAAAGTGGGTCTCTTGTTGTTTTATGTCTTATTGCCTTTTTTATTTTCGTGATTATTATCAGAAGGATTAAAGCTGTTCAGCCAATGATTCATACAATCCTTATTCATCTTCCTTTGATTGGACCAATGAGTAGGCGAGTAAACATTGGTCGATCTTCCCGGCTTATGGGAACGATGCTCGTGGGAGGAATGTCTATTGATGAAATCCTCCCAATTATTCGAACAGTTCTTAAAAATGCCCTCTATAAAAAGATGTTTATTCGCATGGAAGAGGAAGTGTCACAAGGAGAGAGTACAAGCGCTGTGTATGCACATTTTCCCCAATTGATTCCTCCCATGGCTCTTCGTATGATTTATGTGGGTGAGCAAACAGGGTCTTTGCCAGAAATGCTTCTTTATCTTGCAGATTTTTATGAAAAAGAAATTGATGAAGTGACAAAAAGTTTGGCTTCTTTACTCGAACCCTTTTTATTAATTTTTATTGGTGTGATGGTTGGAGGACTTGCCCTTTCTATTATGATGCCTATTTATCAAGTTGTAGGGCAGTTTTAATATGCAAAATGCCAAACGTGGTATGACTCTTCTTGAAGTGTTGGTCGTCATGGCTCTTGTGACGATCATTTTTGGAGTTTCAACCGTGGCATTTGTACGCATTCAAAGAAGTTTCCTTCTACAGTCTGCAGATGTGGTTGTGGCACAAGTGTTGTCGACTGCACAACAGCGCGCACAAAGTGGAGTATTGGGTACTTCTTGGGGAGTGTATTTTCCTTATGATGAGGATTCACGTAAGGCAACAGAATTGATTATTTTTTCTGGTGAGACGTATGAAAGTCGCGATGTAAGCCAAGATCTTTTTTTTGAGATTTCAACAAGTATTTTGTTTGAGAAAGTAGATTTTAGTGGAGCAGGGGAAGATGTAGGGAATGATCATCAAATCGTGTTTTCTTTATTTTCGGGAGCCACAGAGCAGTATGGTTCTCTCACTCTTGAAATTTATCAAATCGAACAAGTTCTCTTTGTTTCTCCTGAAGGGATGATTGTTCTTGAAGGAATTCCTTAATATGGAACATTTCAAAGAGCAACA
>MGEY01000053.1:19297-24707 GCA_001791615.1 Candidatus Uhrbacteria bacterium RIFOXYA2_FULL_40_9
GAAGGATTACTTGCGATTGGAATTGCCGCAATTTTTCTCACAGGAATTATTGGATTATTTATAATGGGAGATCGTTCAAGTGAAAATAGTTTGCTTTCAGAAGAGGCTCTTTGGTACGGTTCCCAGGGGATTGAAGCTTTGCAAAGTCTTTCTTTTTCTGATCTATTTTTAACAGAAGTTGGTTCTCTTTCTTTTACTTCTGAAAAGTGGTCACTTGGGACATCTGGTCCAGAGACAATGTTTAATGGAATGCAGAGAACCGTAAGAGTACAAGAAGTTCTACGAGATGGAGATTGTCAAATTTCTACTGTTGGAATAGTTGATGAGGATAGTCGATTTTTAGAGAGTGAAATCACTTGGACAGATGTTTCTGGAAAGGAACAGAGTCGCACCTGGAGAACTCTACGAACGAATTGGGAAGATCCTCAAGGAGAATGTTTTGGAACGCAAGCAGGTCAAATCAGTATTGATGTTTCTACCGATGCAAACTGGCATGGTCTTAAACAATTACGAGATATTTACGTCACGAATAACGGCACCAGGGATGTTATAGTCGATAAAGTCACACTTTGGTGGAATAATAGTGAGGTGATGGATCAGATTTTTCTTGGTTCAGGAAAAATTTGGTCTTCGACAGGTCCTGGAACACCTCTCGGTTCTGTTCCTTCAGGAACAGAACTAGATTGTCTTGATCAACCTATTTTAGTAGGACAGACTTTTAATATGCAGAAAGTTCAGTATTCTGCGGACATGACAGGGACGACTATTATTTTGAAATTTGAATTTACAGATGGTTCAAGTATTACAACAGATCCATTTGTTCCAAAATACTAGTATGAAACAGTTTCAGAATAAAAAAGGTTTTTCTCTTCTTGAAACAGTTCTTTATATTGGGCTTTTGGCGATTGTCCTTCCTTTGCTTACAGGTTTTTTCCTTCAGTTTGCACAACGTCATTCAGTTGTAGATTTTCGCACACGAGCAGAACATCAAGCCGCACAGATTTTTACCATGCTTTCGTTTGAGCTTGGACAAGCAAATGCCATTGATGTCACTAATTCAACTTTTGGATCAACAGACTCTGTTCTTGTTTTTACGGATACAGATGGGCTGTCTGTGACTTTACAAAATCCAACTTCTTTAGAACAAATTGGGGGTGAAGAGCAAACGATTCGTCGTTTGCAATTTGAGCGTGACGGAAACATGGCTTATTTTCTCACAGATTATCGTGCACAAGTGCCTGTTTGGAATGTTGAAGCTGTACGAAATAATGAAGGGATATTGACGGCACTCAATATTACATTAGAAATTGAGACATTTGATTCCTCAACAACTCTTTTCGAATCTGCTCGTACAAGTATGCAAACAACTATTGCTCTACAACCTTACATGAGTGAATTATGAGATTAGATACAGACAATCGAGGGGTTGTTCTTTTCTTCATTGTGCTTATTTTCGCCAGTGCTGGGGTTATAGCTCTTTCTGTGATGGCGCGTTCAGGACTGTATACATTTTTGGATGCCACTCAACAAATTGATTCTTGGGGAACTCGAACAGAAACTTTTGGATGTGTCGATGAATTTTTGATTCAGTTGCGTGTGGATGAAGATTATGCTCCAGCACAGATTGATACCCTGGATGCTCAATGTGATCTTCTTGTAACCACACCAGTCAGTGGTCAACGTCAGGCAGTATTTTCTTGGGAACAAGGGGATTTGATCCGCCATGTGATTGTGTATGTGACTTTGTCACCGTTTGAAGTAATGAGTATTACAGAAGCTCATTAATCAAGAATACATTTAATAAAACAATCACCATTGTTTGTTTTAATTTGTTTGAGGGAATATCAGTTTTGTTCTTGGTTGACACTTTTTCTTCAGAAGAGTACGTTATTTTCTTCTCCCACGACAACAAAGGAGGTCGGGATGAAGATCGGTGACCGCATTTCAGGTGTTCTTACTATCGTGTTCGAAGCTCTTGAACTTGATGGGGAAGCAGGCGCTTTGACCATTGGTTTTTCCGACAACTTCGGAATTGCTCAGGCCATGGCTCATCAGAAGAAGAGTCATGTTCCTCTGGTGGAGCATTTGGCAATTCGAACGGATGAGGGACTCTATTTCTTAGTTGATGGAATCAAAATGCACCCTGTGACAGTCAGAACAATTCGAGACAAAATGGTGACCGAGCAGATCTTCAGCACACTTTCTGCTGAGCAAGCAGAGTCCCTTCGTCGTGTTGGTGTACATCCCTGATTGATCTTTCTCAAATCACAGCAGCATTCTGTGATTTTCTTTTCTGCATTTTCCAAATCTTTTAAAAGGAGAAAAAATGGCAGCTCATGTGTCTGTGTATACTCTTGCCCGGGTTGTTGATTCCGTTTGTCCCACATGTCATCGCGTTTTAAATTCAGGACAAGTCATGATTGCTGTGACAGATGTTTCTGGGACATTTATTTTGGGAGAGAAAGAATCTGTGACCTGTTGTGGCCAAACTGATCAATTAGCAAAGTTGTTTCCTTTAAAAGATAAACGACAAGCCGAACTTATGGCCATTGCTTTGCAAATTAAGATCGATCGCGATGGAATAGGTTCTGTTCCACTCATTGTCGCAACGTTTCCTTATCAATCCGTCCAAGGTGATCACTAGCACTTCTTTCTCGGGGTGCTTTTTTGTTAAAGCAAAAACTTCACCTTACAGTGAAGTTTCTACATGGTGCCGAGGGTGAGAATTGAACTCACGACACGAGGATTTTCAGTCCTCTGCTCTACCACTGAGCTACCTCGGCGTGGTGGGCGTGGGAGGACTCGAACCTCCGACCTTCACATTATCAGTGTGACGCTCTAACCACCTGAGCTACACGCCCTTGTTTGAAAATTTTTTAAGACATTTTTAATAACAAATGTATTGTACTGATTTGAGTGAGAAAATCAACTGAGATCAGGCTCAAACGTGGCAATATCATAACAATTATCGTTAAATTGATCAAGGGCTTTTTTGTGGGTTGTTCAAACAAAAAACCTGTCAAAAAGACAGGCTTCAAGAGAGATTTAGTTGATTTACAGCCCGTACAAAAGCTTCAACCATTTGTGTTTTTTCTCGAAAGAGCTCCAAGACAGTCAGTTGTTCTGTAAGGAAGCGTTCACAGAGCTCTTTGCGTGTTGGCTCATGAACTTTCCATTGGTACATCTCTTTCACAAATGTCAGGTGATCAGGAAAATATTTTTCAACAATTTTTAGGATATCGTTCTTACGAAATGGATACTCACTTCGACATAAATACCATTTTGCTGTAATTGCTCCTCTAATCGCAAACACTGCCCATTTTACCCATTGCAACTACAAACATTTTTTGATTTTGTATTCATCCCATTCGTGTGGTTCAAGATGTTCATAGAGTTCAAAGGGTGGAGCTTTGAGATGGCGTGCTTGCATGAATATTCGAACAGGATCAGGAATACTTTTCCTCATTTGTCCGCGCCATCGTTCCAAAAAATGATCAGGGTCAAAATGGATAAGGGAACCCAAAACATATTGGTATTCAGGACAGAAGACTTCATTAGCCTCTTGAAGTTGAAATTCATAAAATCGTCTATCAGCGAAACCAAATTCAATATTGATTCCTAATTCTTCAGAAAGTTTTTCTTGAAGAGGTTGATTGATGCGTATCCAGTTAAGAAAGAGGCACTTTCTTGACCTGTCTCTAAGTGCAAAGCGATCAAACTGTGCTTCCAATTGATCAGAGAGTTGATGATTCATTCTTCCACCAGCCGTTTGCCAAATAATTCCCCTCGGAGATTCACAATAAATCCGTAGATCTGAATCAGATGTTGATACGGCTTCCCTTTTTGCATAAGAACCAATTTCCAAGATTCCGACAATACGAATACCTTTGTATAACTCTTCCTCAAGACGTTGAATAAGTCGAGTGATCAATTCAGGTTTTTTAGTAAGAGGGGAAAGGTAAGGATCAAGACTCATGGAAACTCCTTTTGAAAAGAACGTACATAGATCTCATCATGCGAATATGATTCCGTCAAACAAAAAACTCGCCATGACTGACGAGTTTTTCTTTATCTTCTCTGTGATTGCAACGATTTGTGTTTTCACTAATGTGAAGACCAACTAAGAAGTTGATCTCGACCTAGGATCAAAAGAAATATCATGTATCCAATTCTCAAAGAGATTCAGATTTTGATCATTCTTCTCCTATATCCTTTGAAAGGAGGTGATCCACCCACAGCTTCCGCTACGGGTGCCTTGTTACGACTTCGTCCCTATCATCGATCCCACCTTCCGCCGCCCTACGGCGACGTTCGGGTGTTACCAACTCTCTTGACGTGACGGGCGGTGAGTACAAGACCCGAGAACGTATTCACGGCCACGTGGCTGATTGGCCGTTACTAGCGATTCCAACTTCATGAAGTCGAGTTGCAGACTTCAATCCGAACTGGGACTGGTTTTAAGGGATTAGCTCCACTTCGCAGTTTCGCAACCCATTGTACCAGCCATTGTAGCGCGTGTGTCGCCCTGGACGTAAGGGCCATGCTGATTTGACGTCGTCCCCACCTTCCTCCTTCTTACGAAGGCAGTCTCCTGTGAAAATATAACACAGGATAGGGGTTGCGCTCGTTACCCCACTTAAGGGAACAGCTCACGCCACGAGCTGACGACAACCATGCAGCACCATTTCTAGCACCCTCGAAGGCGGCCCTCCTTTCGGAAGGCTTGCAGCTAGAAGTTAAGCCCAGGTGAGGTGCCTCGCTTAGTATCGAATTAAACCACACGCTCCACCGCTTGTGCGGGTCCCCGTCTATTCCTTTGAGTTTTAGCCTTGCGGCCGTACTCCCCAGGCGGAATGCTTAACGCGTTAGCTTGTTTAAGCGGCACTGAGAGGGTCGATACTCCCAATACCTAGCATTCATCGTTTAGGGCGTGGACTACTGGGGTATCTAATCCCATTTGCTACCCACGCTTTCGTTCCTCAGTGTCAGGAATGTTCCAGTGCACTGCCTTCGCATTTGGTGTTCTTGCCGATATTAACGCATTTAACCGCTACACCGGCAATTCCGTGCACCTCTCCCATCCTCTAGTCTTGCAGTATCACACGCAGCCTCCGGGTTAAGCCCGAAGATTTAACATATGACTAACAAAACCACCTACGAACCCTTTACGCCCAATAAATCCGGACAACGTTTGAGGTCTCTGTATTACCGCTGCTGCTGGCACAGAGTTAGCAACCCCTTATTCATTAGGTACCGTCATTTGTTCGTCCCTAATAAAAGCCGTTTACAACCCGAAGGCCTTCATCCGGCACGCGGCATCGCTCCGTCACACTTTCGTGCATTGCGGAAGATTCTTGACTGCAGCCACCCGTAGGTGTCTGGGCAGTGTCTCAGTCCCAGTGAGCCGGGC
>MGEY01000053.1:24838-29606 GCA_001791615.1 Candidatus Uhrbacteria bacterium RIFOXYA2_FULL_40_9
GTGTATTAGTCCACTTTTCAGTGAATTATTCACGGCTTCGAGGTAGGTTACCAATGTGTTACGCTCCCGTTTGCCACTATCTGTTACTCCGAAGAACAACAGATCGTACGACTTGCATGCCTTAGACATGCCGCCAACGTTCGTCCTGAGCCAGGATCAAACTCTCAATAAATACTTTGTTATAAGAAACAAAGTTCTGCTAATTTTTTTTGTTCGTTGCAATCACACAGAAGATAATCGTGTGATTGACGGGGAATGTATACAGTTGTAAAGGTCATCACCTCTCACAATTTAAAACTCACTCCAGAGAGATCTGCTAGTGAGCTTTATTTTGTTGGAAAACTGTTTGTGAACAGGTGGCGACATAGTAGCTGAAGCCGAAAAACCTGTCAAGAGAATATGGGGAGGGATTGGGGATGATTTGATCAAGGTAAAAAATAGATAGTTAACGAAGAAAAAGAGAGTTTTTAAGAGTTTATTTTTCTTTTATCTCAATATCTCTCTCTTGCTCAGAAACATGCGAAAGAGTGATAATAATGTGTTTTTTTACTTCACTCATTTGCTCAAATGGCCATTCTGTTAAAATGATAGCATCAGGCTGATTTAACCATTCTTCGAGTTCAAGAACATGAAGATCCTGACAAGATCTGAGTCTATAACAATCAAGATGAACAATTTTATTGATGTAAGGATGTGTTGTTTGGTAGAGATTTAGAATAGTGAAGGTCGGGCTTCGTACAGGATCTTTTGAACCAAGTGCTTGCGCAACACCTTGGACAAACGTTGTTTTCCCTGTGCCAAGATCTCCTTTTAAAGAAATATATTCACCACCTGTAAGTGTTTTGGCAAAAGCGTCTGCTATTTGTTTTGTTTCTTCTGCACTGTGAGAATGATAAAGCATAAGATGATGTTCAAGAAAGCAATCGAAGATTTGGATTTGCTTTTAAAGTAAGAGGGTTCGCAAAATCAGATTTTTGTGCGCGATAGTAACCAGCGATTGCAATCATGACAGCATTATCCGTTGTATATTCAAGAGGAGGAACATGGTAGGTCACATCTGGATATTTTATTGCAAGGTTTTTTCCTAAACAATCTCGAAGAGCTTGATTTGCTGAAACACCCCCCGCGAGAAGAACAGATTTTGGTTTTTTTGTTTTTATCACTTGTAGAGTTTTTGTGACAAGGGTATCAATAACAGCTTCTTGAAAAGAGGCACAAACATCAGCAACATTTGTCTGTGGGTGTTCTTTGAGATAATAAAAAACAGCTGTTTTTAAGCCAGAAAAACTAAAATCACTATCTCCACTCTCAAGCATAGGTCGTGGAAAAGAAATTGCGTCCTTTTTTCCATTAAGTGCAAAAGTTGAAACGATTGGTCCTCCTGGGTACCCGAGTCCAAGCTGTTTTGCTACTTTATCAAAAGCTTCTCCTGCAGCATCATCACGAGTCGTTCCAATCAACTTATATTCTCCATGATTTTTCATCCAGATCAATTCTGTGTGTCCTCCAGACACAAGAAGGGCAAGAGCAGGGAATAGAGGTTTTGGATCTGTCACCCAACAACTATAAAGATGTCCTTCCAGATGATTTACTGCCACAAGCGGTTTTTTCCATGTGTGTGCAAGTGTCGTGGCACAGGCCACTCCAATGCGTAAAGCCGGAATCAGTCCAGGACCAGCAGTAACCGCAATGACATCAATTCCTGTTCCATCTCTTTGAATATCTAATTTTTGTAAAAGAGGAAAAAGGGTTTCTACATGTTCTCGTGCAGCCACTTCCGGAACTACTCCTCCATACTGCGCGTGTGTTTTGATTTGAGAGGCTACAAAATGTTGTTTTATTTTAAACTGTTCCTTTTGTCCTTGGATTAAGGCAAAGGCTGTTTCATCACAACTTGTTTCTAAAGCAAGGATGTTCATAGATAATGATATTTTAGCAAAGAAAAAAGGTGGTTCAAAACCACCTCCGTTAGGTTATGCAACCTGCGAGGATTGCTGACAGGATTCTTGTTGATGAATAATCTCGATCGCTGTTTCAAGCATCTCTACATTTAGTCGAAGCGTTTCTTTCAAAATCGTATGCACGATCTTATTATACTTCTCCTTATCCATATTTCCTCTACGTACTTGTGAGACAAGGGCATCATAAGCACGATTCAGAGTTTCAATCCTTTTGACATGCTGCCAAAGAGGGAGAAAATCTAGATCTGTCAGGAATTGCTTGAGTACATCTTCGTGCCGATCTGATTCAAGCAAGCCGTATTTCCACCAAAGGAGTTTTCGCATCACCCCAATAGATACATGCATGGGTCTCATACAAGAGAAAGACCAACGCCGGAGCAAACGATCAAAACGAGTCCCTACAGAATGTGTGAAGAATTGCTGTTGCCAGCGAGCCTTTTCTAGATTTCGCTCAAGCTTTTCTTTCATTTCCTCTTGTACAGATTTTTCATTAAGCCCCCAGAAAAAAAGGAAGGGGGAGGCGCCAATTAACATTCCGTTTCGCGCAAGCCAGCTCCAAAGAGGTTTATAGGAAGGACCAAAGGAATGGTCTCCTGCTCTTGCCGCTCGAACCGTGAATAACTTGATTTTCAGGATGATGTGGAAACGCTTTGCATATTCTTGCGCTTGCCAGATGATCCGCTTTGCCTGATTTTTCATTTTTGTCTTGCACACAGCAACCATATCTACATCGCTGCGAGTTGACCAATCACCCATAGCCACTGAGCCATAAACATAGGCAGTAACAAAAATGCTGTGGTCTCCAAGCATTCTGAGAGCGTGTTTGTAGACGCGAGGAAAATCGTGGAGAGACGGGACCTCTCCACGGCACACTTGTTGGTGTGTGTAGAGAAATCCCATGGGAACCTCGGGGTTGAGAGGAAAGGAACAATTCACCTTTAAGGTACAAGAAAAGTAGTAGAAAAGGATGTAAATGTCAAGGATAAAAGACGGTTGTTTGCGAAACGGTAGATATCGCAAACAAAAAAGCACTTGTGATCAACAAGGTCTTAGGAAAGTGAGTTTTTTGTGCAAGTGTATAAAGAGATCTTTTTGACGAGTAACCGTTACGGCGACGTTTACTTCAGTGATACCAGACCAAAAACATGCAATCGTTCTGAGAATCCAAATATCTATTCCTTTAACATTTTTTTAAAAATAGATTAGATTTTGTGGATACGTAAAACCCCAAGGTAACTTGGGGCAAGATGCTCAGTAAGATTACGAGCATTTGGAGAAGAGGGCACTGAGTTCTTGTGATTCATCACGGTAGGTCGGCTCCCAAGATTGGTCATCAGCAGGCAGGTTTACTTGTGTTTCATTGTCTTTCGTTTCTGTCGAGGAAGCAGCAGATGGATCAGTTGTTATTTTACTGTCCTTGTGTTGACACATGGCGCCATCCTTGCGGCTCAGATCAGGTCCGCGGGTTGTGAAGAAAGAGCGTTGATGATCTGATGTTGAGCGCGTTGTTTGCCCGCACAAAATCTGAGCATCAAAAAAATCGGCCTTTCTTTGCAGGAGCCGATTTCCAATTGATGCGCGAAAAAATCAGCTCCCTACGTAAAGAAGAAGCCGAAAAAGCTTTGTGCAAGGACTATCTGATTGTTTGTGTTGTTGTTCATACCTACATTTACTCTAGCATACTGTTATTAGATATCAAAATCGAAAATAGGATAAAGAAAAAACCGACTCGCTATAAGTCAGTTTTTTCTGGTGACCCCACGGGGAGTCGAACCCCGGCTACCAGGATGAAAACCTGGCGTCCTAACCACTAGACGATGGGGCCGCAGTCACAATCAAATGTGGCGATACTGTAATGAATTTTTCTATTTCTGTCAATATTCTTACTCTTTCATGTCTTACTTTTTCATGTCACTAATCCGAATAGTATATTTTCATCGTTTACTTCCTGTGGTATCTTAAAAAGAGAAATTATTATTGAATGATTAAATATATGCTAAGAAGAACATTACCCTCTTCTGATCCAAGTATAAGAAGATCGGCACCACCCCCAACTCCTTCACAAGAGCAAATGGCAGAGTGGGAAGCAAAATTAGCAGGAGAAGGAATGGGTGTTGAAGCAGGGGAAGGGGTTGATAAAGGAGCTGAGGCATTAAAAAGAGAAAAGTTAGAAGAGAAGTATGGTAAAGCTGTAAAGGATATACAAAATGAAATGCTCTATTATTGGTTGTCGCGCAGTCCTCTTTCTACTTGGGGAGATCACAAACAAGCTGCTGATCGTCTTGCAAAACAGTTCAGTATTGATTCAACAGATGCTGTAGTACTGATGGAAGATTTACAAGACGAGGCAACAAGGGCTGAATTAGCAGCCAGGGAATTGTATAGAAAAATCATTTCGGGTCGTGTGGCTATGTTTATTGCTCGACCGGAAGCAGCGAAGAGACAGCTTATTTCAAAACTCGCAGAACAATTTTCAGGTTACTCATACAAAGTTCTTGATGCATTAGCTCAAGGAGTTGTTGGAGAATGATGTATTTTTACCTAGTGAGATAGACCGTAGAAATAGACTCCCATTGTGGAGTCTTTTTCTTTTCCTTTCACTGAGGAAAAGGTAAAATAAGGACAACCTAATCTTTTCTTTATGACATCTTTTCTCTACGTTGCGATTATTTTGATTCTCTTTTGGTTTGGCTTTCTTGTTTTTTCAAAATCTACTCGAAAGGAACAACTTATTATGAGTCTAGTTGGGCTTGTAATCACTCCTGCTGTATTATTGATTTCTGCTTCAGACTATCGAAATCTTTTCT
>MGEY01000054.1:0-41135 GCA_001791615.1 Candidatus Uhrbacteria bacterium RIFOXYA2_FULL_40_9
ACTACATTACAAAGATGATGCTCGCTTTTATTCCCTTTGTTCAGCTTGTATCGTTCATGAAGCATCACCTTGTTTGACATAGAGCCTAAAAAAACCTCGCAAGAAGGCGAGATTATTTTCGAAAAGTCTTAAGGTAATGAGATCACTGAAAAGGTTTAGTGATGAGTGGAAAGATCTCCTTGCAAGAAAGAAGAGTGAAAGAGCGAATTTTCTTTACAGGCAACAGCAAAAGGAGCGTTTATTCTATTGTGACTATGATAATGACCTCAGGGAGTTTGATTGTACCAATTTCCTGGGTCACAGATGCCGTTCTCAACAAATGAAGCTTGTCATGAGACTGGACAGAGGATGGGGGTTCCTTTTGTCTGCTCACGTGCAAGCAAAAAAGAACGGTCTTTGTTTTGCTACGTTGTGGCGGGAGTGGGCTTGTGTCCGTCCGCCATCTATCAACCTTGCGAAGTTGTCTTCACAAGGATAGGGGTATTTAAGCTTTTGAGAAAAGAAATGTCAATGGTTCGTTCCAAAATTTCGAATATGTGGACAAGTCAGAATAGAACGTACACGGGGAAAGATGTTCAAGAGTCTTTGTGGATAAATATTTCATTTTCTTTCTTTTACAGGGGAAATGAAATGGGATCATGTGTTGACGGTAGGGAAAGGGTGGCATAAAATGGTTGTAGGTGGAACAAAGTGGGGACTGGACGAAATGTCTGGTGCTCACATTTTATTTCTTAATTTTTCCACCCACCACGCCTCCTATGTTCATTGGCGAGTACAAACATACGATCGACGACAAAGGACGACTGGCAATCCCTATGAAATTTCGGGGAGACCTTGCAAAAGGAGCCGTGGTTACGCGAGGTCTTGATGCATCTCTTTTCTTGTACCCCAAGGAGGAGTGGGACAAGCTAGCTCAAAAGTTAGCAAGTTTGCCCCTGGGGCAATCTAATAGCCGCGCATTCGCCCGACTCATGCTTGCGGGTGCAATGGATGCCGTATTAGATAAACAAGGAAGGCTCGTGCTACCCGAATATCTGCGGGATTACGCCGGTCTTCAAAAACAAGTGGTTGTGGCCGGCTTATATAATCGTCTTGAACTTTGGGATGAAAGCCATTGGCAATCCTATAAGTCTGCGATGGAACTCGAAGTGGGTGACATTGCAGAAAAATTGGGGGAACTAGGTGTTTAATTCTTATCCAATTGGTGCTTGAGGGCGCCAGGTTGGAAATCGTCTGTGGGTTCATGAACCTTTCCTGCAGACGCTTTCCAGCCCGGCATCCTGAGGCAAGATTTGTATGGATCAACAGATCATACATGTACCCGTCTTGCTTCAAGAGGTACTTGTGTACCTAAAACCGGAGCCGAAAAAAGTCTTCATTGATGGCACTGTGGGGCAGGGAGGACACGCCTTTGAGATTCTCAAGCGTGTTCTTCCTGAGGGCCGTCTGCTCGCGATCGATCGTGATCCGCATAATCTTGAAATAGCACGAGATCGTTTAGCAGATTACACAGATGCCGTTATTTTTGTCTGCGGAAGTTTCGCAGAATGTAAGAAGTACGCTTATGCTTCCAAATATCCTCAAGTTGACGGTATCTTATTGGACCTTGGTTTCAGTTCTTATCATATCCAAGACCCCGCCAGGGGATTTTCTTTCTTGGCTGAAGGCGTTTTGGACATGAGGTATAACCCAGAAGAACAAATTGAGACCGCTGCGGATATAGTGAATACCTGGTCAGAAGAAGAACTTGCCGAGATTTTCCGTAAGTATGGAGAAGAACGACAAGCTCGATCCATTGCTCAAGCAATCATCAAGAACCGTAAACAAAAAAAGATCATCACCACAAAAGATTTATCAGAAGTTGTTCAACAGGTGGTGAAGCGCCACGGAAAAGTTCATCCTGCCACAAAAGTTTTTCAAGCCTTACGTATTGCAGTAAATGATGAGTTGGGAGAAATAGAACGTGCGTTGCCAGATCTTGTTGAACTTCTTAAACCAGGTGGCCGACTAGTAATCATTTCTTTTCATTCTTTAGAAGACCGATTAATCAAGCAATTTATTAAGGAACATTCAGAGTTGGATGTTTTGACAAAAAAACCCGTTTGTCCGACAGAAGAAGAAATACGGGCAAATCCACGAGCCAGAAGTGCAAAACTGCGCGTTGCTCAAAAACGATTTCTATGAGTCATTCTTTCAGTCTTTTTTCTCAAATCAAACGATCGCGAACACTATTGCATTGGGTAAATAACCATTTTGCAACGGTGAATCTTGTCGGACTTTTTGTTGTCATCTGTCTTTGTAGTATTTACATTGTGCAAGTGAATAAAGCCGTGGCTCAAGGGTATGAGATGCGTGAGTATGAAAATGTGATCAGTGAACTTACATTGCAGAATCAAAAGTTGGAAGTTGATGTTCGCCAAGCGCAATCTTTGGAAAATGTGACACGCGCGGTAAAAATGTTAGGCTTTACCTCATCCACACAACCTTTCTATTTAGAGACAACCATTCCAAGCTACGCATTAGCTGAATAAGAGAAAATGAGAAGAAACGAGCCAAAAAGCTCGCTTTTTGTATTGACAAAAGCAAGCATTTGTTCTAAGTTTTTCTCTTTTTCTTTTAAAAAGATGAAAGGTACTTGTTATGCTATAATAAGCTTATCTAAATTTGTCTAATCATTATTTATGAAATGTAAAAATCTTCCTTGCCTTGGCTTGCTTCAAGCCTTTAGTGTCAGTTTTTACATCGGCCTCATCAGTGTCTTTTTTACCTATGTTGCTCCAAATCTGCCATCACACCCATTTGTGATTGGTATGATTATGCTCACGCTTTTAGTTTTTTCCGCAGCCGTGACAGGATCTTTGGTGTTTGGTTATCCTGTGTATCTTATTTTGAACAAACAAACAAAAGAAGGAGTTAGTATCTTTGCTTACACGTTGTTGTTTCTTGTTGTTATTCTCGCCATTTTAATTAGTCTTTTTTCTTTGTTTAGTTAATTACTATTCCATATGACGCTTTTGTCGATTCTTCTTGCAACGTTTATCGTGAGTTTTATTTCTTTTGTTGGAGCTTTTGCTCTCATTTTTTCCAAGAACATGTTGGATAAAATTCTTTCCATCCTCGTTGCTTTAGCAGGGGGAGGACTCATGGGAGGGGCGTTTCTTCATCTTATTCCGGAATCTCTTTTTGAAATCGGGAGTGATGAATTGTCTATTTTGTGGATTTTTATTCTTGTTATTTTCGGATTTTGTTTCTTTTTAGTGATTGAACAGTTTCTTCATTGGCATCACCATCATCATGTTCATGCTTCTTCTTGCCATGATTGTGAAGAAAACAAAAAAGCTCCGATGTCTTATCTCATTCTTGTTGGAGATGGAGTACACAATTTGATTGATGGACTCGTGATAGCTGCTTCTTTTTTGGTGAGTCCGATGGCAGGAATTATCACAACAATTGCTGTTGCTTTGCACGAGATTCCACAAGAAATTGGAGATTTCGGTGTTCTTGTGTACAGTGGTTTTAAACGATGGAAAGCTCTTCTTGCGAATTTTCTTTCAGGACTTACTGCAGTTATTGGTGGTGTTATTGGGTTTCTTTTTGCTGCACAAGTTGAAGGATCTATTGTGTATTTGTTACCAATTGCTGCCGGTGGTTTTATTTATATTGCGGCTTCAGATCTTGTTCCAGAGATTAAACATGAAAAGCATGCAGGAAGGCTTGCGTTGAATTTTTTTGTTTTTCTTTTGGGAATTAGTTTGATGTTGCTTATGAAGTTTCTCCCCTTTGCAGAATAATTTATATGAAACCACTTAAATTTTTTAATACACTCACGCGGAAAAAGGAACCATTTCAATCAATTCATGAAGGGAAGGTTGGAATGTATTGTTGTGGACCAACCGTGTATTGGTATGCCCACATTGGAAATATGCGTGCATTTATTTTTGATGATTTGTTGAAACGAACATTGAAATATCAAGAATATAAGGTGAGATCTGTGGTGAATATTACAGATGTTGGGCATTTAACAAGTGATGAAGATGAAGGGGAAGATAAAATGGTGGTGGCGATGCGTCGGGAAGGAAAGAGTGCTTACGACATTGCACGATTTTATGAAGAAGCCTTTTTGAAGAATCTCGTTCAGTTAAACATAGAGCCCTTTGATGTTTATCCTCGCGCAACCGAGCATATTCCTGAACAAATTGCTTTGATCAAAAAAATCGAAGCTAACGGGTTTACCTATAAAACCTCTGATGGTCTTTACTTTGACACATCAAAACTTTCTGCATACGGAAAACTTTCTGGTCAAAGAGCAGAAGAAAAACAAGCAGGGATCCGAGTGGAAGTTGGAGAAAAGAAACATCCAACAGATTTCGCACTTTGGAAATTTTCTCCAAAAGAGGTGCAACGTGAAATGGAATGGGAATCACCTTGGGGAATAGGATTTCCAGGATGGCACATAGAATGTTCTGCCATGAGCGCAAAGTATTTAGGAGTTCCTTTTGACATTCATACAGGGGGAGAAGATCACATTGCGGTCCATCATGAAAATGAAATCGCACAAACACAAGCAGCAGATGGAGTACTTCAGGCAAATTACTGGATGCATAATAGTTATTTGCAAGTTGATGGAGGAAAGATGAGCAAATCTCTTGGAAATCTTTTTACGGTTGAGGAATTAGAAGCAAAAGGTTTTGATCCGCTTTCCCTACGCTATTTCTTTTTAGGAGCACACTATCGATCAAAACAGAATTTTACTTTAGAAGCACTTGAGGCTTCACAAAAAGCCTTACATCGATTAATTGATCTTGTGCGAGGGTGGGATCAGCCCGCTTTAGAAGGGATTCCATATTATGAGGAATTGTTTGAGCAAGCTGTGAGTGATGATTTGAACATTCCACAAGCTTTAGCTGTTGTGTGGGAAATGGTAGATTCTGATTTTTCTTCTTCTGCAAAAGCCGTCAGTTTGTTGAAGTTTGATGAAGTACTTGGATTGAAACTTGTTGATTACATTGCAAAACCTCTCGAGATTACCAAAGAGGTTCAAGAATTACTTAATCAACGTCAAAAAGCACGAGAAGAAAAAGATTGGGAAGCCTCTGATCGGGTTCGTGATCAAATTGCCGAACTTGGGTATTTGGTAGAAGATAGTGCTGACGGACAGCGGATAAGGGGTCAAGGCTTCAGTCTTCACTTTTTCAAAAAACAAGACAAATAACAACAAAAATTAAACATCCGTATTATCGGGTGTTTTTTTGGGTATCACAACGATTGACGAAACTGTGAAAGATTGCTATTCTTTCTTGCCATTTGGATGAAGAAAAGAGTTGTTAACAAACAGTTCTTTCCTTCATCCAAACAGTCACGGGGCATGGGCACAAGATTCGGCCATGAAGGGTCGACTTGTGGCATCCGCTTTACCCATGCGATCGGGCTGTTTGCACACACCGCACCCAGGCGCTCTTGTGAGAGACTTGGGTCAAAGGAGGTTGCATGAAGGACTACATGACAGGCGTCAAACGTCTTCCACATTTCATTCGTTGGTTGATTGCATTAATGGTAGTATTTATCAGTCTGTTTTTCTTGCGTGGTGTTGCTGTTTCATTTTACTATGGGGAAAATTTTCAGGCTTGTTTTCAAGGAATTTCTGTTCTTTTTATTTATGGATTACTGATTTGGTTCTGGTATGCAAATGGGATTCTCAAGCACCTGTGGTATGAATCTAAACAAGACTTTGAATCAATTCGTGAACAGATAAAAGTTGATCGTAGTGAAGTTACAGTGAAGAATACACAAGTGAGAGCACTTGAAGACCTTCTGCAGAGGCTGTGTGGGTTGCCAACTTTAGGTGCGGGGTCTTTTAATGCTCGATTCGATCACTACAGCCAGGAGGTCGGCAGGTACATTGCTGTATATGTCGAATCACTGCCTTTTTATGATGTTCAGCCTGATGCGCGTATTCGAGACGCTCAGGCAAACGTCTGGGCATTCGAACGTTGTCTCAATTTGCTTTTTGTACAGCACCAGATGATCCGTGAGATCGGGACGACTCTCGATCTTTCCTTTGTAGATGCTTGCAATGTAACAGATGAGCAGATTGAAGAAAGTAGACAAGCTGTTTTGGTAGCTCTCCAACAGATGAAGGCACAGGCAGATCAAGTCCACAAGCTCGAGACTAAAAAGGAAGAACTCTCCATTGCACTGCTGGGACTCACTGTTAGCGTTGCTTGTGTACTTTATAAACTTCGTCCTGAAAAACGTGTGGAAGAGATGACTGAAGAAGAAATGCGAAAGACTCTTCTGGAAGCCATTCGTGGTTATCGGCAAGGAAGAGAGGAAATGGTTGAAAGTTTCATTCTCGGTCTTGAGACAATGAAGATTGATTTTGAAAAGATTCGTTTGAACGCAGAATGGAGTCCTGAGGATCTCGAGATTGTGAGAGCAAGTCTTAAGGATACTGTGCAGAAGTGGCTTCGGGAGCGTAAACTTTTGGGTCGCAAGGATGGCACAGATCATCCTCAGGCTAGGGCATTGATCGAATTTTGCCTGGTTCAGCCTCTTGTTGAAAGCAAAAAGCAGTAACTGGTAAGTAGTCGCGTTACGGAGCATTCCCTTTGTTGGATGCTTTTTTGTTTGGGGATAGTCATCTCGTAGTATTCTCTTTTTTTTGATACAATAAAGGCACTATGAATTCCTCACAGATGCAAAAAACAGAAAAAGAACATTCAGAAGAACATGGTTCTCTTGCTCCTGAACAAATCACAAAGCCTCGTGAAGAAGAATCTGTCAAAGAAACGAAGGAAATTTATCTTGAAACAAAAGAGGATAGAGAAGAACAAGAAGAGCAGGAAGAACAAGAAGAACAGGTCCTTGCGGAAGAAATTTCCACTGCACCTTCTCCTGTTTCAGTTGTGCCTGTCAAAGATCAACTTGATAAACAGCTTGAGTCATTACTTTCACAAGATCTTACAGATATTTTTCTTCAAATGACTCCTGAGCAACAGGTTGCTTTTAAGGCTAAAGGAGAAGAAACAGCTTCAAAGATTCGGGAAATGATCAATCAAACAAAAGTGAGTGCAAGGAAGATTTTTCATCTTATTCGTGAATGGCTCAAAATGATTCCAGGAGTGAATAAATTCTTCCTTGAAAAGGAGGCAAAAATAAAAACAGACAAAATTGTGTTGGTGGCAAAAGAGGAGGAAGGCCGTCAACAAGACACACTTACATGATGACGATTTTTCAATTTGGCCTTGAGGCAACTGCACAAACTCCACCAATAACAACGATGGCTGGAGGAAATTTTAGTACGCTTGTGATACCGATCCTTTTGATCGTTTTCATTGGCGTATTTCTTTTTTTCTGCGCGCTTGGATTACGTTCAGTTTTGCGGAAACGTCATATGATCCGAACTGCTACATTCGAGAATATTCTTCTTCTCGTGACTCTTCCAAAGTTTCGTCGTGAAGAAGAAAGTGAGAGAGGACCAACAAAAGAACAAGTACAAGATGCGGTTGCAGCTGCAGAAACCTTGTTTTCTTCCGTGGGAGGCTTGAGTGCTCCAAAAAAATTGAAAGTATTAAAATCTTGGCTTTTTGGTCGTTCTGATGAGTTTACGTTTGAAATAGTGATTCATAAAGGATTGATTAAATTTTACATTTCGATTCCTCGTACTCTTCAAAGCTATTTTGAACAACAACTCTCTGCGGCATACCCAGATGCTCATTTGGAACAAGTAGAAGATTACAATTTATTTGGGCCAAAAACGAAAGTCGTGGGGAGTTACATGATTTTTAAGCGTGAAAGTGCTTTTCCTATTAAAACCTATCAAGATCTTGATCGTGATCCTCTGAACGCGATTACAAATGCCTTTTCAAAAGTACCAACAGGTGATGGAGCTGCTTTTCAGTTTGTCCTGCGATCCTCTCATCCTCGATGGCGTCGTCGAGCAGTTGATATTGCACGCAATATGCAACAAGGAATGAAAGTAGGGGATGCGATGCGCAGGCGTGGAATCAAAAAGTTTAATCTATTTGAAATAGCTGGATTGAAAGAGAAAACAGAAGAGAAGAAGGATTATCGACTTTCTCCACAAGAAGAAGAACTCGTTAAAGGATTAGAAAGCAAAGCAAGTAAATCTGGAATGGATGTCTGTATTCGTCTTGTGGCTTCTTCAGAATCTGCAACCAATGCACAGAGCATTTTGGCAAACATGATCAATGCGTTTTCTCAATTCAATATTTATGAATATGGGAATTCTTTTAAGAAAAAAGTTCCACGTAGAAATCGAAAGTTAGTGAGAGGATTTATCTATCGTTCTTTGGATGAACGAAGAAAAATTGTTTTGAATTCAGAAGAAATGGCAAGCCTCTGGCATCTTCCTCTTCCTTGGACGGAAACCCCAAATATTAAATGGCTTGGCGCACGACGTGGGGCTGTTCCTTCAAATGTGCCAAAAGGGCCACAAGATGGAGGAACCATTGAACTCGGGTTTAACATGTATCGTGGGGTGAAAACGCCTGTGTGGATGAAAGAAGTGGATCGTTCTCGCCACATGTACATTATTGGAAAGTCTGGTACAGGAAAATCTCAACTTATTGCGCGTCTTGCGACACAGGATATTTGTGCTGGGCATGGCGTTGCAGTGGTGGATCCTCACGGAGATCTAACAGAACAGATTTTGGGAAATATTCCAAAAGAGCGCATTGATGATGTGATATATTTTTGTCCAGCAGATCTTGATAGACCGATGGGTCTGAACATGCTTGAAACCAAAGATCCCTCCATGAAAGATTTTGCGGTTCAAGAAATGATTTCTATTTTTTACAAGCTTTTTCCACCAGAAATGATTGGTCCGATGTTTGAGCACCACATGCGTAATGTGATGTTGACGCTGATGTCAGATCCAAAAAATCCGGGTTCTTTGATTGAGATCCCTCGTATTTTTTCTGATGAGTCTTTTCAAAAAACTTGGCGCGCGCGGGTGAAAGATCCTGTGGTACAATCGTATTGGGTGAATGAAGTTGATAAAACTTCAGATTTTCACAAATCTGAAATGCTCGGTTATCTCATTTCAAAAGTAGGACGCTTTGTAGAAAATGAAATGATGCGAAACATTATCGGACAGGCTCATTCTTCTTTTGATTTCCGTGAAGTCATGGATAAAAAGAAAATCTTGCTTGTGAATCTTTCAAAAGGAAAAACAGGAGATGTAAACGCAGAGCTTTTGGGAATGATTATTGTGACAAAATTACAAATGGCTGCTCTTGGACGTGCTGATATGCCAGAATCAGAACGTCATGATTTTTTCTTGTACATCGACGAGTTCCAGAACTTTGTTACTGATTCCATTGCCACAATTTTGTCAGAGGCGCGTAAATATCGTTTAAACTTGATCATTGCTCACCAGTATATTGGTCAGCTTGTGAAAGATGGAAAAACAGAGATTCGCGATGCTGTGTTTGGAAACGTGGGAACGAACTTTGTTGCACGTATTGGTCCAGAGGATGTAGAAACCTTGGAAAAAATCTATTCTCCTGAGTTTTCTGGGTATGATCTTATTAACTCAGACAAGTTTACGTGGTATGTAAAGATGATCGTGGACAACTCTCAAATAAAACCATTTACCCTCAACTTTGAAATGTTTCCAAAAGGGGATGCTGAGCTTGCAAAAGCAATTAAAGAATTGTCACGACTTAAGTACGCGCGCGCGCGAGATATTGTGGAAGAAGAAATTATGGAACGCGCACAACTTGGTGTGATGGATCAAGGTTCAAAACCACCAGAGCTTGGTCTTTCTTCAAGATAATATTTTGTTTTATGAATTTGTTTGAAGATACACAAGAAGAATGCAAAGAGGTTTATTTAGATGAAACAGAATCGTTTACTCCTGAACCTCTCATGGACATCATGACTGAAAAAGAAGATGCAGATATGCGTCAGGTTTTAGCATTACAGATGTTAAAACACGTTCAAGAAAATTTAGGACATGCTATTGAACTGTTAGAAAACGGACAACTTGTAGATGCTCAAACAATGCTTGCACAGCTCGTGACAGAAAAGACCCAACTTCAAAGGAAAAAAGAAGCCCTTTCTGGGGACAAGGTATTGGAAGGAGTTTTTGATGGACGTGGTATGGTTGGTTCTGATGGGAGTATTTATGAAGTGCCACAGAATTATGCATCAAAATCTCGTTTAGTTGAGGGGGATGTGTTGAAGCTCATTGTTCGTGCAAATGGGGAGCATATTTATAAGCAAATCAAGCCTATTGAACGTCGACGTGTTATTGGATCTTTACTTTTTGATGAAGTGGATAATCGTCATGTTGTCGTGGTGGGAGACATCACGTATCATGTGCTCGATGCCAGTGTAAGTTATCATCGCGGAGGACCCGGAGATGAAGTTGTCTTAGTGATTCCAAAATCTGGTAAATGTCGGTTTGGCGCCGTGGATGCGATCAATAAGAAACGATAAGCCTTTTGGTGATCTTGTTATATAAAGGATTGAACAATACAAAAAAAAGGGGGGTGGAAGCCGTCCTCTTTCTATTCAAAAAATATGAATCAAGCCCTCTATCGAACGTATCGACCACAAACTTTTGCTTCTATTTCTGGGCAAGAGCATGTGGTGACAACTCTGAAAAATCAAATACTTTCAGGGAAGGTTGCGCATGCGTATTTGTTTACCGGACCAAGAGGAGTAGGGAAGACAACGATTGCGCGACTGATTGCAAAAGTTGTGAATTGTGAACATCCAGAAGGAGGTGAGCCATGTAATCAGTGTGATGTTTGTACAGAAGTTGCAAAAGGTTCGGCTTTAGACATTTTTGAGATAGATGCAGCTTCTCATACTGATGTTGAAAATGTCCGTGAAAATATTATCAAAAGCGTTCGTTTTGCTCCGAATCGATTCAAGTTCAAGGTGTACATTATTGATGAAGTTCACATGCTTTCCACTTCTGCTTTTAATGCGCTTTTGAAAACACTTGAGGAACCTCCTTCGCATGCCATTTTTATTTTGGCTACCACAGAAATTCACAAAGTTCCACAAACGATTATTAGTCGTTGTCAGAGATTTGATTTTAGACGCATTCCAATCAAGGCCATGATAGATCGACTTGCAGGAATTGTAGAAAAAGAAGGGATTGAAGTTAATGAGGAGGTTTTGAGTGAAATTGCTCGCCACTCAGATGGATGTGCTAGAGATGCAGAGAGTTTGCTTGGACAAGTGCTTGCCATTGGAGAGAAAAAGATCACCATGAAAGAAGCTTCTTTAGTGCTTCCTGCAACAACGCATATTTTGGTTTTAGATTTTCTTGAAGCCTTGCTTAAAAGAGATACTAGGCAAGGTGTTCATTTAATCAATACCTATCTTGAACAAGGGATTGATTTACGTCATTTTATTGAAGATACTATTGATCTTTCCCGCATTCTTCTTCTTGGAATGATTGGAGAAATGAAGCAGGCATCAGAAGCTTTTGATGAAACAACGCAAGCGCGACTTCAATTTTTTTCTTCTTTTACAACGATCTCTTTTATTTCTTTAATGATTGAATCTTTTTTGGAAGCAAAAAAGTTGATGAAAATTAGTCATATTCCTCAACTCCCGATTGAACTTTCAATTTTAACGTGTTGTCAAAATAAAGAGGTCGTGCAGACATCAAAAGTAAATGCTCTTCCAATGAGAGGAGATTCTGTTTCATCTGAAAGAACAGAAGTACTTAAACAAGTTCAAAACAAAAAAATACCTTCAGAAGAGATTCCTTTAGAGCAAGAGGTTGTTAAAGAAGAGGAGATTAAAGAAGAAACAAGAGAACAAAAAGAACCTGCACAAATTCCTGTATTTTCTCTTGAAGAAGTGCGACGTCGTTGGCCAGAAGTGTTTAAACAAGTGAAAGAATGCCATGCTTCTTTGCCTTTTGTCATGGAGTCTGCTTCGGTGTCCTCTATAAATGGAAATGAGCTTGAGCTTGATTTTAAGTATTCTTTGTATGCGGATACGATCAATCAGGAAAAGAATCGGAGTTTGATTGAGAAGATTGTGGAAAAGGTATACGGAGTCCATATGCGTATTCGAGCACGTTATGTTTTGGCTGAGGCTGATGAAGTTGCTGCTGATTTGATTGAAGAGTTTGGAGGAATTATGGTGTAAAAGAAGGGTGATGGAATCATTATTCCATTGACGCTTCACACTATTTTTGTTATCTTTTCGTGGTTCATATTTTAGTTCGCTCGGAAATGCCATGAAGCAAGCTTCAGTCATTTCGCTCACTCAGTAAACAAAAGCTCCCGGATATCGTCTTCGACGATATTCCGGTCGTTCGCTCGGAAATGCCATGAAGCAAGCTTCAGTCATTTCGCTCACTCACTCCCGGATCGTCTAACGGCAGGACACCAGTTTCTGGCACTGGTAATCGGGGTTCGAGTCCCTGTCCGGGAACCAACAAAACCGTCTGTCTCACACAGGCGGTTTTGTAATAGGATAAACGAAAAAACAGTCTGAGGTTTTATTTACCCCCAAGCAGAACGAACGGCTTTTTGTTATACTATTCTCAGGCCAAGTAGTTAGTTTATCAATCAAAATTATTATACCCTTTAAATCTCTTTATTTATGTCGCGATATATTTATGCCCTTGGAGGTGGAATAGTGACCATTGCTATCCTTTTGCCACTTTTGTACTTATTTCAAACAGGAGCTTTCTCCTTTTTGTCTTTTGATAAGGATGTTTACACAGATCTTTCAACAAACGGTTTCGGGGAACTTTTATCTGATGAGGAATCGTTTGCAGAGGCAAGTCGCAGTATTTTAGAAGAAGAAGCCACAGGATTCGGTGGAGGAGGTGTGATGAGTGATGCAAAAGAAATTGCTCCCTATCCTTATATTTCAAAAGCTTACGCTTATCATTATGAAGGCAGTTATCCACTTAGTGATCTTTCAAATAAAGTTTACCGACAAGTCACAGAAGATCTTTCACTTTATTCTTTAGAGGCACAAATCAAAAAAACGACAATCGGAAACTTTTCGTTTTCTTATTTAGATCAGCCAAAGATTCAAAACATCATGGTGAGTGAAGACAAAGAAAATGGGTATAGCCTTCAGGTTGATGCTTTGTATGGCACGGTTTATCTCACAAGAAATTGGCAATCTTGGGATGAATCAGATGTGCATGAAGCGATGACACTTGATCAAATACCTGCGAATGAGGAAATTATTATGGTCGCTCAGACGTTTTTACAAGAGTATGGCATCGACATTTCCTCTTATGGAAACCCTGTCGTGCAAGATGAGTGGTTTAATTTTGCTTCCGGAGTTGATGGATATATTCCAGAAATTATTGGGGTTGTTTATCCGAGAGTTATTGAAGGAGTTGAAGTATGGGATCTTTATGGTTCTCCCACGGGATTATTAGTGTATGTGAATGTTCGTACAGGAACGATTGATTCAGCAAATTGGAGTATTGGTCATTCTTTCGAACGATCTTCTTACGATCTTGTTTCTGAATTGGATGAAGTTAGTTCCCTCATTGAACAAGGGGGTCTTTATCAATATCAATATGAATTTGCAGATGTGACGTACGATATTACTTTAAGTGAACCTACTTTTGTTCTTGCACAATACACACAGTACAAAGGAAATGAGTTTTCTACTCTTTATCTACCTGCTCTTGCTTTTCCTATAAGTGAAAAACCAGAAGGGGCAGAAATCTTTTCTGATCATGTTGTTGTCCCATTAGTAAAAGAGTTTCTTTCAGAGTCCGGAAATGATCGTTATCCAATTTTGTTAGAGGAGGGAGTAAGAGAAGTAGATGTTCCAGTTATTTCACCTTAAGAGAAATCATATTTCAAAACCTAATCTTGAATAAAAAAACACCTTCGTTTGGCGAGGGTGTTTCCTTTTTTTTATTTCGTTGCAACTTTGATTGCGTAATCTACAATCGCACCAGCAATACTGACATTTGTGGTTTTTTGTAATTCTTCAAAGCCTGGATTAGCATTTACTTCCACGACAACAGGTCCTTCTTTTGTATACATGAGATCAATCCCACCAATTTCTAACTGATATTCTTTTGCTGCTTTTAGAGCGAGGTCTCGCTCTCTATCGGAAAGTTGATAAGTAGCTCCGGATCCACCATTTGAAGTATTTGTTCGAATGTCTCCAGGAGGAGCCGTGCGCTCCATGGAGGCAATCACTTTGCCATCAACCACGAATACACGAATATCTTTTCTATCCGCATCTGCAAGAAATTCTTCGACAATAATAGGCATGGCATTACGAGAAGTAAGATAATCTGCCACAGGTCGAAGGACTTCTTTACTATCTGCATAGAACACTCCGCGACCAAAAGATCCAAAGGAAACTTTGAGAACAACCGGAAATCCAATTTTGTCAGCAGCTAACATGATTTCACTGGTCCGCTTGGCAATAGCCCAACGTGCCATAGGCAATCCATTGGTGAGTGAAGTCACATGTTGTTCTAGCTTATTTTTTGCGTACCAGTAACTAGGCCAAGAATTGATGATGCGATATCCTGCCTGTTCAAGGAGTTGGGCTGGGTAGGCATGAGAACTGGGATCTTCCAAAAAGTTGGGTCGAGCAATAATGACATCGATTTTTTCAAGAGGTTCACCATTATGGGTGATCACTAGTTTGCCGTCTGTTCGAATAAAAGCAAGTTGAGGGGTGTAGAGACGAACAGGGACATGTCCTTTTGCTTCAATCGTCGCAGCGATTTCTTCCACAAACGCATATTTTGCAAATTGTGGATCGGAAAAGGCAAGGATTCCAATCTTCATAGATACAATTCATTAATTAGCCAGTGTATTTAGCATTTCTTTCAGTAAATCGTCAAGGTTTGTAAGGCTTGTGATGGTGTGCAAACGCTCACGAAATTGTTTTGCTCCAGGTATTCCTTTGAAATACCACGTAAGATGTTTACGAAAGGTTATTATTCCGTGTTCCCCTTGATTTTCGATTTGGAGACGAACGTGTTTTTGAACAAGGTGTACACGTTGCTCAAGAGTTACTGGTGTCAGAGGCTTCCCTGAAAGTAATTCATCAATTTGTAAAAAAATCCAAGGATTTCCTAAAGCACCACGAGCAATAGTAATGCCATCACATTCTGTTTCTTGTAAAGCCTGAAGGGCTAGCTCGGCAGAAGTAATGTCTCCATTGGCAATGATCGGGAGAGAAACATTTTTTTTGGCTTGCCGAATAATATCCCAATTTGCTTTACCTGAATACCCTTGTGTTTTTGTACGACCATGGATAGTGATCAGGTCTGCTCCAGCCTCTTCAAGAACACGAACAAATTCAAGACACTCTGTTTCTTGAGACCAACCTGTTCGAATTTTTACAGAGACGGGAAGAGAGATTACTTGTTTGATGGCTTTTACGATTTTTGATGCTTTTTCTGGTTCTTTCATGAGTGCTGCTCCATTGAAGTTCTGGGTCAGTTTATGCACTGGGCAACCCATATTTATGTCAATTCCTTCTGGATGATTATTTTCTTCAATCAATGTAGCTGCGCGAGCCATGACCATAGGATCACCTCCAAATATTTGTTGAATCACTGGACGTTCCTGAGAATGAATTTTTGTCATTTTCCAAGTCTTTTCATTTTCTCGAACAATTGCTTCTGAAGAAACCATTTCTCGAAAAATAATCGGAGTTGTTGACAGAGATTTAACCACGCGACAAAACGAAGAATCTGTCATATCTGCCATTGGGGCCAAAGCAATCAGAGGTTTTGAATGTGTATTCCAAGAAAACATAACCCAAAGAGCATACATGGTTTAGGAACTTTTTTCCAGAGTCTAATCTTGATATACTGAACATCTATGAAGCTTTCATTTCATGGCGCAGCTCGTGGCGTGACAGGATCTTGTTTCCTTCTCAAGACAAAAGATCAAAACGGCAAAGATTATCAGATCCTTATTGATTGTGGGATGTTTCAAGGTGCACGGTATGCGGATGAAGCAAATTTTGAACCGTTTCATTTTAAGGTAAAAGAAATCGATGCGGTTTTTATCACGCATGCACATGCAGATCACACAGGCCGTTTACCAAAATTGATTGCCGCAGGGTATAAGGGTCCAATTTATTGTACACATCCCACGCGGCCACTCACACGACTTGTGTTAGAAGATTCTTTTCACATCATGTCAGAAAACAGTCGAAGAAATGGAGATCCTCTGCTGTATGAACAAGAAGATGTCGCTGGCGTGTTTGAACAGTGTGAGTGTGTGAACTATCACGAACAGATTACCATGGGTCCTGGGTTTACCCTTATGTATCACGAGGCTGGACACATTCTTGGGTCTGCGTATATCAGCATTGAGACAGAAGGGAAACGTCTTGTTTTCTCAGGGGATCTTGGAAATAATGATGTGCCCATTCTTCCTGATACTGAACCTCTTTCGCAAGCAGATTATGTGGTGTGCGAATCAACCTATGGGCATGTATTGCACGAAGATCCAAAAGGCCGAACAGAAATTTTGCATCAGGTCATTAAAGAAACCGTTGAACATAAAGGAGTTTTATTGATTCCTTCTTTCTCTATTGAGCGTACACAAGAGGTATTGTATGAAATGGATCAGATTTTTGAGCATACCTATCATGTCAAAATGCCGATTTTTCTTGATAGTCCTATGGCGATTCGTGCCACAGAGCTCTATCGTCACTATCAGCAATATCTCCAATTTGAAGCGAATATTTTGGAAGAGACAGATAAAGATTTTTTTTCTTTTCCCAATTTGCATGAAACTCTGCAAACAGAAGAGTCTAAGGCCATCAATGATTTTCCAAAACCAAAAGTCATCATTGCTGGTTCTGGTATGATGCATGGTGGGCGGATTATGCATCATTTGATTCGATATCTTCCAGACACAGATTGTTGCCTTTTTATTGTGGGGTATCAGGCAGAAGGGACACTAGGACGACAAATTTTTGAAGGGGCAAAGAACGTAAGGATTTTTGGACAGGAGGTAAAGGTTCAAGCACAAGTAAAAGCGATTGGAGCGTTTTCTGCTCATGCAGACCAAGCAAAGTTGACGACTTGGTTGCAACCCATTGATGGTCGTTTACCAAAGAAAATTATTCTTGTGCATGGTGATCCAGAACCGCAACAAGTATTTGCCGCACATTTGCGTCATGAATTGCGTGTAGAAGTAGTTGCCCCAGAGTTTTTAGAAGAAATTGATTTATAACACATCTGCTGATAACCTCGACGAAAACGCCATTATTCGATAGACTGACCATATTATGAATCAGTCGTCTATTCGGAATTTTTGCATTATTGCTCACATCGATCATGGAAAATCAACTCTTTCAGATCGAATGCTTGAAGTCACAGGTACTGTGGAAAAGCGCAAAATGAAAGAGCAAATTCTCGACTCTATGGAGCTTGAGCGGGAAAAAGGGATCACCATCAAATTGGCTCCCGCACGCATGCATTACAAAAATCATGTCTTAAACTTGATTGATACTCCTGGACATGTCGATTTCAATTATGAAGTTTCTCGTTCTCTTGCAGCCGTAGAAGGAGCTGTTTTATTAGTAGACGCCACACAAGGAGTACAGGCACAAACCATTGGAAATTTGTATCTTGCTCTTGAAGAAGACCTCACCATCATCCCAGTCCTTAATAAAATCGATCTCCCTGCAGCAGATGTTCCAAAACGAACAGAAGAAATCGTGAAGTTGATCGGTTGTGATCCTTCAGAGGTTTTAAGCGTCAGTGGAAAAACAGGGGAAGGAGTAGAAGCTCTTCTTGAAGCGATTATCGAACGCATTCCACATCCAAAAGGTCAGGTAGAGACTGCACTTCGCGCACTTATTTTTGATTCTGCTTATGATGATTATAAAGGAGTGGTTTCGTATGTTCGTGTTGTTGATGGACAAATCAAAAAAGGTGATCGAGTAAAAATGATGGCAACTAGAGCAGATGGGGAGGTGCTTGAAGTGGGCGCTCTCACTCCTCAAGGATTCATACCGGCTCCCATTTTAGAAAATGGACAGATCGGGTATTTGGTTACAGGGCTTAAAGATATTACTTCTTGTCGTGTTGGAGATACAGTCACAAACCTTTCTCATTCTTCAAAGGAACCACTTCCAGGATATCGTGTGGTTAAACCCATGGTGTTTGCCGGAATTTTTCCAGAAGAAGGAGATGATTTTCAACGTCTTCGTGAAGCCATGGATCGTCTTAAACTCAGTGATTCTTCTCTTACCTTTGAACCAGAACATTCTCCTGCTCTTGGGTATGGATTCCGTTGTGGACTGCTTGGTATGTTGCATTTAGAGATTCTAAAAGAACGACTTGAGAGAGAATTTGATTTTCATCTTGTGGTAACTGTACCTTCGGTCGGGTATCACGTATTTAAAAAAGGGGACGTGCAACTATTGATAAAAAGTCCTTTGGAACTTCCTGATCCCTCTTTTGTGGAACGTATTGAAGAACCATGGGTCAAAGCAGATATTGTGACACCGAATGCGTATATTGGTGCGGTGATGCAATTAGTTCAAGATCGACGAGGTCTTTACAAAAATACAGAATATCTTTCTGAAAATCGTGTTATTTTGCATTATGAAATTCCTCTTGCCATGGTGATTGTGGATTTTTACGATAAGTTAAAGAGCGTGACAGCTGGCTATGCTTCATTGAACTATGAAGTCAAAGATTATCGAGAGGCTGATGTAGTACGCATGGATATTTTAGTTGCAGAAGAACCTGTCGAGGCCTTCGCTCTTCTGGTCTATCGTGATGAAGCCGATCGAATTGGTCGACGTATTGTCAGTACCTTGAAAGATTCCATTCCACGTCAATGGTTTGTGATAAAATTACAAGCAGCTGTGGGAGGAAAGATTGTGGCTTCAGAACGATTGTCTGCGCTTCGAAAAGATGTGACAGCAAAACTGTATGGAGGAGATGTCACACGAAAACGAAAATTGTTGCAAAAACAGAAAAAAGGAAAGGCACGTATGGCAGAGATGGGAAAGGGGAAAGTCCAGATTCCAACAAGTACTTATTTAAAAGTTTTAAAACGATAGTCATGAAGAAAAAACAATTCATTCGTCTCTTATGGACAGGTATTTGTGTTTTAGTGATTTTGAGTATGCTTTCCTTCACCGTTGCGTTTGCCTTTTGATCAGAGAATTATGAAGCCAAAGCACTGGGAAATTGCCTTCGCAATCTCACAAGAACAACAAGATCTTTTTGCCCACTATCACCCCGCGATTCTTCAATTATTGTGGAATCGGGGTTTTTATACACAGGAAGCGATTGACATTTTTCTTGCTCCAGACTGGAAGCGCGATGCTCATCATCCACAGCATTTTTCTCAGATGGTAGAGGCAGTGAATTTGATTTTTGAAGCTCTTGAACACCGACAAGTAATTAGTATTCATGGAGATTATGATGCAGATGGGGTATGTGGAACAGCCGTCATGATTATTACCTTGCGCGATATTTGTCGACAACTTGGATATGATGAATCTCGTATAACCCATTACATTCCTCATCGTGAAAAAGAGGGGTATGGCATTTCAAAAAAAACAGTTGAACATTTATTTCGCGATGTGGGGACAAAATTGATTGTTACGGTTGATTGTGGAATCAGTAATATTGAAGCCATTGCTCATGCAAAAACGTGTGGTATCAATGTCATTGTCTGTGATCATCACGATGTTCCTGAAGCTCTTCCTAATGCAGTGCTCATCCATCCACAAGTAAAAACAGAATCTTATCCTTATAAATATTTAAGTGGCACAGGGGTAGCTTACAAAGTTGCACATGCGCTTATTGAAAAAGCAAATGAAAAAGGGGCGGGGTTCCATGAAGGATATGAAAAATGGTTGTTAGATCTTGTGGCTATTTCTACTATTACAGACATCATGCCTCTCACTGGAGAGAATCGAGTATTAGAAAAATATGGGTTATTAGTTCTGAACAAAACGCGTCGTCTTGGTTTACACAAGCTCGTGGAAGTTTCTGGTGGAATATTTGGAAAATTAGATTCTGTTTCGATTGGTTATCAAATCGGTCCACGTTTGAATGCTGCTGGGCGTATGCAACATGCCAATGTGGCTTTAGAATTACTGATTGCTGAAGATGAACAAGAAGCAGAACAATTAGCACAAGAATTGCAAGAGTTGAATGCAGAACGTCAAAAACAATCAGAAGCTATTTTTCAAGAAGCAAAACGACAAGTCGAGAATGCAAATGAACAAGCGCTTATTATTGCTGTAGGGGAAGGATGGCCTGCAGGACTTGTGGGACTTGTCGCTGGAAAACTTGTGGCAGAGTATGGTCGACCAGTATTCGTGGTTGGAAAAGAAAATGAATTTTACGTTGGATCAGGAAGAAGTGTGGGGCGTTTCCATATGACAGAAGCTTTACAAAAAGTTTCTGAACATCTTGATGCGTTTGGAGGGCATCCTCAAGCCTGTGGTTTTTCCACCACAGGAAAGGAACGGCTTGAAAAAGTGATTGAAGGGTTACAACAGTATTCACGAAATATTTTTAATAATGAAATGCCATTTTCCATAATTCAGATTGATGGGGTTCTAGATCTAAACCAGATTAATTGGGAGTTTCTTCAGAAACTTGAGCGATTTTCTCCACATGGAGAAAAAAATCCACGCCCAATTTTTTTATCTGAGCGTGTAGAAGTCAAAGGAATTGATGTTGTAGGAATCAATGGGAAACATCTGCGTTTAACCATTCAATCTTCCGGAGGTGCTTTAGTAAAAATGATTGGATTCAAATTTGGAGATTGGATTCACAAATTGCGATTAGGTTCTTTGATTGATGTGGTATATGAAATTGGAGTGAATGAGTGGAATGGAACTCGGGAAATTCAACTTATTTTGAAAGATCTCATGGTTTCTGAATAAAGAAGGCATTTAACCTTCTTTTTTCTTTCGTTATTTTGAATGTGATAGAATAGAACTATTATGATTGAACAAAGTATGACAAAAAAGATTCGTTTGTATGCAGATGGTGGATCTCGTGGAAACCCCGGACCTGCTGCTTCTGGAGCTGTGTTAAAAGAATGTACTGAGGGAAAAGAAGGAATCATCCTTGCACAGGTGAAAAAATTTTTGGGAGAAACAACAAATAATCAAGCAGAGTACACAGCAATCATTATTGGACTTGAAAAAGCAAAAGAGCTTGGGGTAGAAGAAGTTGAAGTCGTGCTTGATTCTGAATTAGCTGTAAAACAACTTAATCGTGAATACAAAGTGAAGCATCCAGAGCTTGCTAAACGGTTTTTAGAAGTTTGGAATCTTCAGCAAGGATTTAAAAAAGTGACTTTCCGTCATGTAAAACGAGTATTTAACAAAGAAGCAGATGCGCTAGTGAATGAATGTCTTGATGAGCAAAAGAGCTAGGTGTGGTATAATTTTCTTGTATGAAATTTTTTGGAGGGAAAAAATCTAATAGTTTTCTTGGAGTGGATATTGGTGCAAGTAGCATTAAAGTTGTTGAGCTTGGAATAGAAAAAGGAAGACCAAAGCTTTTGACATATGGATATTCTGAATATCGAGGATCAGAGCAACACTTGTCTCCTTTTGAAGACGTTAAAGGGACAGGGACTCTACTCGCAGAAATTTGTAAAAAAGCTGGAAGTAAAAGTGTTGTAGCCATGGCTGCTCTTCCAACCTCTGGAGTTTTTTCTACAATCATTTCCATTCCTGCTGTAAAAGATCAAAAAGAGCAACAACGATTGGTTGATGCAGAGGTTTCTAAACTAACACCTCTTCCTATTGAACAGATGATTACCTATTCAACATTTTTTGATGGGGAAAAGGGGAATGAAAAAAAAGATCAGAAAAAAGAAAAACAACCTTCTGTAGAAAAAACACAACAAAAGGAAGAAAAAAATGTTCGTGTTTTAGTGACAGGAGCAGCAAAAACATTGGTGCAAAAATATGTAGAGATTTTTAAGGTGGCAAAGCTCAGTCTTCAAGCCATAGACACTGAAGCGTTTGCTCTCACGCGTGCTTTAATCGGAAAGGATAAGAGTGCTACACTGATTATTGATCTTGGTTCACAAAGAACAAATTTAACGATTGTGGAAAAAGGGATTCCGTTTATTTCACGGAGCATGAATATTGGAGGAGACACCATTACACGTCGTTTGCAAGAACAAATGCAATTTTCTTTTACAGAAGCAGAGAGGATGAAGCGTGATCTAGGAGTTACGAGCCAAACACAAGCTCGCGAAGAAACTCTTCCTCCTCTTTTAGAAACTTTTATACAATCTCTTTTAAATGAGATTAGATATGCGTTTCAACTGTATGCCAATATGGAAATGGCACAGCAAAAGAATGTGGAAAAAGTGATTTTGACGGGAGGATCAGCTCATCTTCCGGGGATTCCTCACTATCTTTCCAAATCTCTGAATCTCAATGTTTATCGTGGAGATCCTTGGGCACGTATTTCCTATCCAGAAGAATTACGTCCTGTCTTAGATGAAGTAGGCCCACGAATGAGTGTTGCTATTGGTCTTGCGATGCGCGAAATGGAGTAGAAGATTCTTTGATGGTATGAAAAAGAAAAACCTTTTATTGATTGATCAAGATGCGTTCCTTGCAGGAATTTACGGGAGCCGTCTTTCTGCTAGTGGATGGAATGTTTTTGCAACAGAATCTATTGAACAAGCAAACCAACTTATTAAGAAACGAAAAATTGATGTTGTACTCATAGATCCTGAAACCATTGAAGGAGCATTGACTTTTTTTCAAGAACTTCGGGCAAATCCAAAAACACAAGATACTCTTCTTGTTGTTTTAACAGAACTTGGAAATCAAAAAGAAATCACTGAAGCTTACCAAGCTGGAGCCGATGCTTATCTTTTAAAAGGGCATTTTGTTCCTTCTGAAGTGAGTAAAAAATTATCTATTCTTTTAGAACAACAATCGCTTTGAACTATACTTCCTATGAAAACATCAAAAGGATTTACTTTAATAGAGATATTAGTGGTTATTGCCATTGTTTTGATCGTTTCAACACTTGCTGTGATTGCGGTCAATACAGCTCGATCAAAACAACGAGATGCCACGCGACTTAGTAATTTGCGTCAAGTACAATCAGCACTGGAAGATTATTTTAATGAAAATAACATTTATCCTTCTGGACAAGATTTGCCACTTGGTGATGTAGCACAAAGTATTTGTTTAGACATGGATGGATTTCAAGCAAATTGTGTAGCCTCATCAAGCATTTTTCTTCAGCATGTGACAGGGACCTATCAAAGTGGATTAGATGGTCTGGTTCTTTGTGGAGAACCTACACGAAATGCCTTTTGTTATACACAAACCAATGAGGGGCTTGGATACAACATCAATTTTGAATTAGAGAATGCACTTTCTTTGGTCGGACTCACAAAAGGTGTCAATTGCGCATTGCCAAGTGGCATGATTTCTGGACAATGCGAATAAAGGATTTTCAAAAAGATCCCCGGGTGAACATTGGATTTCACTCGGTTTTTCGTTACAATAGACCCATATGATTGCCTTATTTGTTTTTCTTTTCGGTATTTCCATTGGGAGTTTTTTGAATGTGATTGTTTTTCGGACCGCTCTTTCGGAAACCATTGTAAAAGGGCGATCAAAATGCCTTTCTTGCAAGCATTCTCTTTGTACAAAAGATCTTATTCCTGTTTTTGGTTATTTATTTCTCAAAGGAAAGTGTCGTTATTGTCAAAGTAAAATTTCTTGGCAATATCCTCTTGTAGAGTTTTTGACAGGATTGGTATTTCTCGCTTTTTATTTCAAATATCATTTTGGGATTGCTATAGGTTTTCCTGTAGAAGGTTTTGATATTTTATTACTCCTTGCAAGAGATTGGATTGCCGTATCAGTTCTTCTTCTTATTTTCATATATGATCTCCGTTATTCCTATATTCTTGATCGGTTTACGATTCCCACCATCATTCTTGTCCTTCTTTTGAATCTCTGGCTTGGGCTTTCTGTAAGCTCTCTTATTTTGGGTGCTGTGGTGATTGGTGGTTTTTTTCTAGTGCAATATTTTGTTTCAAAAGGAAAATGGGTGGGAGGCGGAGATATTCGCATGGGAGTCTTGATGGGATGTTTGCTTGGATTTCGAGACGGTGTAGCAGCATTGTTTCTTGCCTATGTTCTTGGGGCACTTGTGGGTCTTGGACTTCTTGCTACCAAACGCGCTAATCGTGAAACGGAAATTCCTTTTGGAACATTTCTTTCTTTTACCACGCTCCTTATGCTTTTTTTAGGCAAATGGGTGATTGAATGGTATCTCGCTTTATTTGTATGAATAAAACACACACAGAACAACGGATTCAGAAACTTCGTAAACTGATTAACGAACATCGTTACGCCTATCATGTGCTTGATCAGCAAACTTTGTCTGATGCAGCTTTGGATTCGTTAAAACATGAGTTATATATGCTTGAACAACAACACCCCGAGCTTATTACTCCAGATTCTCCCACACAGCGTATTGGAGGAGAACCCCTCAAGCAGTTTGAAAAAGTGACTCATCGTAAACACATGCTTTCCATGGAAGATGTTTTTACGTATGAGGAATTTTCTGTGTGGTTTGAACGGGTACAAAAATTATCAAAGACCCATTTTTCTCTTTTTTGTATGCCAAAGCTTGATGGATTGGCTATCACACTGCAGTATCAAAATGGGCTTTTTTCTGTGGCTGCTACACGCGGGAATGGACAAATAGGGGAAAATGTCACACAGAACATAAAGACCATTGAGTCGATCCCTTTACAACTTCGTCCAGTCAAAGAGGTGGATCTTTCCGGTATGATTGAGATTCGTGGAGAAGTTTATTTTCCCTTGAAGGCATTTTCTACATTCAATAAAGCTCAAGAAAAAAAAGGAGAAAAGATTTTTGTGAATCCACGCAATGCAGCTGCTGGCTCTATCCGTCAACTTGACTCCCACATGACCGCTGGACGTGGGCTTGCGTTTGTGGCTTGGGATTTAGTGACAGATTTAGGACAAAAAGACATGTCACAAAAATGGAAGCTTTTGGAGGAGTTTGGTTTTAAGCCAGCTCCTGGAGCAAAACTTTGTCATTCTCTTCAAGCTGTGCAAGATCACTGGAAGGATTTACAAGAAAAACGAAATAGTTTGGATTATTGGATTGATGGAATGGTAGCGCGTGTTTCTGAAACAGAAGTTTTCGATCGCTTAGGTGTTGTAGGAAAAACTCCTCGTGGATTGATTGCTTGGAAGTTTCCTGCAGAAGAAGCAACCACGGTCGTGAAACAGATTGATTGGCAAGTTGGGCGTACAGGAGCACTCACTCCTGTGGCAACTTTTGAACCTACTTGGGTTGGTGGCACAACAGTGCAACACGCTTCTTTACATAATTATGATGAAATTCAACGTCTTGATGTTCGTGAAGGGGATACGGTCATTTTGTATAAAGCTGGGGATATTATTCCAAAAGTCAAAGAAGTTCTTTTTACACTAAGGTCAAAAAAATCTCTTCCTGTGGTTTTGCCAAAGAATTGTCCTGTGTGTGGTTCTTTGATCAAAAAACAAGAAAGGGAGGTTGCTCTCTATTGTACGAATACGCGTTGTTTTGCTCAGGATAAAGAAGCCATTTTACATGCAGCTCGGGCATTTGAAATTGATGGTCTTGGCCCACAGATTATTTCCACGCTTCTGGAAGCACATCTTATTTCTCGGCCTTCAGATCTTTTCCTTCTTAGGCCAGAAGAATTGTTAGAGCTTGAAGGATTTGCTGATCGATCAGCTCACAAACTCGTGGGAGAGATCCAATCAAAAAAACAAATTTCCTTGGCAAAGTTCATTGTCTCTCTTGGCATACGCAATGTTGGAGAACAAACAGCTGTTGATCTTGCGAATCATTTTGGCGATCTTTCTGCTTTGAGAAAAACAGGCATGGAAGAATTGATCAAGATCGAACAAGTGGGAGAAGTTGTAGCAGAAAGCATTTGCCAATATTTTGAAGCAGAACATCATCAACACCTCATTGATTCTTATCTCGAGCACGGAGTGGTTGTTCAAACACAGAAAAAATCAGAAGAAAAAACTTTTTTCACGGGGAAAACCATTGTTCTTACAGGAACGCTTGAACAGTTTAGTCGAGAGGAAGCAAAAGCACTTATTCGTTCAAAAGGAGGACATCCTGCGTCTTCTGTAAGTGCAAAAACAGATTTTGTTCTTGCTGGATCTGATCCCGGATCAAAATATGAGGAAGCCAGGAAGCTTGGGGTGAAGATATTGTCGGAAGCGGAGTTCTCCGCTATGCTTTCAAAGAAGTAAATTTTGAAGAAACATTTATCAAAGATTTTTATGGAAATACAAGATCATGATATTCAACACATCACGCAACTGGCACGGCTTTCTTTTGGAGAAGATGTTGAACAAATAAAAAAACAATTAACCTCCATTCTCGATTATGTCGATGTTTTGCAAGAGGTTAACACAAAAGATGTTCCTGTGTTTATGCATGCCGTGGGTCAAGAAAATCATTGGCGAGAAGATGAAGTCGAAGCCTGTTCAGAAGATACTCGTACTCATCTGGTTGATGCTTTTCCTCTTAAGCAAGGTGATCTGTTGGAGGTACAAGCCGTTTTTGAAAATCGTGAATCAGCCTAAATATGGATATTACACACGCAACCCTTAAAGAACTTTCCACACAGCTTCAATCCGGCGCACTGACAAGCGAACAAATTGTTACTGTTTTTTTGAAACAGATTGAAACACACAATACAGAACTCAAGGCTTTACTTGGTGTGGCTGAAGATGCCTTAGACCAAGCAAAGACTATTGATGCGCGAAGAAAAGCAGGAGAATCCTTACACCCTCTTGCAGGAATTCCAATTGTGCTGAAAGACAATATTCTCGTGAAAGGATGGAAAGCCACGGCAGGATCAAAAATGCTTGAAAACTATCACGCCTCTTATGATGCCACGGTTGTCACACGATTGCGTCAGGCTGGCATGATCTTGCTTGGTCGCGCCAATATGGATGAATTTGCTATGGGATCTTCCACAGAAAATTCTTTTTTCGGGCCAACAAAAAATCCTTGGGATACACGCAAAGTTTCTGGAGGATCAAGTGGAGGATCGATTGTTTCTGTGGCCGCAGGCTTTGCTCCTGTGGCACTTGGATCAGATACAGGTGGTTCTGTACGTCAACCCGCTTCACTTTGTGGCATTGTTGGACTCAAGCCAACCTATGGTCGTGTTTCGCGGTTTGGTTTGATGGCTCTTGGATCAAGTCTTGATCAAATTAGTGTTGCTACCAAAACTGTGGAAGATGCTGCCATGCTTCTACAGGTGATTGAGGGAGAAGATAAAAAAGATGCAACAACAAGTGTTTTAGAAGAAACAACCATTCCTGCTTTGCTTGAGCCTTCTGTGAAAGGGTTGCGATTAGGCGTTCCAAAAGAATATTTTGTGGAAGGAATGGATTCAGAAGTGAAGTCTTGTGTAGAGGAAGCTATTGAGCAGTTGAAAATTGCAGGTGCAGAGATTGTAGAAGTGTCTTTACCTCATACCCCTTATGCAATCGCCACGTACTATCTTATTCAGATGTCTGAGGCAAGTTCGAATTTAGGAAGATATGATGGGGTACGTTATGGGTACTCTTCTCAGGCTGGCACACTTAAACAAAGTTATGAGCAGACACGCGAAACTGGATTTGGAGCAGAAGTGAAACGTCGCATTCTTCTTGGAACATTTGCGCTTTCTGCAGGATATTACGATGCCTATTATAAAAAAGCTTCACAAGTAAGAACCCTTATCAAACAGGATTTTGATCAAGCTTTTACTCAAGTTGATGCACTTTTGACTCCAACCTCTCCTTCTGTGGCGTGGAATCTTGGAGAAAAATTTGAAGATCCTTTAGCAATGTATCTTTCCGATATTTATACAGTTTCAGTGAACCTTGCAACAGTTCCAGCTCTTTCACTTCCTTGTGGATTTGCACACGACCTTCCCGTTGGTTTGCAAGTAATTGCACGCCCATTTGATGAGCAAATGTTGTATCGTGTGGGAATGACTTATCAAACCATGACAGATTGGCATACCAAAACGTCCTTTGTATGATTCCGTATATAGCGACAACTGGATGGGCTTTGGGTCCTTTGTGGATTCAAAGTTGGGGATTCATGGTTGCTTTGGGAATTCTTACTGCCACTTTTGCAGCTTCTCGACTTGCAAAAACTCGCGGACTTCAATCAGACAGCATTTGGAATCTCACAACTTGGGTGATTTTGGGAGCTTTTGTTTTTGGACGACTGTTCCATATCCTTTTTTATGATCTTTCTTTTTTTATGCAAAATCCTTGGGAGGTTTTTGCTATTTGGCACGGAGGGCTTTCAATTACAGGGGGATTTTTAGGGGCTGCACTTGTCGGAATTATTTATTTGAAACGAAAAAGATTAGATGTTTGGTCTTTTACTGACACAGCAATATTTGGATTACCTTTAGGGTTATGGATTGGAAGGATTGGATGTTTTTTGATTCATGACCACCCAGGAAAGCCTACAAATTTTTTCTTGGGCGTACGCTATCCAGATGGGATTGTCCGGCACGATCATGGACTTTATCTTTCTTTGAATGGTTTGCTGATGTTTCTTGTTTTCTTGATGCTTGCGAAGCGAAAAGTGCAAACAGGAACTTATATGATTGTTTTTTTAATATGGTACGGTATGGTTCGCTTTGTTCTTGATTTTTATCGAGCCACAGAAGGAGCGATTGTGGACGAACGGTATGGACATCTCACTCCTGCGCAATATGGAAGTGTTATCATGATCGCCTTGGGGATATTCCTGGCTGTTCGTATGAAAAAATACGCCTGATAATTATTTCTATGCCAAAAATTCCAAAGTTTTCTCCTGAAATTGCAAACCTGCTTGGTCTCAAAGAAAAGGATTTTGTGGTTTACACTACTTTATTAAAGCTTGGCACAGCTCCTTTAAGATCTGTGGCACAAGAAGCAGGATTAAGCCGAGGAACAACGTACGATGCATTAAAATCTTTACTTCAAGCAGGACTCATCAGTTACGTAAACGCAAAATCACATCGTTATTTTACCTGTGAAGATCCACAAAAGTTACGTGGTCTTGTGGTACGACGTGAAGTTGCGATTCAAGAAGCCCGAGAGAAAGTGGAAGAGTTTATTCCTTCTTTGCAAGAATTGCTTGGGTGGAGCAAACATCGACCTGTTGTTCGGTACCTTGAAGGAGAATCTGGTGTGCGTGATATTCTGGAAGATGTTTTGAAAGAAACGAAAAAAACAAAAACAAAAACGTATCGCGTTTATTCCTCTGCAGCAATTCGTGATTTGATTGCAAGCGCTTGGACTGGATTTTTGCAAACACGCATTCGTCGAGGAATTCATGTACGTGCCATTTCCATTGGAAGTGGCGGGAAAACTGCAGGGCTTGATGAACGACGATGGCTTAGCAGAGAATCTGCATCGCCTACATACATCTTTATCTATGCTGACAAGACGGCTTATGTTTCTGTGGATGAAAAGAAACGACTTTTTGGAGTAATGATTGAGGATGAAGGGATCGCAGAAACGCAAAAGAGAATCTTTGATGCCATGTGGGGATTTCTTGGATCATAAAAACCACTGACAGGAATCAGTGGTTTTTGAAAACTTTTTAAGACCAAAAGCCTTTTGTTTTTTTATCAGAAGGTGGGGTTGAAGCAGGGGGGCTTACTGGTTTTCCAAACGATTGAATAAGAGTCACAATGCGTTCCATTTCTTGTTCAACAAGCGGTCCTTCATATTCTCCAGAGTGAGCAGTGGTTCCTTCATAGCTCGCTTTTTTTTGATCCACATGCAAATTGATTTGTATGCCTCCATCACGATCCTCAATATAGGCGTGAAAGCGGGGATAGTGATCTTGAGAAAAACGACGCGCATAACTGAGTTGCTCTCCACCATGACCGCGGATTTCTCCATAGCCAGCACGTCGTATTAAATCTCGTGCAGTGCCAGATAAGGGGCCAGAAAGAAAGGTTTTCATATGCAGACAGTGTAGCATCATCTTATCTTGACAAAAAGGGTTTGTATCAGCTAATCTTGTGTGTCTTTGCAAAAGGAGGAAACCATGCGAAGACTCACAGGTGTTCTTTTCATCATCGCTATCATCTCTACTTTTCTGTCTACCAGTCTAGCTCTTGCTGACGGGGATTCTTCATCCACGGTCGGTCAAGCTGTGAGCCAGGAGGATGCGCAGGCCATGCGCGAGCAGATGGCGATTATGGCCAAGAGTCTCGGACTCAAGGTCACAGACCCTGACGGCAATGAGGTAACTGCTTCGGCTACAGATATGGCTCAGGTCGCAGATAAAGCCCTCGACATGGCCAACCAGCGAATTGATCAGCTCATCGACGGCACATCGACCTTGGTCGGTCAGCTCTCGGTGGTCATGAAGAATGTGGCTCCTGAGATTTGGCGCATCATGATCACCCAGCAGTACGTGAAGGCTGTGGCTGATCTAGCTCTGCCTTTGGCATTACTGGGAGTTTCTGCGCTTTTCTGCTATCTCGTGACACAGAAGTTTATTAAGAAGGAAGATCATGAGGATAATAATGCAGAGACGGCGAGGCTTCTTATCGGTTGGTGGATTCCCGTGTTTGTTGGATTGGTTTTTGCCATGTGGTCTGCTATCGCATTCAGTAATTCGGTAAAGTATGTGATCAATCCAGAATACTATGCAGTTCGAGATATCATGGTGTTGATCAGCAATCCTGAAAGTTTGATTGAAGGTGATGGTGGTACTGCTCAGCAGTCACGCAAGTAGTTTAACGTCAAGACGACACACAAGTCGTCTTTTTTTTGTTGTAAAGGAGTAAAAAAATATTTTTTGTGTTTTTTGAAGATACAGGAAAAGATAGATTGTTTGTTTGTACAAGTAACAAGGTATTGGTACTATTCATTCATACAGATTGGAAAAAAACATTTGCTGAAATATCAATGAATTTTCATCGGCTTTTCGGTCATTTAATCGAGGAAAAAGCATTATTAAAAATTTGTAATTCGGAAAATAATGAAATACATAACAGTAACAAATATATCGAAGAATAATCTGAAAGGATTTTCAGTTAAAATACCGTTGCAAAAATTGGTTGTTATTGTTGGTCCAAGTGGAAGTGGTAAATCCACCTTGGTTCATGAAGTATTATATAATAATTCAATCAAGAACGAGTGGGATATAAAAAATCTACCGAAAGTTATTGAGATTCTTAAACAAAAAGTTATTCCCCCAAGGGATTCAAAATTGAGTTTGGGTGAATTTAATTTTGATCAATTAAAAATGAAATTAGCTGCAATTCATAAGGGAGATCTGTTGATAGTTGATGAGCCTTGTGCTGGATTTTGCGAAAAAGAACGAAAGGTAATTTTAAAAATGTTAAAAGATAAGGTTAAGCAAGGATATTCAATAATCGCAGTTGAACATAACAAGGAAATCATTGCTAATGCTGATTATATTATTGAACTTGGTCCAGGCGCTGGACGATATGGAGGAAAATTGATTTTTGAGGGAAACTTAACTGAATTCAAAAAGTCTGGAACCATTACCGCCAACTATGTTTTTAATGCAAGCAAGGACATATTTAAGCAAGGAATAATTGAAAAAGGAAAAGAGGTGACAATTTCAAAAATATCCGCTGGAAACTTTAACAATGACAGTTTTACATTTCCGCTCATAAATTTAGTTTGCTTAACGGGCTGTTCTGGTAGCGGAAAATCAACCTTACTAAATGTTGTGTATCGTGCATTATACAAAGGTAAAAATGCTTGGAAAATCAGGCTAAAAACAGTCAATGTTAATGGAAAATCAAATGTGCGTAGGTCGTTTATTGTTCCGCAATCTCCGATTGGGGATCATCCATCAAGTACACTCGCGACCTATGTAAAGGTTTGGGATAATATAAGAGAGATTTTTGCAAATGAAAAATTATCAAAGCAATCAGGATTAACGAAATCTAATTTCATTATTTCTAAGAGTATTTTAGAGGCCAAAAGCGATTTTCCAAAAGATGTTTTGAAAGTTCTCTATCAAGGAAGAAATATCAAAGAAGTTGCAAATTTAACTATTGACGAGGCATTGGAAATATTCAAAAGCGATACTTTGATCGTAAGAAAATTGGAATTTTTGCAAGAGGTAGGTTTAGGTTATCTAGTGCTTGGACAAAAATCAGGCTCTTTGAGTGGTGGAGAATCTCAGAGAGTAAGAGTTGCAAAAATTCTTTCAAAAAAATTAGGTGACAGATCAGTTTACCTTTTTGATACTCCAACCAGAGGTTTACATCTTAAAGATATTCCAGTCCTTGTAGATGTTTTTAGAAAAATCATAAATAAAAACAACACAATTTTGATAGCAGACAACAGAGAGGAGATATTTCATTATTGCGACTATCGGATAAATCTTTAAAGATGTTTTTGTTCTAATTTAATATATTGTTCAAAAGCAAAAGCATTAGCAATATCTATATTCATTAATGAACAAAGTCTATGTGTAGTGTACAACAAGGTTATCCTGAAAGGCCTTCACCAGAAATTTTGGAAACAAACAGGGAACAAGAAACAGCCAAGAGAGAATTACGCGAACTAGGAATCGAGGGTTTTCCTGAAAATATTAAAGCTTTAATAGAACAACGCAGAACACAGCAACATCCAGAAGGATTTGAAGAAATTATTAGTCACCTAGACGACACGGATGAACTTAAACGATTAATGACCGACAGAGGTGTTATATCTATTGTGCACTCGGAAGGAGCAAACGTTTGGGATCATTCGAAAATGGCAATTCAAGAAATTGAATCAATGCCAGTTTCGGAAGAAACAAAAAGAGACCTTAAATTGATTATGCTTTTTCACGATTTGGGCAAAACTCTTTCAGGTCAAAATGAAAAAAATATTGAACAAACAAAAAAGAAATTGGAAAAAGGAGCATTACAACAAGCAATGGTTGGTCATCATAAAGAAAGACTAGTTGATGTTGAGGCTGGATTTAAGGCAAATGGAGTAGATGGTCAAAAACTTAAAATGTTTATGATGGTCGTTGAAAATCACATGAACACTTCACTTCTCGAACAAGATCCTAAAAAAACGGTTAAATTATTTGAGGGGTTTGGGGAGAATGATGATGAGAGGAAAATAGTTGTTGAATTATTAACTCTTGTACTGCAAGCTGATGGAAACGCTACTCAGCGCGTAGATTTGGTTGATGGTGAATTAAAGTATTCAAGAAACGAAAAAAAATTAGAACTTGATTTTGACAGCGTGTGGAAAAAATACGAAGAAGGTAAAAAAATAGTGCAACAAGAGGAAGAAAAGAAAAAAAAGCAAGAAGCGGAAGTGGCCTTTGAAGTTTCTGTCTTCGGTAAAAAGTTATCTGATTATCTTGTTCAAGATCGAGGAATTAAGCCAGGACCAGAGATGGGTAAAGCAGTGGGCAAAATCAAGGGGCTCATTGCAGTAAATAAAGACAAAGCACCAGATGAAATAAAGAATATTATTGATGGTTTAGAAATATAAAAATATAAACAAATAACCACCAGACTTCAGTCCGGTGGTTATTTACTTAGATTCGTTTTTATTCGTAATGCCACATGGGTTGCACGATACTGAATGTAAAACTTGGCGGAGAGGACAGGATTCGAACCTGCGTAAGATTTCTCTTAACACGCTTTCCAAGCGTGCGCCATCAACCACTCGGCCACCTCTCCATTTTTTCATTCTTTTGTTGCGCCATGATAACGCACTTGTGTGTAAATGACAAGAATTTTTCCAAACGTTTTGTTATACTATCAGCATATGATTATCAATAGTGTCATGGTTCTTGCTGGTTTTTTTCTTTTAATTCGTGGGGCGGATTATTTTGTTACAGGCACAGCTTCAATAGCTCGTAAGCTCGGCATTCCTGCTCTCATCGTTGGACTCACAATCGTGGCGATTGGAACCTCTGCTCCAGAGCTTTGTGTGAATGTGATTGCTGTTGTTCGAGGGGCTTTTGATCTTTCTATTGGAAACATCATGGGAAGCAATCTTGTGAACATCATGGTTGCTCTTGGACTTGCTACGGCAATTGTTCCTTTGAAGTTAAAACAAGGAACCGTGTGGAAGGAAATCCCTTTTGCTTTACTTGTCACTTTTATTGTTCTTGTTTTTGGAAGTGACTTTCTTTTTGACGGAACTTTACCAAATGTGTTGAGTCGTACAGACGGCATGGCTCTTATTGCTTTATTTCTTATCTTCATTGCCTATACATTTGGCATGACTAAATCAGGAGAGCAACCAGAAGAACATATTGAAGTCACACCGTGGTTACGATCTCTTACATTTACTCTTGGAGGAATGACCGCACTTATTTTAGGAGGATATATTACCGTGGAAGGTGCTGTTCAAATTGCGACCACTCTTGGAATTTCTCAAAATTTGATTGGACTCACAATCGTGGCTATAGGAACTTCTTTACCAGAAATTGTCACAACCGTTATTGCAGCAAAAAAAGGGCATATAGATCTTGCAGTCGGAGGAATCGTAGGATCGAACATCTTCAATATTCTTTTGATTCTTGGGGTCAGTGCCACTATTCATCCACTTACATTTTCTCTGGATTCTACAACAGATACATTGGTTGTAGCCTGTATGACGTTATTATTGTTTTTCTTTATGTTTATTGGAAAACGTCACACACTTGATCGCAAGCAAGGCATTCTGTTCATTATTCTCTATGGATTGTATGTGACATTTGCTATTTTTCGTGGGTAAACGAATAAAACAAAGAAACAGGGAAAGGCCTGTTTTTTTGATAGAAATTTACAGATAAGCCAAATTTCGATAGGATGAAGAGTAGTATGGATCCAAAAGAGGAAATTAAACAAAAATGCGATGTAGTCGAGCTTGTTGGAGAATATCTCGATCTCAAACCTGCTGGTTCAGGGAGTTTTCGTGCTCCTTGTCCATTTCATGCAGAAACAGCTCCTTCCTTTTATGTTTCCGCAGAAAAGCAGATTTGGCATTGTTTTGGATGTGGAGAAGGAGGAGATATTTTTAGTTTTGTCATGAAAATGGAAGGAATGGATTTTCCTGAAGCCCTGCGTCATTTGGGTAAAAAAGTGGGTGTGGAAGTGCGAAGATTTTCTTCTGTCCAAAGCCAAGAAAAGCAACGGTTTGCGGATATGAACCAACTAGCATGTGCGTACTATCAAAAAGTTCTTCAAACTTCTTCTCAAGCAGAACAGGCGCGTGTTTATGTGAAGGCACGAGGTATCCCTCAAGAACTTATAGAACGTTTTAGAATTGGATATGCACCAGAGGCTTGGGATGCGTTAGCGCACTTTTTTGCAAAGCGCGGGTATGCAGATCATGAAGGGGAAAAATCTGGTCTTCTTTTGAAGAGCCGAAAAGGACAGGGGATGATAGATCGTTTTCGTCATCGTCTGATGATCCCACTTTGTGATCATCACGGATCTGTTCTTGGGTTTACCGGGCGTCTCTTGCCAGGATCAGAGGAAAAGAGTGCAAAGTACATGAACTCTCCAGAAACACCACTTTATCACAAAAGCGATGTGCTTTTTGGTCTAGATTTGGCAAAAAGAGCTATTAAGGAAAATGGGTATGTGATTATTGTTGAAGGAAACCTAGATGTTGTTGCCTCTCATAAAGCTGGGGTTGAACAAGTTGTGGCAAGTTCTGGAACGGCTTTAACAGAGGCGCAGTTGAATTTACTCAAACGTTTTACACACACTCTTGTTTTTGCTTTTGATGCAGATGCCGCTGGTCTTGCTGCTGCAAAAAAAGGAATACGTCTTGCGTGTTCACTTGAGTTTGATGTTCGTGTTATTTCACTTCCAGAAGGGAGTAAAGATCCTGATGAACTTGTGCAAAAAGATCCGTCACAGTGGGTAAAGCTGACACGAGCAACCATTCCGGTTATGCAATATTTCATTGAAAAAACGGTTCAAGGGCGTGATCTTTCCAATATTGATGAAAAACGTTTTGTGGAAGCACAGTTGCGACCAGAGCTTGAGAGTATGCAATCTGTGGTAGAGAGAGAACATTGGTTTCAAATTATTGCAGATTTACTTCACACAGACCTATCAGAATTTCGAAAATCTTTTTCTTCAATTACTCCAAACACTTCTCAAGGAAAAGTGATCAACAAACAAAATTTTGAAAAAGTCTTTCTGAGTTCTTCTGGAGAAGATCAAACTGCTATGCTTCTTTTAGGACTTTTTATTGAAAAGAAAGAGTATTTTGAAGAAGTACAAAATAGACTTTCTGAGCCACTTCTTTTTTCCGAGGATCTCGGTCGTCTTTACACATGGATCAAAGAGGAGTATCATCAAACACAAGATCTTGCACAAAAACCTTTATTTTTGCGGTTGCGCCAACGAGCAGAGCAGGCCAATGAGACAGAAAATTTTATTCTGCTTCTCGACAAATCATCCCTCCTCGCTCAACAGTTCGTTGAAGACCTTCCGCCCCAAAAGGTGCAAGCACAACTGACCCAACTTGCAGAGAGTCTCTGTAATGCGTTAAAGCGAAAACGCAAAAAAGCCTTAGAGGCAGATATTCGCAATGCAGAACAGCACGGTGATCATCAATCAGTTGAAAGACTTATTGAAGAATACCGAAAGCTGTCCTAATCCAAATCCAACAGAACGCCATCTTGAAGCTCATGCGCTCGATGGGGTGATGTTGTTCTATTTGTTTATGCCGAAAAAAAAGACAACACCAAAGAAACCAGTGGCAAAGAAGAAGGTTAATGCAAAAGGGAAACAAGCCACAAAAAAAACTGTTCCAAAAAAGAAAGACTTGCAAGAAGAACCAAAGGAACGGTATACACGTGCAAAAGCTCCTGATGAGGAGCAATTAGATCGTTTATTGCAAAAAGGAATGAATCGAGGATTCATCACAGAAAATGAAGTTCTTTTTACCTTTGTTGAAGTCGAAGATTATCTTCAACTCTTTGAAGATTTTCTTGATCTCATGGAAGCAAAGGGGATTCATTTTGTAGAAATGAAGGAAGGTATTCTTGGAAGAGAAAAAGATCGTGAAGGAGTGTATGAGAAGATTCGTGTTACACATGAAAAGAAAAATGATATTCCAGAGATCACACAAGATTCCATTCAAATGTATTTGCGTGAGATCGGAAAAATCCCTCTTTTGAATGGAGAACAAGAAGTTGCGCTTGCAAAACGCAAAGAGCGTGGTGATCGAGAAGCTGTTCGAAGGCTCATTGAAGCCAACCTTCGTTTAGTGGTTTCCATCGCAAAGAAATTTGTTGGAAAGCAAATGTCTTTACTTGATTTGATTCAAGAAGGAAATGTGGGTTTGTTCCGGGCAGTAAAAAAGTTTGAATATCGAAAAGGATATAAGTTCTCTACCTATGCCACGTGGTGGATTCGTCAAGCCATCACACGAGCACTCGCAGATCAGTCACGTACCATTCGCATTCCTGTGCACATGGTCGAGACGATCAATAAGTTCAAGCAAATTGAGCGTCAACTCATTCAAGATCTTGGTCGTGAACCACTCCCAGAAGAGATTGCCGCTGAAATGGGTCAATCCGTAGAAAAAGCGCGGCACATTAAAAAGATTTCTCAAGATACGGTTTCTTTAGAAACTTCTGTGGGTGATGATGATGAAGATTCAAAGCTTGAGGATTTCATCGAGGATATCAAGACTATTTCTCCAGATCGCAATGCTGCACGTGAGCTTTTGAAAGATTATGTTCATGAAGCCATGGAAGATTTGACTCCTCGTGAGCAAAAGATTTTAGAAATGCGTTTTGGTCTTACGGATGGCGTGAGTCACACACTTGAAGAAGTAGGAAGAGACTTTGATGTCACGCGTGAGCGTATTCGTCAAATTGAAGCAAAAGCTCTTGAAAAAATCCAGATGAACCCACTGATTGAAAAATTACGAGATTATTAAATGAGAACACCCCTGAAAAAGGGGTGTTTTTGTTTTACGCGGTACGTAACCGGGTTAGGCGGTACGTAACCGGGTTAGGCGGTACGTAACCGGGTTACGTACTGTAGGATAGAACTTTTACAGTACAGAACGGATCCTTGACGAAAGTGGCTATTTCGGCTAAGATTTTTTGCTTGTTCTTTTTATCATTCACAAACTTCCAACAGGAGGCAATATGAGCAGCCATCAAGTTGAACTCTTTCCTACGGGTAAAGTTGTAGACAGAGGTCCTCACTATAGTGGTCATTTCGTTCCTGACCTTGTTGGTCGGGCAGCAGATTTGTACCAAAAAGGAGAAAAGGGTGGTAGCCATCTAAAAGAGATTGAGAATGCAGAAAGAGAAGTCCATCATCGAAGGTTTGATTGGTGGCAGGATATTGTGTGGTCTTTGCTAGGATTGTGTCATTGGATGTTATATGGTTTTATGACTATTTGTTGGGTGTTTCTATGCGTGTTGACTCTAGTTGAAGGTAAGTTTACTTTTGCTGAATGGTTTACTCCCTTTCTTTTGGTACAAGCGATTCACTGGTTGCTAACATTTATTATTTATCCGCTTGTTATCCTTTGGTGTCAGAGAAAGCTGAAAAAGGCAGAAGAGAGGGTGAAGACTCTGAAAGAAATGGGGCTTGTAAGAACGAAGGAAGAATGCAAGATTCTAGAAAATCCTTGGTACCAATTCGCGTCCCATGCGGCAAAGCTTCGTGATCTTTTCAATGAGAAAGCCAAGGCATGGAACATTATGGCCGAGGCTATTGATAAGGGAGTCATTGAACTCACGGATGAGTTGCAGCGCTATTACGACCATCTTGTCACAGTTCGCCAGCAAGTGGAACGTACGGTCAATACAGCGGATTTTTTGGTGAAGTACTATGAGGAAAGTGAGCGAAGCGGTCAGAGAATGAGTCATCATGAAATTAAGGAACTGCTCGCTCAGGTGGATGAAGCTCGTGCAAGAATGGATGCCTTTTTTGAGATTGAAGAGATGCCGTTTGACCCCGCAACAGTCACTGCCAGAGCGAAGACGATTTTGCCAGAGGATGTTCCTGAAGTTGATCGAAAGCTGCTTATTGAGCGAGCTCTGGCCAGTCAGCATAGAGCCACTCGCTAGAAGACCCCCAAAAGGGTCTTTTTTCTTACGAACATTTCTCTTTCCCGTTGACAAGGATGAGTTTTTGATTGACAATTTGGCCATTTTTTGTTATCCTTCAACGTTCTTTCAGTGCTTTGCACTGGTGATTTTTCCTGTTCTTTTCATCTCACCCAACACCCTCCCAAGGAGCACCTATGCGTATTCACGCACTCGCCCTGTTTTCTCTTTCCTGCTTGATGATTGCCTGCGGAGAAGAACCTGTTGCCGAGCCTGCCTCTATTGTTCCGGTCACTGACCCTAAGCCAAACCCCGTCGAATACCCGGTTGATAATTCTTTTTCGACAGATGAGGCTACAGCGGCTTGGCTGGATTCTGTAGAAGCGACAGCAACACAGATTTCCAACCTTTCGGTCGATTACGGAAACCTGAACACTTTTGTTCAGTCGTTGACTTTTGATGAGGCTTCTCTGCGAGAGTTTTCCAGAACTATGCCAAACTATCCTTATCTTCCTTCAGATGGTCTGTGTCAGATTGAGTACTACGGTGAGGCAGAAATTTTTCATATGACCGTGGATGAGGCTCATCGTCTTGCCAAGCAGACCGAAGATCCTAACTTGGACAAGGAATGGCAAGCGAGTCGGTATTTCATTTCTCACAACATGACTGTGGAAGCACACGAGTGTCTTGTTGCCCTTCGTCAAGAAGATGAATGGAAGGCAGTTGGACGTTTGGCTATTGAGCTTGGCAATTTTGATCTTATTGACCAGACTCTTGATTCCTACCGTGAGCTGGATCGGGTCAGTGATATTCATCAGCTCATGAATTATGCGGTGCAGATTGGTCATCTCAAGACGGCTCAGCATATTGCCGGTAAGATGGAATGGAACTATCTGGCGGAAATTCCGCTCGAGCAGCTTCAGCGTCGTGTTGCCTGTGGAGATGTTGATCTTCTTGCCGAGTTGATTCCCTATCAGTTGAAGGAAGAAAAGGAAGCGGCACAGCAGGGAACCGAATTCGGTTTTGAGCAAAAGCATTCTGAATATCTGCTTGGCAACATTGCTCTGTTTGGCCAAAAGGATCGGCAGCAAGCCCTGGCTTATGCGCGAGAAGCGCTGGCGTGGGATGGTCTCAATGTTGTTGTTCTGTACAGCAATCCAGATTATGGCGATTATGATGTGGTTCAAGGTTCGCTTGCCTTCTGGCAGTTGATCAAGAGCGATCCTGCATTGGCTGATTCCTATCTTCGACATGTGGATGCTTGGTTCCAGCAGGTCGTGACTCATGATGATGGTTGGAAGCCACTTCCTCCCGTCGTCTGCGCTCCCAATGAGATTTATGAGATTTTTGAGCCATTTTATTTCAACAATCCTTTCCCAGATTTGTTGGTTTCTGTGGGTCAGGGGGATGTGATCCTGCGTGATCGCTATCTCTGGCATTTGGATCATCTCAATGAGGATGTCAGATCTGATGGATTGGCTATCGCGGTCATGAGACATTTCCTCGGAAGACCATGGGATATTGAAAATCCCCGTTTGACCCAGGCAGCTCGTTATCAGATTGCTTTCCTGTCTGGGCACAAGGAAAAGGCACCACCGCCAACTTCACGACCGTACTACCTGTCCCAGTCTTCCGAGTACGTGATCTTTCAGGATGGATCCATTCTCGATTCGACTGATCTGGGAATACTCCTGAGGTCTGGCCATCTTTCCAAGGCTGCAGCCGTTCAGTTGTTTACACTTCTGCAGATTCATGTTGATCCTTATACTGGAAGCTCCTACAGTAAGCCAGAAGATGTTCAGCTTGCCATGGGCTTGGTCTCTGAAAATGTGAGTCGAGGTGAATGGGATCGAGCTCTGCCAATTTGCCATGGTCTTCTTGTGGGGACGCGCACAGATAAGTGCGAGTCACTCTTGGATGAGCAAGGTTTCTTGAGTACAAAGAGTCCTCAGGTCAACGGCTACATCCATGATCTGTTGACTGTGACTGGTAATACAGATCTGGCAAAGGAGCTACTCGTCCAGCAGCTTCTGAAGGAACTTTCCGATCAAACTACTGCTCGATTTGAGTGGCA
>MGEY01000054.1:41146-46136 GCA_001791615.1 Candidatus Uhrbacteria bacterium RIFOXYA2_FULL_40_9
ATGCAGACCAATGCAACTGCCTTTGCTCATGCCTCTGATGAACTGCAAAAGAGGGATGTTCCTTCCCCCCATGATCTGAGTGAAGTGAATCTTCTTCTTCAACCTGCGATTCCTGTTGTTTGCAAGTACAACCCCGGTTATTGCGGTTACTGGATGGTCGATCGTGGAAGAGGTGAGTGGTGTGTAGATCAGGCGACAGTGTTGCTGACCGCCGGAGATCCGGATGGGGCAGCCATGCTCAAGAGCGCTTGTAGCCCCTAGTAGGTGAGACAGCGGGTATTCTCTCTGAATGCCCGTTTTTTTGTTTGCAAAAATAGAGGTCATTTTAAGATAAACCTATCGCAGAAAAAGAATTTTTTTGCTATACTATAAACACTATGTTTTTGAAAAAACTTTTGAAGCGTTGGTGGTTTTGGACCATCATTGTCATTGTTTTCGCGATTGTCTCAGGAATTATTTATGCCTCTGGGAAGAACGCTCATGTGGAAATGAGTACACAGAATGTTGAACGAGGAACATTCACACAAACCGTGGAAGTGACAGGAGAACTTGAATCTATTGATGAAGTTGAACTTTCTTTTGATATCTCTGGAACTATTGGTTATCTTTTTGTCTCTGAAGGCGAGGAAGTTGAAGAAGGACAGTTGCTTGCTAATCTACAAACAACAGAATTAAGTGCTGATGTTCAGAATACTTATCAAGCCATGCAAATTGCTCAGGCAAATTTAGATCAAAAAAATGCCGGTTCAACAAATGAGGCTCTTGCCGTTTCTCTTGCTTCAGTGAGTTCAGCTGAAGTCGGAATAAGTGCAGCAGAAGTTAGTCTTCTCAATGCCCAAACAAATCTTTCTTACACAGAACTTCTTGCCTTTGCTACAAATGCAAGTGCGGAAGCTTCTTTAATCTCCGCAGAAGATGCTTACGAAAAAGCTGTTTCTTATTATGCAGATCAGGTCGATCAAGCCTATGAAGATCTTTTGAGTTCACTTTGGTCTGCAATGATTGAAGTGCGTAATGCTATTTCTGATGCAGATGAGATTTTAGGAATACGCGATGGAACCGCAAATGATGAGTATGAATTGATCTTAAGCAATAAAGAACAATCAGCATTAAATGATGCCACATCTGCTTTTTATCGTTCTGAAGAAAAGAGAGATGCTATTGAGGAAGAAGTTTTTGCCCTTAGTTATGATTCAGATCAAGAAACGCTTCTTGAATATGCAAGTCTTGTGGAAGAGGCTCTTGATGATGTAACAGATCTCCTGCTTTATACGAGAAAAGTAGTTTCTGCAACTCCGCCATCAGGATCATTCACCCCAACAGATCTTTCCACCCTTAAAGACACAGTTGATGCTTCTCGTAATGCACTACAAACGGATTTAACTGGAGTATTAACTGCGCGTCAAACAGTTGAAACTACTGAACTCGCAAAAGAAACAGAAGTGATTTCTGCTCAAAATGCAGTAGAAGAAGCTCAAGAAACCATGGCAAAAGTAGAAGCAACACAAGCAAGCGCTGTGGCATCTGCAGAATCTTCAGTAAAAACAGCAGAGGTTACTCTTGCTCTTCGACAAATGGATTTAGTGATGGCTCAAGCTTCTTATGCACAAACAAGTGCAACTCCTCGGCAAGTTGATCTTAGCGCGCTTGAAGCAGAGGTTGAACGAACATACGCCGTTTATCTTGCTGCAAATGCACGACTTACCAAAGCAGAAATTCGATCACCTATTAAAGGCAGGGTGACAGATATTAGATTTGATGTGGGTGAACAGATGACTGCCACAAAACCTCTTCTTACTGTTCAGACCACAGAAGATCAATTCCGTATTGTTGCCAATGTGACAGAGTCAGATATTGCGAAAATCAGTTTAGGAGATGCAGCCATTGTGACATTTGATGCTTTTGGAGATGATAAAAAAGTTTACGCGTATGTTCAAGAAATTGACTTAGCAGAAACATTGATTGAAGGAGTAGTGTATTACAAAGTAACTATTTATCTTGATGACACACAATCACTTTCTTTGAAGCCGGGAATGTCTGCAGATGTTGAAATTCAGACCGTTCTCGAAGAAAATGTTTTGATTATTCCACAACGTGCTGTTCTTACACACAATGGGAATAAATATGTTCGTGTACTAAAAAAGAATGGAGAGATTGAGGAACGTACTGTAACAGTAGGCACTCGTGGTGATTTAGGTTTAATTCTTGTGGAATCAGGATTAGAAGAAGGGGAAGAAATAATCATCAAGATGACAGAATAATGTGCCTGAGCCACTCATTCAATTAAAAAAACTCGTGAAGAATTTTGTGAATGGAGATGTGGTGACACCTGCAGTTTGCGGTGTCACTCTTGATATTCAATCCGGAGAATTTTTGGCCATCATGGGTCCATCAGGATCAGGAAAATCAACCATTATGCACATTATGGGTTTTCTCGATACGTTAACAGAAGGGCAATATCTTTTTCGTGGAAAAGATGTAAGTAGTTTAAGTGAAGATGAACTTGCTTTTATGCGGAGAAATGAAGTTGGATTTATTTTTCAAACATTCAATCTTCTTTCCAAGTCAAATGTGATTGATAATGTCATGCTTCCTATGGTGTATACACAGATTCCTCCTGCAGAACGCGTGAAGCGAGCAAAAAAAGCTCTTGAAGAAATTGGGCTTGGACACCGTCTATACCATAAATCTAATCAGCTTTCTGGAGGAGAGCGTCAGCGTGTTGCTGTTGCCCGAGCGTTTATTAATGAACCATCTGTGGTTTTTGCAGATGAACCTACCGGGAATCTTGATACAAAATCTGGCACAGCCATCCTTGAGAAACTTCAAGACCTTAATGAAGAAGGACACACCATTGTGATGGTCACACATGAGCAAGAAGCTGCAGAATATGCAAAACGGATTGTTCGTGTACGAGATGGGCAGATTGTCTCTGATGTCAAAAACGGGCATCAACGCAAAGGAGGAGAATATTGGAAATAACTATGCGCTATCGAGATCTTCTCAAAACTTCCAGTGAATCCTTAACACGAAATAAATCTCGATCGCTTTTAACGATTCTAGGAATTGTTATTGGAATTGCAGCTGTCATTTTAATGCTTTCTATTGGGCAAGGAGCAGAAGGAATTATTTTGAGTGAAGTTGCAGATTTAGGGTCAGATCTTGCTTTTGTTGAATCAAGTTCAGGTGACCCTATGTCAGGACCTCCGAGTCCATATATTGAGCAGACAATCACTCTTGATGATGTTGACGCTATTTTGGGCACAGGTTTTTTCTCTCTTGCAAGTCCTGTCTTAATGACAACATACTCGGTCACTTTTGGAGAGATGAGTAAGTATGTACAGGTGGAAGGAGTGGATGAACACTATTTAGATGTTTTCCCTGCAGATATGGAATCTGGCAGATTTTTCAGCGAATCAGAGGTAGATAGTTATTCAAAATCTATTGTACTAGGAATCGATTTAGCAGATGATTTATTTGGAGATCAAGATCCTATTGGACAAAAAGTCAAAATTAATAAAGTGCCGTTTCGCGTGATTGGTGTTTTTGAGAGGCAGGGAACACGATTTTTTCAAAATTTGGATCAACGATTGACCATGCCTGTCACAACACTTCAACGTGATCTCATGGGAGTTGATTACGTTTCTTATATTACCATGATTGCTTTGGGAGATATTGAACTCGCGAAGGATGAAGTGCGATTTGCTCTCCGTGATTCCCATGGAATCGATAATCCAGAGCAAGACCCTAACAAGGATGATTTTTATGTTTCTTCGCAGGATGATGCTGTTGAGATTATCAGTATTGTTGGAGATGTTCTCACTATTCTTCTCTCTTCAGTTGCTGCTATTTCTTTAGTGGTTGGAGGGATTGGAATCATGAATATTATGCTTGTTTCCGTTACAGAGCGAACCAAAGAGATTGGACTAAGAAAGGCTATTGGAGCAACTTATAGAGAAATTTTGCAACAATTTTTGGTAGAAGCCGTGATGATTACCATGCTTGGAGGAATTATCGGGGTTATGATGGGGGTTCTTCTTTCTATTGTTACAGCACTTGGGGTCTCTGCTTTTGTTGATGGATGGAATACAGTTATTCCTCTTGAGGCGATTTTTTGGGGAATTGTGGTTGCTACTAGTGTCGGACTTGTCTTTGGTATTTATCCGGCAAGACGGGCGGCAAAATTAAATCCGATCGATGCACTTCGATACGAATAAGTGATAGGATTTATCAATAAAACAGCATGAATGATGCTGTTTTTGTGTTGACAAAAAAGGGGTTTTTCTCTAAGCTCATCTTAGTTCTTTCCAAGGGAGGCTGCATGAACTGTTCTTTCAAACATATCTATTTCTTTTTGCCAGATCGCCTTGAAGCTATTGCAAAGCAGTTTTCTCAAGATCGTGAAGGAACTGCTGACTTTGATTGTAAGATTGCTTCAATTGTTCTTTCTATTGCTTTAGGACTTTTTGCCTTTTTCTTTCTTGCTGGCTCAGCGGTGTTTTGGTTCGCTGGTACAGAGTATCATCAAGTGAGTTATTTTTTTCTGTTCTTTTTTTTCTTTTCGTGCCTTCTTTTTTATATGGTCCCTTTTCAATCATGGCTTCGTACAAGAAAAGCCGTGATCGTACGAGGGGTGAAGCGAGAGCAAGAAGAGTTGAAGCGGCTTAAAAATCCTTCGCGTTTTGCGATCTGGATTGTGTGGATGGATACACAGATCATGAATACCTTCGTTCGCCTTTGTGCCACAATTCCTGTTTCTGATCCAGATCAACTTGAACTTGAACTTCGCTTGACAGGTCTTTTGCATGAAGTAGATGATCACATTCAGGAAACCATGATTGTTCATGCAGGCATGGATTTTGACACAGGAGAACCTGTTGATCTTGGTGAGGAAGCTTGGAAAGAATCGCTTGATAAAATGGAAGCCTGGGAGGATTTGCTGGAGAAAGTGAAATCTATGCAAAAAGCTGACGAACCCTTGTTGGGGGTC
>MGEY01000055.1 GCA_001791615.1 Candidatus Uhrbacteria bacterium RIFOXYA2_FULL_40_9
TTTATTCCCTTTGTTCAGCTTGTATCGTTCATGAAGCATCACCTTGTTTGACATAGAGCCTTGACATGACACAATTGGCACTCTATACTACTGAGTGCTAATTAGATTCAATACAAACATTTTGATCTTTATGCTTCCAAACAATTTTACACACAAATCCCAAGAAGCTTTGCAAGCCGCGCACAATCTCGGAATTGAAAATGGACAACAAGGAGTCGACCCTATACATCTTCTTGCAGCCCTTCTTCAACAAGATGACGGGGTTGTTGCAGCAATTATTAATAAAATTACTTCAGAAAGTTCCAATCTTCGTGCGAAGATCGATAATATTTTAGACGGTCTGCCAAAAGCTCCTCCAAAAACAAGTGGAGGAATTGGGCAGGTTTTTTTATCTCCTGATGTTGTTGCTTGCCTTAATGAATCTGCAAAAAAAGCAAAACAATTTGGAGATGAATTTATTTCTACCGAACATCTGTTGCTTGGGCTTTTACTCAATAAGCCTATCGGTGATTTACTCAAACGTTTTGGAATTGAAGAAGAACCGGTCATGTCTGCACTGAAAGAAATTCGTGGAAATCAAAAAGTAGATTCTCCTGAACCAGAATCACGCTATCAAGCTTTAGAAAAATACGGTATCAACCTTACAGAAGAAGCACGAAAGGGTCATCTTGATCCAATTATCGGACGCGATAGTGAAATTCGACGCGTCATGCAAGTAATTAGTCGTCGAACAAAAAACAACCCTGTTCTTATTGGAGAAGCCGGAGTTGGTAAAACTGCTATTGTGGAAGGTCTTGCACAGCGTATTGTGGCAGGAGATGTTCCTGAAAAATTAAAAAATAAGGAAATCATCGCGCTTGATCTTGGATCCATGGTTGCAGGAACAAAATATCGAGGTGAATTTGAAGATCGTTTAAAAGCAGTCATTAAAGAAATCGAGGAGTCAGAAGGAACCATGATTCTTTTTATTGATGAGCTTCACACTCTTATGGGTGCAGGTACGTCTGAAGGAAGTCCGCTGGATGCAAGCAATATGCTTAAACCAGCACTTGCTCGTGGAAAACTTCGTGCTATAGGAGCAACAACGATTAAGGAATATCAAAAACATATTGAAAAAGATCAAGCCTTTGAACGTCGCTTTCAACCTGTGATGGTCGAAGAGCCTTCTGTAGAAGACACTATTGCCATTTTGCGTGGAATCAAACAAAAATACGAAGTCCATCATGGAGTGCGCATCAGTGACCTCGCGATTGTTGCTGCTTCTGAACTTTCAAATCGTTACATTACTGATCGGTTCCTTCCAGATAAAGCTGTAGATTTGATGGATGAATCTGGTGCAGCTCTTCGTATGCAAATTGATTCCATGCCTGAAGAACTAGATTTGATGAAACGCGATCTCATGCGTCTTGAAATTGAACGCAAGGCTTTACAAACGGAAGAAGACAAGCACTCCAAAGCACGTCTTTTAGAAATTGAAGAACAAATCGCAAACCTGCGTGAAAAAACAGACGCCCTTGAAGGACGTTGGAAAAATGAAAAAGAAAAAATCGATGAACTTCAAGCCATTAAAACACATATTGACAAGCTTAAAGCAGAAGCAGAAATTCAAGAACGCAAAGGTGATCTTGAACAGGTAGCAAAAATTCGTTATTCTCAAATCCCTGCAGAAGAAAAGCACCTTTCTGAGGTTGAACATGCCTTAATTGATCTTCAAAAAGAAAGAGGGATTTTGAAAGAAGTTATTTCTGAAGAAGATATTGCAACAATTGTTTCACGATGGACCAATATTCCTGTTTCAAAAATGCTGGAATCAGAATTGCAAAAATTAGCTAAAATGGAAGATGAACTACGCAAGAGAGTTGTGGGTCAAGATGAAGCTATTATTGCCGTCAGCAATGCCCTCAGACGCTCTCGGGCGGGTATTGCCGAGGAGAATAGACCAATTGGTTCATTCATCTTCCTAGGCCCGACAGGAGTCGGAAAAACTGAGCTTGCGCGTGCACTTGCAGAATTTATGTTTAATGAAGAATCTGCACTTGTGCGTTTAGACATGTCTGAATACATGGAAAAGCATGCCGTTTCAAAAATGATTGGTTCCCCTCCAGGATATGTAGGTTACGATGAAGGCGGACAACTTACAGAAATTGTGCGACGAAAACCTTATTGTGTCCTCTTGTTTGATGAGATTGAAAAAGCCCATCCTGATACCTTCAATATTCTCCTTCAAATTTTGGATGATGGTCACCTCACAGATGCAAAAGGACGCAAAGTCAATTTCAAAAATACCATTATTATCATGACCAGTAATATTGCTTCTGATCTGATTCAACATTCTGGGCGTTCTATGGGAACAGTTGGTTTTGTCAGTGAAATTGAAACAGAAGATCAAGAAAACAAAATGACACGTGAACGTATCATGGAACGGCTTCATGAAAACTTCCGTCCAGAATTTTTAAACCGACTTGATGAAATGATCATCTTCCATAGCTTAACAGAAGAACAAATCGCAGAAATTGTGGAATTGCAAATCAGACGTGTATCAAAACGCTTAAAAAAACAGAGAGACATTGAACTTTCAGTAAGCCCTGCAGCTAAAAAATTGTTGGCAAAAAAAGGCTATGAACCAACCTATGGTGCACGACCACTTAAACGCGTTATACAAACACTCATCCTTGATCCCCTATCTATGAAGATTGTCTCAGGTCAAATTAAAGAAGGCGATAAAGTCACTATTGGGGCAAAGGCAGAAAATATCACGATCTTGTAAGAAAAAAACCCAATTTTGGGTGTTTTTCTCTAAAGAATATGCTATACTAACACAGAGTAAAATTTCAATCATTTTGACCTATGGATACAGGAATAGAACGCTATCAAGGTGAGGCATCAATACCCCTAAAAAGAGAGCACGTTCCTATTGAACTGCATGAACTTCCCGAATCGGTTACGCATCTTTTTCTCAAGCTTCCAAAAGCACTCCAATCAGAACTGCTACAAAGATGCAGAGGGGCACAAGAAAGACAAAAGAGTTCTACTCCCCTCCATGTCTCAGCAGATGAAAATGAATTACATCGTTATCTTGCAGATTTGCAAAAACGCGAACGTCTTTCTCGTTTTGAATATCAGCGAGAGGAAATTGAAACCATGGATGAAGTGACGCGAGAAATTATTCTCAGCAATATTCTCTATTTGATCATCGAACAGAATCGATGGGAAAGAGAACCAGCAAAGCTTCCGGAACGGACAAACCTTTTATTGGAAACCGTTTGGAATAATCGTGACAAACGCCCTGAAGAAATTTCAAGCTTTTCCACTGGCGTAGAAGAACTAAGAGCAGCAAGAGAGCTCGTTGCAGACATAAACCACAAAGTGAATCAGCTTATTGCTCAGCATGATCTGCTTATTAGTCAATTAGTGAAGAAAAAAGGGGCGCAGAAAAAACTCCATGAAGATATTAGAATCATTGAAAGTGAATTGGCCAAGAAATACGGTTTACGGCGTTATTATGTTCTTTTCACTGCAGGGGGTGAAAAGAAGGTTTCTATTCGCATGGAAAATTGTTACTCCACAGAAAAACGCCCTTATGATGAAGCAGAGACGTTAATTGCTCAAACAGAAAGAGAACAACGTCTTATGATTCCTCTTGCTCATCTCGCAGAATATTATGATCCAGATGAATTTGCTACCATGGTTCTTGAACAAGTCCTCAATCTTCGGCGCGTCATTGCTCCTGAGATCAGGCAAAAAATCAGTGACGTTGTAAGCGATTGGTATCAAGCTCATGGAGAGGAAGGAGCGTTGAAAAAAGGCCTATCTCTTTCACAAACAAAGCGTCGTGCAAAACTCATTGAACATTTTCAAGTGCGCATTTATTCCTATTTGTTAGAAAAAACACGGCCTTCAACAAAAACGGGTGATTTGGAAAATGCGGTTCGTGAACTGGAAGTGATTCTTCACTTACTGGCAAAATAAAAAATCCCGGCGCGTTTGCCGGATTTTTTTTTTACAACAGATGTTGCATCAATTTTTTCAAAGCTGTGTAAAGAGGATCCAGTTCTCGATGTTCTTCTTCCAGAGTTTGTTCTGCAACATACTTCCCTGTTGCTCCAATCAAATACATAGAACGAAGAGGAAAATAAGGATTCAAATCGCCAACTACATGATCGGTGAGAAGAATAGATCGCTCAGCTGATTCCATGAAACAGTCTCCATCGTCCAGCGTATCACGAAGGCCTTTTTTTAAAACCCCGCAACACGTGCGGGGTTTTTCTTATTTAATCCTTACTACATCCGTATACCTTTCTGGATCAATGGTTCGTTCAAAACAAGTCACACCTTCTCCATGTGTCCAATCTTCTTGTAAAGGATCATTCCCATAAAATAAACGATCTTGTGTAACACTTTTTGCATAAGCTTCATCTGAACTAGTAATAAATGTCGCACAGAGTTTAAAGGAAAGGTCGTCTGTCACAAGATAGGTATAAGACTCATTTGTGTCTGGATCAACAGGAACCTCTATCATCAGAAGTGGATCTTTCAGGGCATCAAGAGATGTTGGAAGTGATTCTGATGTTAACCAATAATCCACAATCATATATTGGATAGATGCTAAGTTCTCAATTCTTTGTGCATCTATGCGTGCTTCTCTTTGTTGAGCAGGTGTGCCGACAATAAAAAATCCTGCAATGATCCAACCAAGAATAAGTACAGAACTAATAATTGCTGAAATAAGTGGAAGCAAACTCTTTTTGACTACATCTCGACGAAGATCCCAGAGATAATAAGCAAATACTGCTGTAGCAACCAAAAGAATAACAAGGACTTTAAGACCGAAACGCATTGATAATTCTCCACTGAGGAAAGAATTAATAAGGTTGATAAGATCAATTACAATTGCAAGACCTGAAGCAAATAAAGTGAGATGAAGTAACCATTTACGCACCCAAAGGTTTGCTTTTTCTGGAAATTTTTTCAAGTCACGATGTATAAGATAAGAAAGAACTAAAAAGACTGGCCAAACAACAAGAAGAGAAGAGATCGCAATCCTGAGGATATCTGTAATCGCTGTATAACGATAAAAATCAAGAATATCTGGAAACTGATAATTAATGTATTGCCAAAGAAGAGAGATAAACGTCACCACACCAATAATCAGCATGATGATCATGAAGAGATGGGAAAAGACATCTTTTGCCATGCTCTTTGAAGAAGGGTTTGTTTGCATATGATTGAATTATATCATTATAGACAATTATTTACATTATTGGAGGCCGAAATGAGGCTCTATGTCAAACAAGGTGATGCTTCATGAACGATACAAGCTGAACAAAGGGAATAAAAGCGAGCATCATCTTTGTAATGTAGTTATCT
>MGEY01000056.1:0-380 GCA_001791615.1 Candidatus Uhrbacteria bacterium RIFOXYA2_FULL_40_9
TAACTACATTACAAAGATGATGCTCGCTTTTATTCCCTTTGTTCAGCTTGTATCGTTCATGAAGCATCACCTTGTTTGACATAGAGCCTTTTTGCCTTGACAGAGGGATTTTTCGTTGATAATCTGCCTCATCCTTGCCTTTTCAAGGAATTTGATCTTTACAACCAAAACAGGGAGAAAAATCATGCAACCAACTATTCCTCAATATACTTACACTGAACAGACAACCCTTGCTTCTTGTTTTCGTGCCTTTTTTTCCGCAAATCCAGCACTTAATCCAAAAATGGTATTCGAATCAATTGGAGTTGCTGATCCTCAAGTTTGGAAACGTTGGATGAATGGCCAATGGAATCAACCTCTTCTTTCTGTCTATAAACTGG
>MGEY01000056.1:389-6957 GCA_001791615.1 Candidatus Uhrbacteria bacterium RIFOXYA2_FULL_40_9
GAGTGATGGGAATCGATCTTGATAGATTGGTGATTATCCATCTCAAACATCAAATTCTTGATGATCTTGATCATCTAGACATAATTAAAAGAAAAAATCCTCGATTATCACATCTTCTTCGACGAAATCCTCGTTTGAAAGAGCTTGTCTCTTTTTCTACCTATCAGACACGTCTAGAAATTGTTCAAAAAATTCTTGAACATCGAACACTAATTGGAAGCGGACTTCTCGCACGGCAACTCGGCATTCCTTCAAGGACATCACTTGTTACGTGTTGGGATTTAGATAAAAGACTCCCCGGATGGGCTCCTGGTGAAACAGGACATTTAAGAGATTTATTAAAAAGATGTTTGATTCTTTTATTTGCTGGTGTCCGTTCTGGGAAAAGAGAAGATGTTCGTGTGGCTCTGATTACCGAAGAAGTTCTTGGATGCCTTCCTAATGAAATAAGATTGACGACATTTGAGGATGTGCTTGATGGATTGAAAAAACTTGATCCTGCACTTTCTGTTCCTGTGCTTTCTATAAGAATAGGCCTCTCCTGTCCAACAATAAAGCGACTTGTTTCTGGACAAACTCAAAACGCGGCAAAAATTCCAGACGAAACTATTCTTGTCCTTATTAAAGCCCTTCTAAAGAATCATTTTCCGACAAAACAAGATTCTATTGAAAAAGCAGTGTTAGAATTTTCTAGTGAAACTGGGGTGATTCATCCTGTTTTTCATTCTGAAGAAGAGTTATTTCAAACACTCTTTCCACAGTCACAGGCTGAGAAAATAAATACGGTTGTTCCAAGTGTTATCTTTTCAGAAGTGCTTGTTGTGTCTCCACAAAATTATGATCATGACCGGATTTCTATTCTTCTTCACTATCTTTCGGAACAAATGCAAGTACTTCTTGAAACAGTTCCAAAAAAAGAAGATGAATCAGAATTTGCTGAAATGATGGGAATTTTGTCATTAACACAGGCTTTTTTAGAAACAGGGAAAGAAAAAAAGAAAAAATCAGAAAGACTTACAACAGAACAAAAAACAGCTTTACTACAAGGATTTGGACTGATGCTTAAACTTGGAAAATTCCTTGTAAGACTTCATCCAGAAGACCGACAAGAGCTTGTTCCTTCTGTTGATAAAATACTTCTTTCATTGGCGCATCAACTTACAGCCGCAAGCTTAGAAGATCCTCTTGAGTTTCTTCAACAAATGAGCTTCGAAACCGCAACACAACCCTCTTCCAGGAGAAAACCCTCATGAGCCCACTTGAACATACGGTTGTTCGAGCAGGAATGGATCCAAGTTTTCTACAAAAGCATACAAGTGGTTTGCGACCATTTCCAAAAACGATTGCTGAACTGATTTGGAATGGAATTGATGCAAAAGCAACACTCTTCGAAATCTTGTTTACCACCCTTGGTCCTGTCTCAAAAGGTCGCACACAAGTCTCTATCTTGGATAATGGTATTGGAGTAAGTGATGCGGGACTCGAGGCACTTGTCAGTATTGATTTCAGCCCTTCAGCCAAGGATCCAAGCAAGCGCGGACGACAAGGAAATGGAAGTAAAGGTTTTGTTCATCAAGGTGATAGATTCACTGTAGAAACCTATGATGGAACTGTATTTCGAACAATTAGTTATACGGCTATTGAATTGATTGAAATGTGGAAAAATGGAAAAGCTCTTTGGGAAATCAAACCTCTTCCAGAGAACCATCCTTTGAAAAAGCTTAGTCATGGAACAATAATCACGATCCACAATCTTGGACATGGACCCGGAGTCAACAAACATCATAATCGTACAGCAACACGGCTTGCTCGTGAACTGGGCTCTTTACTTCCATTCCATGTTCCTGATCAAATCACGATCACAAATGAACAGGGGATCATTCACCCCATGAAGAAACGGAAAATTGTGGGACGCCCTATTGTTGGAGACACCTCTCTCACTCTTGCAGGTTCTATCTCTTATCATTTGGGTGTTTTGGAAGAAGTTGAAATGGGTGAACCACCAGTTGAAATGCACGCACAAGGCCGTGTCTGTGATCTGCAGACTTTCTTGGCACCTTTGGCTGAATCAAATTTGGCTCCACTCCTAACCTCTATCCATCGTATGCTTGGACATTTTCAAGTTACAGGCATTATCACCATTCCTTCTTTGAATGAATTCTCAGTGAATGATCGGGATAAGTTTGATCAAGATTTGTATGATGATGAAGAAAGGATTCGTGAAATCATCGAATGGATGCATCAAACTTTAGTACCTCTTTTGGAACAAGAGCTTGGTGTTTCTGCAGAAAAAATGGCGACAAGGGATGAAGAAACACTTGTAAAAGATTTGTTGAGTTATCTTCAAAACTCTCTTGGAGCACCACAGGATGATAAGCCCATTCTTGAATTGGAAACTCCCTTAGAACCTCGAATTGTTCCAACTTCTCTTGAACTTGAACCTGGAACAAGCATTGAACTTGTAATTTCAAATGCAAAGCCAAATAGCCAGTATTTGTGGGATGATCGTGGAAGTGGGGGGTTTTTCGATGTTCATGAAGGAGTAAAGGTTATTTTCACAGCTGGCTTTCTGATAGGAGAATTTGCTGCTATTTTGCAGATGGACGGAAAATCCATTCGTATTCCTATTTCAATTGTGGAACAAAAAGCTTTTCAGTTCCTCCGTCGTTGTCGACATACTCAACCAGGAATGATCATTACCCATACACTGCAGATTCCTTCTCGAATGACTGGATCTTTTATTTGGGAACTTGTTGAAAAAGGAAAGGGAAAACTTACTCCTGCAAAAGATGGACAGTCTGCAACACACGAAGTTAGTGATGTTTATGGGGAGTATCATGTCCGTGTTCTTCATCAAGGACAACCTCTGGGTGAAGCGACTTGCACCGTATTTGTGGAACCTTCCAAACAAAAACAGCCAAGGTATCCGTCACGTTCAGAATTTCTTTACAATGGTATTGCTTTTGAATTGAGAATGGTTCGTGCGTTTGGAACACAAGCGGATGTACAAGCAGCTTTGCTTCGCCGTTCTGTAAAAGAGGGACATTACACTATTCTAATTAATTTCTTGCACCCATGCTTCCAGACACAAAAAGACCTCTCCCGTATGACCAGTGCTCGTTGGCTTATTGCTTCTGCGATCGCTGAACAGCAAATGCAAACTTCCCGTAATTCACATATTGGAAATCTCCCTGAACAACAGAATGCTCTTGCACAAAGGATTTATTCGGAAATCTGGAGTGCCTAACAACCTCGCTTTGCGAGGTTTTTCTTTTACTTTTCTTAATAAATAAAGGGGAATTGATTGACAGAGAGAGTTCAATTCGCTATACTCCCGACACAATTTACTCTTTTTTTCATGACAATTTTTCATGAATACTATCTATGCCAAATATTTCTGTTGAAACATTAGAAAAAAATGCAGTGAAAATCACTGTGACAATTCCAGTTGAAGAAGTTCAACCTTATCTTGAAGAAGCTGCACAACGCATTTCTCAACAAACTACTATTCCAGGATTTCGCCCGGGAAAAGCTAGTTATGAAGTTGTTAAACAACGTGTTGGAGAAATGAAAATCTACGAAGAAGCATTAGAAGTTATTGTGAGAAAAACGTATGTAGAAACGCTTTTGTCTGAAAAAATTGAAACTGTAGGATCTCCAAAAATTGATGTAGAAAAACTCGCTCCAGGAAATCCTATTATCTATACTGCAGAAGTTGCTCGAATGCCTTCCGTATTAGAACTTGCTGATTTCCGTTCATTAAAAATTTCTCCAAACGAAGTGAAAGCAGAAGAAAGCGAAGTTGAACAAACAATAAGAGATCTTGCCCGTATGCAAACAAAGGAAGTGCGTGCAACAGCAAGCGAACCTGCAAAAAAAGAAGATAAAATTGTTGTTTCCATGGAAATGAATAAGGAAGGTGTTGCTATTGAAGGGGGAACCTCTCCAAATCATGCAATTTATCTTGCAGAAGATTATTATATTCCCGGATTAAAAGAACAGGTGATTGGAATGAAGGAAGGGGAAGAGAAAAAATTCACTCTTACTTTTCCAAAAGAGCATGCACAAAAAATTCTTGCTGGTGCTGATATTGAATTTTCTGTTAAATTAAAAGAAGTTTACCATCTTGAAACACCATCTATTGACGATCCTTTTGCTGTTTCTTTAGGTCAAAAAGATCTTTCTGCTCTTAAAGAAGTATTGCGTGAAAATATCCAAAAAGAAAAAGAACGAGAAGAGCAAATGCGAGAAGAACGAGAAATGCTTGAATTAATTGCAAAAAAATCACAATTTAATGATATCCCTGATTTATTAGTAAATGAAGAAGTGCAAAAAATGATTTCAGAACTACAAAACTCTGTTGAACAACAAGGATTGAACTTTGACACTTATCTTGCAAACTTAAAAAAGTCTCTTGCAGACATCAAACTCGATTTCACCCCTCAAGCTCTCACTCGCATAAAAGTAGCTCTTATCATGAAAAAAATTGGACAAGTTGAAAACATAGCTATTGAAGAAAAGGAACTTGATGAAGAAATTGACCGAATTGCAGAGGCTTATGCAGAAAATGAAGAAATTAGAAAACAAATATATTCTCCTCACTACCGTGATTACACGGAACAAATCCTCAAAAATCGAAAAGTTATTGAACTTCTCAAAGTTCTCATGGTGAAATAAATTCTGGAAAGAAAAAGCCGTTCCCTATATAGTAGATTCTACTGGGAACGGTTTTTATGATTCTAACATTGTTTGTAAAACCAAATGCGCGTGAAAACGCTATTCTTGAATGGGTAGATAAAGATACCCTTAAGGTTTCCGTTAAGGCGACTCCTGAAAAGGGAAAAGCAAATAAAGAACTCATTCAATTCCTTTCAAATGAATGGAATATTCCCAAATCTGCCATTGTGATTACACGAGGAATAACAGCAAAAATTAAGCAACTCACTATTTCCAACGAGTATCAAAAACAACTCAAACAAAAACACCCCTCCTGAAAAGGGGTGTTTTATAGAAGGGGATCGTTTCCTCCTTTTGCCCAAGGATGACACCTTAAAACGCGAGAAAAAGCTTTCCAACCACCTTTTATCACTCCATATTTGTTAATTGCCTGATATCCATATTCTGAACAACTGGGATAATATCGACAATGACCATAAGGAGTAAGAAACTTGAGAAATCCATGATCAAAAGAAAGTGTTTTTTGATAAATTCGGATACAGATACAAACGATTGTTCTAGGAAGAATATGAAAAAATGAATACATATCAATACTCTTCATTTTGTTTTGAAACCTCTTTCACTTCCTCAAGTAAATGAGCTTTTTTTAAAAGGCTCTGAAATTCTTTTTCAATCTCTTGAAATTTTTTCTCTTTAATACTTGGTCTCACAAGAACCATAATATCAAAACCTGGAACAATACGATCTAATACTTTATGAATAATTTCACGAATTTGTCTTCGAATTTTATTTCGAATCACTGCTTTTTTTGATACTTTTGTTCCAACAGCAATTGCAAAACGTGAATTTTTGAGTTTATTTTTTCTATACTTAATTCCCATGGTAACAACAAAAACGCTCTTCGAATGAGCAAAGAGCGTTTTAATATCTTTATCTTGTGAAAGTCGATAAGGTTTCGGAAGCATGTTACTTTGTCTTTGCTTGTACACTGACTCGTTTTCTTCCTTTTGCGCGACGACTTTTTAAGACGTTTTGTCCTTCTGATGTCTGCATACGCGCACGGAATCCATGTTTCTTCAGACGTCTTCGGCTTTTTGGTTGATGCGTACGTTGTGGCATATTCTCCTTATTTGATAAGTCTTTTTGGAATATTCTTGAAAAAATATTCCTTACAATTAATGTAGCCGGGATCATATCATGCTATCCACATTTTATCAACTGTTTTATACACGATTCAAGCACTTGCCCACATGTGGATAAATCATTACACTGTAGAACATATTTCTTTCCTTTTTTCTTTTTTTATCATCATTAGACATTATCTTATGAATACGAATGAATTATGGCAAGCAGTTCTCGGTGAACTCGAGCTCACATTGAGCAAAGCGAACTTTACCACCTGGTTCAAAAATACATTCATTGTATCTTTCGAGGATGATGGCATTGTTGTGGTGGGTGTTCCAAATCTTTTTACTCATGCGTGGCTAGAAAAGAAATATCATAAACAAATTATTCAGTCTTTACAGAATCTGACGGAAAATAAAATTAAAAATGTTACTTATCGTGTTGAAACACATCAAGTTGAGCCTCAAATTGTTCCAACACAAGAAACAATTACTACTGAAATTGAAGAAACTCCTTATACTTATACGAATCAACGAGCTACTTATCCTTCTCCTTCAAACGGATTTCGATCAGGAGAATTTTCCTTAAATGGGAAATATACTTTTTCAAGTTTTGTTGTGGGAAAACAAAGTGAATTAGCTCATGCTGCTGCACAAGCCGTCTCTAACCAACCTGGGGGTGTTTATAATCCTCTTTTTATTTATGGAGGAGTGGGTCTTGGAAAAACACACCTTCTTCAAGCGGTTGGAAATGAACTTCTTCGAAA
>MGEY01000056.1:6970-35228 GCA_001791615.1 Candidatus Uhrbacteria bacterium RIFOXYA2_FULL_40_9
AGAGTTTAAAAATCGTTATCGTACTGTGGATGTCTTACTTGTAGATGATATTCAATTTATTACGGGAAAAGAGGGAACACAGGAAGAATTTTTCCATACATTCAATCAACTCTACCAAAACAACAAACAGATTATCATTTCTTCAGATCGACCACCAAAAGCGATTCCAACCCTTGAAAAACGTCTTATTTCTCGTTTTGAATGTGGAATGATGGCTGATGTTGGAAGTCCAGATTTTGAAACACGTGTTGCTATTTTAGATCTAAAATGTAAAGAAAAAGCTTTTCATCTCTCAAGAGAAATACTTCATCATGTTGCAACAATAGTACAAAGTAATGTCCGAGAGTTAGAAGGAGCTTTAAATAAAATTATTGCATTTCATCAATTTAAAAATATTTCTCCCAGTGTTGATACAATAAAGCCTATTCTTTCTAGTTTTAGCCCCCAAAATACAAAGAAAAATGTTACTCCAAGACATCTTATTCATACTGTTGCACAATATTTTGAAATCAAAACAGATGATCTTCTTGGAAAAAGTCGTGAAAAACGTTTAGCTTTTCCAAGACAAATTGTGATGTATCTCATGCGTGAAGAAATGAAAGCAAGCTATCCATCAATCGGAACAGAATTAGGAGGACGTGATCATACAACAGCGATGCATGCATATGACAAAATTACAAATTGTCTTGAAGAAGATGAAAAACTTCAACACGATTTAGAATTAATTAAACAACAACTTTATAACGCATAGATCCTCATCTTTTCCACAATTTGTTCTTTTTTTCTTGTGAGTAACCTTGTGATGTTTTCAGTAGATCTTTGTGTATAACATACGAATAAGTTTATTAAAAAAGAATTGATAAAAGTTACTCCGGTTCTATTCATTTTTTTCACCAAGTTTATTCACAAATTTTTTGAAAGATTCATCAAGAAAATTAATAAGGAAATAGACTTATCCAGACCATCCACACCCCTTATTATTATCATTGTTTTAATATATATCTCTCTTTATTAATAATATCTTTTTATGAAACTGTCTTGTACAAGAGAAAATCTTCATCAAGGACTTTCAATTACAAGCCATCTCACAACGAAGAATACAAATCTTCCTATTCTTCAAAATGTTTTGGTAAAAACAGAAGGAGGGACAATTCGTTTTACAACAACAAATCTTGAAATTGCAATCCATTGTACTATTAGAGGAAAAATTGAAGAACCTGGAGAATATACTATTCCTTCAAAATTATTTTTTGATTACATTTCTCTTCTTCCAAACGAAACCGTTACTCTTTCTACAGAAGAAGAAGGAATTGATATTTCTTGTGAAAGTTATCAAACAAATATTCACGGATTACCTTCTTCTGAATTTCCTCTTATTCCAACTGTTCAAACAAATCGTTCTTATAAAATTCCCGTAGAAGATTTAAAAAAAGCACTTTCAAAAGTTCTTTTTTCCGTCGCTTCAAATGAATCTCGTCCAGAATTAACAGGAGTTTTACTTATTTTTAAACCAGGAGAAAAAGAAGGATCCATCACTCTTGCATCTACAGATTCTTATCGTTTATCAGAATGTCTTATCCCTCTAATTTCAGAAATTTCTTCAGAAGATTCTGTTATTCTTCCTGCAAGAACCCTTCTTGAATTAAATAGAATCCTTTCTGTTTTTAAAGACGATGTCGAATCCCCATCAGCAATTACATTACAACTTTCTGATAATCAAGCTGTTTTTCAATATGGTTCAGTAGAACTTATTTCGAGAATTATTGAAGGAGTCTATCCAGATTATCAACAAATTATTCCAACACAGTTCCAAACAGAAGTAATTCTTGATCGAGAGGATTTTATCAAGTCTGTAAAAACAGCCAGTTTATTCTCCCGGACAGGATTATTTGATGTTACTCTTGATTTTGAACCTGAAAAAAAAGAAGTTTTTGTAAAAGCTCTTGATGTTAATCGAGGGAAAAACACCACAACTTGCAAAGCAGATATTTCAGGTCAGGTGAATCATGTTACAGTGAATTACAAATATCTTTTAGATGGATTGAATGCTATGAGCTGTGATCAGATTCTTTTTCAAATGATTGATCCATCAAACCCTTGTCTTCTTTCTCCAAAAGAGGAATCTGGATCACATCGATATGTGGTCATGCCTATTCGTCAATAATTTTTCAATAAAAAATCACCCAAGGTTAATATGGGTGATTTTTTCATTATTATTATTGAGAAAAAGGATTTAATATTTCATCAGAAATGAAAATTTCTTGTTCTTCTTCAATAAGAGCACCATCTTCCACATCTGTAGATATTGTTTGAGAAATTGGTTCTCCTTCTTCTAAAGATACAACATTACCCACTGTTTCAATAATATCATCACCATTTGTTGGAATTGCTTTTGCAGAAAGAGACCAAGAACCAGAAAGAGGCAAAGACCAAGAGAAAGTAATGAAAGGAGAAGAAGGTGTTGTAATCGTTTGAATAAGTGATTTTGATCCTACACCCATTTGTTCTTGATAAAGACTTACAGAAGAGTAATTAGAGGGGTTCTCAAGCGAAAGAACAACCGTAAAGGTTTCTTGAGTTCTAGTAATAGTTTGTCCATTTGTTGGATCAAGAATTTCGAAATCAGATACAAGAGGATCTGCTTCAAGATGAATGCGCACAGAATTTGATCCACTATTATCTACATCATCATAAGCAATCACTTTTAAAAGATGGGATCCTCGAGATACTGTGTTTGGAAGTGTAAGAGAAAATTGAAAAGGATAGGAGATATCCGAACCAAGATAATAACTATCCAGATAAAATTCTACACGATCAATTGGTCTTGGAGCGCTTACATTAAGTGAGATATCCAGATTTCGTGAATCAAATGTTTGTCCATTTTCTGGAGAAAGAAGAGAAACAGTTGGGAAGAAGCTTGGTCCATGAATATCATCATATTCTGTTGGTGGTTCACCTTGTACAATTGTGATTCCTGTTTGTTCTTCTTGTGCTTGAATCCATGTTAAAATTGCGGATTCCCATGAGGTATATTGAAGATTTTCCGAAGGATTTTCTGGGATAGGTCCAAGCGGATCAGAAGGATTTACATAATGAAGAAGGGAATGATATTCAATATACACTCGTTCTTCTTTTTGAGAGTCAGGAGTGTATTCTGTTGCAAGTTTTCCTGAATTTTTATCAACCATCACAGTTTTACTTCCTAGAGATCCGTCAAGAATAGATTTTCCTGTTACAGAAATAATCGGATTTATAAAAGATTCGACTTCAGTATTTTCCAAAGCCCTTTTCATGAACGCATTCCAAATTGGAGCGGCAATTGTTGATCCTCCTGCTCCTTTGTTCATAACAGTATTATCATTTTTTCCTGCCCAAACTCCTACAGCAAGAGAAGGAGTATATCCCACAAGCCAAGCATCTCGATAGTCATTTGTTGTTCCTGTTTTTGCTGCAACAGGTCTTTCTCCTAATTGTAGATAATTTGAAGCTCCAAAAATATACGACCGTGCTTCATTATCAGCAAGAACATTCGTGATCATTCTTGCAATATTTTCTTCTAAAACACGATCTCCTTTTTCTTCTTTCCATTCATAAAGAGTTTCTCCATTCGCATCTTCTACGAGAAGGAGAGAGACAGGCTTGTGATAAATTCCTTCATTTGCAAAAACTCCATAAGCTCCAACATGTTCCAGAAGCTTTACTTCTCCTCCTCCAAGAACAAGAGAAAGACCATAATTAGAATAATTTTCAAAAGTTGAATAACCTAGCTTTCTTGCAAAATCAATCGTCTGTTCAACCCCTACAAGGTAAGACATTTTGACAGCAGGAATATTTAATGAGCCTTGAAGAGCCTCGCGAATGTGCACAGGACCATGTTCAACAAGATCATAGTTATGTGGGGTGTAATCGTCTGTATCAGTCTTGAAAGTGGTTACCACATCCCAAAGAACTGTATTAGGGGTGTATCCAAGTTCAAAACCTTTTGTGTAAACAATTGGTTTAAAACTTGATCCTGGTTGACGTAGTCGCGTTGTGACATTTACTTGTCCGTCGATTTCATCATCAAAAAAGTCTTTTGAACCAACCATGGAGAGTATTTGTCCATTTTTTGGATTAATAGCTACCAAAGCAGCATTATTGAATCCATAATAATCTCCTCGTTCTTCCACACCTTTTACCACTTCATCTTCTGCTATTTTTTGAAGATCATAATCAAGTGTGGTAATGACTTTGAGTCCACCTTCCTCCACTGTGCGTTGATCAAATTGCTGTTCAAGAAGTTCTTTAACATAGAAAACAAAGTGTGGGGCAGTGATATTTCCGACTTTAACTCCAATTACTATATCTTCCAACATTGCAGATTCTAAATCTTCCTCAGAGATATAATTTAAATCTACCATTTCATGGAGAATCCAATCACGACGAGCAATCAAATAATCTGGATTATTTAAATAAAATGTAGGGGCTTGTGGAAGAGCAGCAAGGGTAGCCGCTTCTGCTAACGAGAGATCGTTTACAGACTTATTAAAGTAGTTTTGAGCCGCAGCTTCAATACCGTAATACGTAGAACCGTAAGGAATTTCATTAAAATAAATTTGAAGTAATTCATCTTTTGTATATCGACGTTCAAGCTCAAGAGAAAGAATTAATTCTTTAATCTTTCGAATATAAGTTTTTTCATTTGAAAGAATTGCGTTTTTGACTAATTGTTGTGTGAGAGTAGAACCACCTACACGGCTTCCTGTAAAAATATTTCTCAACATGGCTCGAGCAAAGCCTGTAGCATCAAAACCACTATGTTCACAGAATTTTCGATCCTCTGCGGTAATAACCGCTTGTATAGCATACAAAGGGATTCCATTTTCTGATGTTTGTAATTGATCATCGTCCTGACAAAAACCTTCTTGCAATTTTACAAGTGTTCTATTTTCTTCTCCGAAAAGTTCATAAAGAAGATGTTCCCCAGTTTTATCATAAATTTTTGTTGTCTGACTGATTTCTCTATCTGTGAGAGTATTTGGATCTGGAAGGTCACGACTTACATAAGCAAAAAGTCCCAAAAGACAAAGAGAACCAATAATTCCTAATGCAACAAAAAGAAGAATAAGATTTTTGATCAGGGTTATTTTTGAAAGATTGTGTTTTTTAAAAAAAGAATTTAAAAGAGATTTTCTTCGGTGAGAATAACCATGTTTTTTCCATCCCTGAGTTTGATAAGAAGACATAATAATGGGTAATTTTTGTGTTCAAAATGTCAAAATATGAATATGAATCCTCTATACAATAACGCATTTTGATTGTTTTCAGAAGAGGAAAAACTTGACAAGCATTTTTCAGAAACCTAGTGCTGTGGGTAGAATGGTTGACAAAAGACGATTTTCATGGTATTCTGTTGACACTTCCGCAAACGCGGGAGTATTTATTTTGTCATATTTTGTATGCCCTATGTGGCTTCGGAGGACTGCTCCATAGGGTATGCCAAATATAACGTTCGTAAAGAGTACAAACCAAAAAATCACCGAAATTAGTCATTATCTCTTTTCCTTTTGTTTTAAAAAGATGATTACTATTCGGGAACTTTTTTGTTCATCTGAGAAAAAAATTAGTCGTGTTTTAGTAGATATCCAAACACACACAGTTGAAATTCTTGCATGTGGTTTTGTTGCATCCATCACTTTGTTTATTTTTTCTCCCTCTGCAGCAATTGCAGACATTGATACAGGTCCACAATACCCAAATCAAGAAACAGTTGATTTAATGATTTCTGCCATGCAAAACAAAAGTGTTCCTTATGGAACTCTTCCTGTTTCAGAAGAGGCGGTTGCACGAAAGTTTTATACAATTCCTGTAACAGCTTATTCTTCAACAGTTGATCAATGTGATGATGATCCTTTTATTACTGCAAATGGAGAATATGTTTCTGACGGAGGAATTGCAGCAAATTTTCTTCCTTTTGGAACAAAGATTAAAATTCCAGAGCTTTATGGAGATAAAGTATTTACTGTGAATGATCGTATGAATAAACGTTATTATCATCATGCGGATATTTGGATGCCAACACGTGAAGAAGCCGTTCATTTCGGTATTAAGTATGTGACTATTGAAGTTTTCTAAAAAAATAAAACAAAAGAATGGTACAACCATTCTTTTGTCGTAATTGATTCTTTTACTTCTCTTTGTTACTATCTTTTCATTGAAAAGGGCCACGTGGCGAAGCTGGTTAACGCGGCGGTCTGCAAAACCGCTATGCGTCGGTTCAAGTCCGACCGTGGCCTCCAACAAAAAAACTGACTTATAGTCAGTTTTTTTGTGATTAGTATTCTACTTCTTGAATATGCGCTACAAGATCTAGGGAATCTTCGTATGTCAGGTTTTTTGGAATCCAAGCAAAAGTGCGTTTGAACAGATCGATATGAAGAGATTCTTTTAATTCTTCCAAGTCTTCTTCAGGGGCTGTAAAAACAAGAGTTTCAAATTCATTTTTTTGCAATCGAAAAAGAAGATTTTTGGAAAGTTTGTGATATAACTTATCACGTGAAATTATTCTTGTTTTTTCACTTTGTTCACCAGAATGCATCCCCCCAGGTGTTTGCATAGAATATTGTTCTTGATTCTCATGGGAAGGATAATCACTTGAAAGTGTCTCAAGATAGGTAAATTCTCGATCAAAAGCATGGTAAAGTTTTGCTTGAACATTATCGGTAATAACAATAATGGTTGATTTTGGAAATGGTTGAAAAGTTTGTGGTATTTGCATAAATATTTTGATATAACAAAAATAGTATAACACGAACATCCTTTTGTTGTATTTAGTCTTCTAAAGAGATGCGATATACTAAGAATGTATGAATCATCATCAATTTCATCATAAGATCGAAAAGTCTATTCGAGAAATTGTCTTTGGTCTTGAAGATAGTTTAGTGACTTCTCTTGGAACAGTTACAGGAGTTGCTGTAGGAACACAAAATACATTTGCTATTCTTCTTTCGGGAGTGGTTGTGATATTTACTTCTGTGATGTCCATGTCCGCAGGAAGTTATCTTTCTTCAAAAGCCACTGAGCAAGCAAATGGATTTTTGTTTTATAAACAAAAATGGTTTAGTCATTCTTTTCGTGCCGCATGGGTTATGGGTCTCTTTTATCTTTTCGGAGGTTTCATTCCGCTCATTCCCTATTTTTTTCTTTCCCCACAAAAAGCGATTTTTCCTGCAATTCTTCTTACTGCATTTGCTCTTTTTTTTATCGGTTTTTGGAGCGGACATTATACAAAACGACAAAGAGTTCGTAGTGGGATCGAAATGCTTTGTATTTCACTTGGAGCTGCTTTGATTGGATCAATCATTGGTCAAATTGCCCATCTGATTTTCGGAAATTATCTTATCTAATATTTTATGACATTTATTGAAAACGAATTAGGAGAACAGCACGATATTTGTGATGTTTGTCAAATTCCTTTATCAGATAATTCTCCTTGTTTTACAAAAGAGTACGAAGGAATACTTTTTACTTTTTGTTCAGAAAAGTGTTTTAAGGAGTATTTGGAAAGCCCTGAACTCTATGTTTCATTTCCAGATGATGAGGTTATTGAATAACAAGAAGGTAATACAAAAAGGTCATTTTGTTCTTAAATAAAGGCTTTTTAAAAGAAATTCATGCAGAAGCATTGACAAAAACAAGAAAAAATGGTATTCTATTGTCGACCTAACCTGTTTTCATAATAGGAACGGTACATTTAACTCATTTACTTGTTTCATATTATGAACAACAAGTTATTCGTGGGAAACATCTCTTGGGATGCTACAAATGAGGACCTTGAAAGCCTTTTTGCAGAATTCGGAGAAGTAACCTCAGCTCGCATCGTGACCGATAAATTCTCTGGCAAAAGCCGTGGATTCGGTTTCGTTGAGATGGCAACAGAAGATCAAGCACAAGCTGCGATCAAAGCCCTTGATGGAAAAGAATTCATGGGACGCGAAATTGCTGTCAACATTGCTCGTCCAAAAGAGCAATAAAGAGTAATACAAAAAAACCACTCGCTTGCGGGTGGTTTTTTGGTTGTTGAATTAATCAATAATCGTTTCATCTATTACATCATAATTAAGGTGAAGATAGGAATGATCAAGTGGGGTACAAGAAGTGAGTTTTAATGCCTTGAGTTGTGAAAGTTCCTCGATCTTATGAAGAGCTTCGCCATCAAGGAGTGTAGAAGTGGTTGATCCCCCCACAAGGATTGGAGCAACAATAAGAGAAAGGTGATCGATAAGGCCAAGACGAAGGAGGGTGGTATTCAAAGTTCCTCCTGATTGAATTGTGAGGCGCTGTGCACCAAACTCTGAACAAAGCTTTTGAAAAAGATTTAGAAAATCAATTTGTTTTTTGTATGAAATAACAGTGCAATTATTATTATTATTATTATTATTATTATTATCTGTGAGTGAAGGATGTTTTTCATTTGTGGTTACCAAGAAAAGATGTTCAACCCACTGACAAAGGAAGTCAACTCCTTGTTTAGTAAGATGAGGTTTGTTGTCGATTATGACAAATTGTACAGCAATTTTTTTTGGAGGATCTTTTTGGTCATTCACCCCAATCTTTGCCATGACTCTTCCTGTATTTAAGGAAAAATAATCTGTGAGTTTTTCTGCATCATAATATTGATGGAGCCCCTCCTTTACTCCATGTATCCGTTTCCAATCACGATCTACATCAAAAACATCCGTATCTCCACTAGAAATTTTTCCATCAACAGACATGAGTAAAAAAAGTGTTGTTTCTGGTCGCATGTTCATATAGAGATATTGTAATAGTTTCTTTAATTATGACAAGCAATGAAAGAACAAAATCAATTTTTTGAATATTTAAATAAGGATTGACATATAAGATTTTTCTTGATAAATTCCTAGCTACAAACTAGGAATTATGACTTCATTATTACACATGAGCACAAAAGTTCATTACGGACTGATGTTTTTGTCTCGACTTTCCTCTTGTTATCAAAAAGGAGTTTTTATTTCCTTACAAGAATTTTCGCTAGAAACAGGGTTTGTTTCTGGGGGGTATTTAGAAGAGATTGTTTGTTTGCTTCGTAAAAATAAAATAGTAAAAGCAAAGCGTGGAGCAAAAGGAGGATATCAACTCACAAAACATCCAAAAGAAATTTCAATGAAAAAAATTATTGAAGTTTTGGAAAATTCTTCAAAACAATTGCCTTGTCAGTCAAGTCAGTGCTCTATGGGGTCCACATGCACATTGAAAAAGTTTTGGGATGAACTTCAAGAGATTCTTGATCAAAAATTAGAAGAAACAACCCTTCAAGATTTATTACTGTCTTTTTAAGTATGCCTTGTTCAATCTGTGATGCACTAATGAAAATCCAAGAGAAGGTCAAAAAACTATATTTTCGAACACAAAAGACAAACAAATTATTTGTGTATCTTGATCATGCGGCAACAACTTCTGTTGATCTTCGTGTACAAGAAGTTATGTTGTCTTTTCTTGATCAAACATATGGAAACCCTTCAAGTTTGTATCAAAAAGGAATGGAAGCAAAACACGCGTTAGATCAAGCACGTGAACAGATTGCAAAAATACTTCATGCGAAAGAACAAGAAATTATTTTTACTTCCGGAGGAACAGAATCTGATAATCTAGCCATTTTAGGATTTGCTCGTGCGAACAAAGAAAAAGGGAAACATCTCATTACCACAAAACTTGAGCACCATGCGGTTTTAGAGGCCATGATGCAACTTGAAAAAAACGAGGGGTTTGAGGTGACTTTTTTAGAGCCGAATAAACAGGGATTAATCACAGCAAAACAAGTAAAGGAAGCAGTGCGTTCAGATACGATTTTGGTGAGTGTAATGTATGCAAATAATGAAGTAGGAACAATTTTTCCAATTGCAGAGATAGGAAACTTGTTGCAAAAATATCGACAAGAACATCAACAATCCTTTCCTGTATTTCACACAGATGCCTGTCAAGCAACAGGATATTTAGATCTTGATTGTGAAAAACTTCATGTTGATCTTCTTACAATCAATGGAAGTAAAATGTATGGACCAAAAGGAGTAGGAGTTTTGTTTGTGAAACAGGGGATTAAACTACAACCTTTAATGTTTGGTGGAGGACAAGAGAGATCCCTACGTCCAGGAACAGAAAACGTGTCTGGAATTGTTGGTTTAGCAAAAGCTTTAGAGATTGCACAAAAAGAAAGACAAACAGAGTCAACAAGACAATTAGTGTTACGAGATTTTTTGATTGAGCGTATTCTTTCTACGATTCCAAAAACGCGTTTGAATGGGCATACCACAGAGCGTTTACCAAATAATGTCAACATCTCTTTTGAGGGAATTGAAGGAGAAGCCCTTTTACTTTATCTTGATCATGAAGGAATTGCCGTTTCAACAGGATCTGCCTGCACAAGTCAATCTCTTGAACCCAGTCATGTGCTTACGGCCCTTGGATTACCTCACGAACAAGCACATAGTTCCATTCGTTTTACACTTGGTCGATCTACCACACAAAAAGATCTTGAATTTGTTTTGTCTGTTTTGCCACAAGTTGTAAAAAAATTACGTTCTCTAAGCCCTCTTGCTTAATATGAATACTTCCACACATTCTATAGGTGATGTCACAAGTTGTGATCATTCTCAATCTTGGGTCTATACTGATGTCGTGAAAGATCATTTTTTTCATCCACGAAATTTTGTTCAAGATGAAGAAGAAGTAAATATATTTGAGGGACATGGGCAATATGGATCTCCTGCTTGTGGAGATGAAATGCATGTTTGGATTAAAGTAGATCCAGATTCAAAAAGAATCACAGATTTCAAATGGAGAACATTTGGTTGTGCAAGTGCGATTGCGGCAACTTCTATTGCTTCAGAAATTGTATTAGAAAATGGAGGAATGACGATTGAAGAAGCAAAACATCTTAAACCTCAAACGATTATTGAACGGCTTGGAGGATTACCAAATCGAAAAATTCATTGTTCTGTTCTTTGTGATAAAGCTTTGTTAAAAGCCATTGAAGATTACGAGAATCGTTGATAAATACATTGTTTTTTGATATCTTATGGTCATTCATTAATCATTTTTATGCCAAAAATTACAATCAAAGTTGATCCAGACCTTTGTATTGGTGCAGCATCTTGCGTGACCGTTGCTCCAGACACCTTTCGTCTTAATGAGGAGAATAAAGCGTTTGTTCTCGATCATGGAGAAGAGCCACGTGGACCTGTTTATGAGAGAACCATTGATGTCACAGAAGAAGAAAAAGAAACCATTCTTCTTTCTGCACAATCTTGTCCAACTCTTGCGGTCTTTTTGTTTGATGAACAAGGAAATCAATTTTTTCCTGAAGTCTAATATGCGTTATGTGATTGTTGGTGCTGGTATTGCAGGAACAACAGCTGCAGAGGAATTACGTAAACTTGATCCAACATCAGACATCATTCTTTTAAGTGAAGAACAACACCCCGTCTATTCTCGGGTGCTGTTAGCTTCCTATCTTATGGGGAAAACCTCTCGAGAAAAACTATTTCTCAAAAAAGAATCATGGTATGAAGATCAAAAGATTGAATGGATAAGAGGAGTTGTTGTTGATGTTCTTGATTCGGTAAATAAATTTGTTCGTATTTCTGATGGAAGAGAAATTCCTTATGATAAGTTGCTTCTGACCACAGGATGTCAACCACATCTTTTAGAAGAAGACGTTCGTGGAATTATTTATCTTCGCACCCTTGATGATGCTGATCACCTTCTCCAACTTTTTTCTGAACAAGGAAAAGAGGCAAAAGGAATTATTTATGGAGGAGGATTTATTGCAAGCGAGTATCTTAATACGTTTGCTCATTATCATATTCCAACCACGATTGCTTTTCGTGGGCCTTATTTTTGGTCACGTGTTCTCGATAAAGCAAGCGGGGAATTAATCAATCAACATCTTTTTGAAAAACAGGTAACCGTTGTGCCTGATGTTGAAGTAGAAAAGATCTTGGGAGATAAACAGTTTGAAGCAGTAAAAACAACAAAGGGAATTTTTTCAGGAACACTTTTAGCTGTTGGAATTGGGACAGATCCAGAGTTGTCTTTGTTTAAACAAATTAATTTTAAAACAGGAAAAGGAGTAAGGGTTAACGCATCCATGCAAACGTCTCAGGCAGACATTTTTGCTGCAGGAGATGTGGCGGAGTTTGAGGATGTAATTGTGGGACGTCCACTTGTTGCGCGTACATGGATGAATGCTGTGCTTCAAGCACGCGTGGCTGCAAAGAATATGGCAGGAGGAACAGAAACATTTCACAGTGTTTCTTCTTATGCGATGAACATTCTTGGTCTTGAGGTTATTTTTGTTGGAGATACTTCACGCGAGCATGCGGAGGAGATTGTATTGCGTGGTTCAAAAAAAGAAAGGGGAATTACACAGTTATTTATTAGGAAGAATAAACTTGTTGGCGCTACAATTGTGAATCGAACTATTGATCGTGTTCCAATCATGAAGTTGATTCAGGAACAAAAAGATGTTCATGAATTAAAAAAGAACTGGGAAGATACAACACAATCTTTCGAAGGATAATAAAAACCGACCACGTTACAAAGGTCGGTTTTTGAATAGATTGATTGACAATCAGAGCTTTCCATGATAAAACATTACGTCTTTTGTGTGCGGAAAACACGCGCAAAATAGGCGATTTATTGTCCTTTTCAACAAAACCACCACTACCACCACCTTGCGGCACAGGCTGCACACGGAGGAAATATGGCTAACCCCATTATTGATCTGTTGACCGGAGATGTTGGACGTCAATCCATCGAAGCTGCTGCAACAGAAGTTTCGACTCACGTGGCTTCTAGTGAGTCTGCAAAGAATATTGCCAGGCAGGTTCTGAAGAGGATTCCGGGGATGACAGGATTTCTTTCTGCTCTTCCTCGTGATAACACTTTCTATGAGATGCTTGGTATTGGTCTTTCTCCGTTTGTTTCTGTGATCGCAAATTCGATTTTTCCTGGAAGCACCAATCCCAATGTGATTCGCGCGCGTGAACTTATTGTAAAGATTGGTCCTCATCTTGCAACGGCAGCAGGCCGTGGAATCGGGAATTCCGTTGAGTATGAATCTATGATTGATGAAATGGTTGATGATGTTGATGCAGGTCGCGCACCAAGGATTCTTACAGGAACTGATGGCAATGCTGTTGCAATGGGGGCCTGGAGTCCTTATTGTGATGATCGCAGTTACCATGTGGTCATTCCGAATGATTCAAAGAATGAAGAGGATCGCAAGAAGACTCCGTGGATCATTTTTTGTGGAAACTACCTGCGGACCAAACAGTGCCATGGGGCTGGTTGGATTGAACTCATCATGCCTCAGGATTGGTTTGTGAATCATGGATTCCGTCAGGCAAGTTGTTGTGGCGAACTAGCCGGATTGGTGTCTCAAAGTATTACTGATGGAGTTCCTTCGAGTAAATTCATGTTGTTTGATGATCACGGTCGAGATGTTTTGGATGCATTCACGCGAACTATGAAGACCAAGAATTGGGTAGAAGAAGAGCGTGGCATTGATTATGGTAAGGAGATCATGGAGAATGCTGATCCTCTTGCTTGGAATCATTTTGCTCTCGGAATTACAATCACTCGGTCTGGAACATTGTCTAAAAAGGATTATGAAGATGTAATTTCCTGGGTGCGTATTTTTGCTAAGGGGACTCTTGAATTCTGGGATAAGGTTCTTCAGGGTTCTACACGTCTGTTTTTGTTCTTGAAAACCAAGAGCATGAGACTTAAGACTTGGCAGAAGATTACGGCTATTGTGATCGCTGTTCTTGTGGCTCTTACCAGCGGTTTGTTCAGCAGTTTGATTGTTTCTTCTTTCTTCCTTTTGTTTGCAGGTTCGATTCTTGGATTTGTGATTGCTGCAACCGTACCAGCTCTGAGTCCTGTGTGGGGTCCAGGTTTGATGGCGCTTTCCTTGGCATTTCTGTTTCTTTGTCGGATTCCTTGGGTTTCAGTTCAGAAGACCGTCAACAGTGTGATGAAGAAATTGCCGTTTGGATGGGATCCTGTGCGATGGATGAAGGATGTTGGAGACGAGGTTTTTGCATTCTTTGCTTTGGCTTCTTGGCTCTTCCTGTGGCTTCACATCTTCTTTGCTCCGCTTGCTCCGCGTATTGCCCTTTGGCTGATTTTCCTGATTACGGCTGGGTATCGGCATTATGCGAAGCGTTCTGGTCATTTGCAGTGGATTTGGGATTTGGATTTTGGAACTTCCAAGACGTTCCGAGTTTTGACAACGGCTCATTTAGTTGGAATTCTGGTTCTTGCCTTTGTTGGATGGGTAAGTGTTCCTGTAAAGGAAGTTCAAATTGAGGTGATGACTGTTCAGCTTGAAGATGCGACAGGTCATATCCAGCGTCAGGCAGATGTTCCTCTGATTGAAACTCCACAGATGAGTTATTTTCTTGCGGAAGATGTGCTTGGATCGCTTGCTTCTCAACAGTATACTTCTGGGGTGATGCCTCTAGTGCTTTCTTCTGGAGCAAGATTCAATCTTCCTGGGTATAGCGTTCAGGCGAAAAAGCAAGGAAGTGGAAATGCAACGTACAAGATGGCTACAGCTCCTCGGGTTTTTGTATGGGAGTATGTGGAAGCAGTAAATGGTCCCAAGGAGTTGGATAGTGCGGAAGCGATTTTTGGTCGTATAGATGCTCTTGAGGCACAACGTGTAGAAAAGTTGAATCCTGAAAAGAGTAGTGCAAAGTGCTTGGATCGGCCAGCTGTACGTTGGATCCTCTCTGCACTGATGATTCCACTTGTTCTGATTTCATGGTATTTGCTTCGTAACTTCGTAGAAGTGTCTAAGACTCGGTACAAAGATGGAACGACCATTGTAGCTGATGATAAGAGTGGAATTGCGCGTGCACTGATTGCGATTCTTCCTGCCCTGTTCCTGATTTGGTTGTGGTGGGGGCCGGCAACGACTTCACTACATGACTGGTGGCACAATGATGATAAGCCAACAGCAGATGTTCCGGTATTGTCTGTGGCTCCACAACTGAGGGATGTACGGATTTTTTCTCCGACTACGAATGTAACCAGAGGAACTGTTCAGAAGAAAGTTGATCCCGCGTTCCTTGATACTTGTAAGAAAAGTAGCCCAAAGGGTCGGAAGGCCCTGGGGTGTCCTACGATGCTTGAGTAACATGTTAGTTCCTCTCTGATTTTCAGAGAGGATTTTTTTTAGGTCGTACGTAACCCGGTTACGTACCGCCTAACCGGGTTACGTACTGAAAGCATCTGCTAAAATTAGCCAAAAAATATCTTGAATCCATTGACAAAAACGTGATTTTGTGCTATGATTAGCCGTTAATGCTAAATAGGATTAGTTGAAAATTACAAGAAAAGACACAAGTTATTTTGTCTTTTCTTGTCCTTTCCAATTCCATCCGATTCGGCAACCCACAGTGGGGTTGCCCTACACCACCCAAGGAGAACCCAATGCGACGCATCTCTTACCTTTTGATTTTTGCTCTTACCTCTTGCATTTCCCGCCATGTGTCCGTGAGTCTCACGGAACACGGTGGTTACACAGTCGAAGGCAATGTATCGACCGGAAGGATTGTGGATGTGGTGTACGCGCAGACCGCGCGAACCACGCTCGACAGCGCCTTGGAACGCGGAGTCCCTGCCCATGTGCGGGATCCGGTTTCTGGGACTGAACTTTCTGTAGGCGGAGATCAGCCATTTATGTATGGCTGGGGTACAAGCCCCTACGGATCCTATGGTCGAAATGATAGGGACCTTATGGCGATCGCGACCTCGGAGGCAGCACTCAACGCTGCCATCACCCGAGGAGAGCGACCACGTGATTCGCCCGAGGTCAAGCGCGAGGAGTACGATGCCCTGGAAGGGGATCTGCGTGCCTTGCAGACCCTTGTCGGATCCATGCACGAATAGTCTGGCCGGGTTGAGGGGTTCTTGATCCGGCTGTTCACCCATTTCGGTCGGAAGACCAACCCCCCAAACCCAGGAGTTCCCATGTTCGCTTCTATTTTTGTCCTCGTGGCTCTGTTTGTTTCTTCCGCTTCTGCTCAGGATACTGAGTACCTGACAGCCACGGAGTGTGCGGAGAGCTTCACCGGCGATAAGCTTGCGGCTTGCACGCTAAACGCCCTGCTCGAGGAGTCTGAAGCCCAGCGCAAGTTGGCTGAGGAGCGAGCGGCTGAGGCAAGTGCTGAGGCAGAGCGCGTTCGCGAGGCTCAGGCTGCGCAGGAGCGCAAGATGGCCGAGCTCGAGCGCGATCACGAAGCCACACTGCGGCGGGCAGAGGAAGTTGCGAGGTCCACCCCAACCCCTCCTTCTGATCTTGATCCTGCTGCTGCCACCGCACCCGCGATGCGGATCGTGCGGCGTGGAACCGAGTACGCGGCCCTGACGCACAGGCAGATCAGCGGGCTTGCGAGCCAGCTCTGTCTGGTGAATACGGCCTACGCGGTTGGCCGACACGTCCGTAGTAAGGGCATCGATCTTTCGAGTGTCAGGATCGTGGCCATGAAGGACGGCATTCCGCTCCAGCCAGATCTGGGCATGACCGTGAACACTGGCACCATCCTCGCAGACCTGCGGGGAGATGACGTGGTTGGTATGTACACAGCTTTCCATCCGGCAACGGATAAAGTGTGTTTTGACGCCCGTCCGGATGAGGAAATCATCCTTGCCTTCCTCGTTGATTCCGGGGACACAGGCGTCATTCCCGGTCGAGGAGAAGCCACCATTTACGGTGGGCCGAAATCCCAGTCAGTCTGGGTAGGCTACACCAAGCCCGGAGTTGGGCTCACGGAGCGCGGCGCTTCGGGTGGCCATGTTGTGTATCGGATGGATTGATTTTTTACGTAGCGCATACGCGCGGCCCTCGGTACTTTCCGAGGGCTTTTCTTTTTGATTCAAACCATAGGGTCACCATAGGGTCAGGTCTTGAAATGACAGTTCATAAATATTGTTTGGATTTGTTACATTTTTATTAGTATTTTTTCATAAACTGTCATTTCAAGACCTGACCCCAGATATACTAGACCCCAGATGTACTAGATATATACAAACAAAAAAACTCTTGGCAGAAACCAAGAGTTTTCATTTTTTTGCTCTTTAGGTCACAACAGTCGCGAGTTGTCCGATCACGAAAGAGGCGATGGCGTAAGCAGCAATGATGATGACAAGTCCAATCACTGCTTGTGTCAAAAGCTTGATAGCTTTCTTTCCTTTTTCTGGATCTCCTTGAGAGGTCAAGTAAAGGAATCCTGCATAAACAACTAAGATAAGGAATACAATTCCTAAAGCCCCGAGAAGAACATTGATTCCATTGGCAATCAATTCTTCAAGACCAACGTCTGCTGATGATCCGAGTTCTGTTCCAACAGCTCCGAGGGTTGTTTCTGCTTCTGAAATTTGAGCGAAGGCAACACTTGGAAGTAAAAGAACAGGAAGAACAGAGAGACGCACACCAAGACGAGTTAATAAATGCTTCATATAAATAATGAATAAATTATTTTTTAGCCAGTTATATTTGCATTAAGTTGGGCAAAGACAAATTGAGCAATCGCATAAGCAGAGAGGAGAATGACAATTCCAATGACTGCTTGAGTAATTAGGCGGACAGCCTTTTTTGCTTTTTCTGGGTCTCCTGTTGCTGTGAGATACATAATGCCTCCATAGATGAGCAAGATTAGAAAGGCAAGTCCTGTAAGACTCAAAACTACGTTTACTAATGCTCCAATCATTTCTGGTAAAGTCATCACATCTTCAAAACCCGCTTGTCTTGCCGTGACCCCAATACCTTCTGTAACAGTTTCATAGGCAGTTCCTAGATCTTGTTGGGCAAAAACAACAGGCGTTGAAACACCAAAGAAGATCAATAATAGAAAAAGGGAAGCAAGATATTTCATAACATTGCGTAAGTGGTCAAACAATCACCACTTGCCCAATGCCCCCATTAAGAAAAATGAGGGCGAAGGTATTAGCTTGTTGTTGTTCCTGCAGTAGAAACAGCTGTGGAAATTCTGTCGATGACGAAAGAGGCAATGGCATAAGCAGACAAAATGATGACCAATCCAGTAATACCTGAAAAGATCCATTTGCGTGCTTCTTCCACCTTTGTTTTGTCACCTCCAGCAATCATCCATTTGAATCCACCAAACAAAATGATCACCACAGCAATCACTCCAAGGAATCCAAGGATCACATTGATGATGGATGCCACAGTGCTGACAAGATCTCCTGATCCAAGACCTGCTTCTGTCGCAAAAGTTGCTCCTGTAGTTCCACCAAAATAATCACTTAAATCACTGTGGGCTGAAGTCTCTTGTGCAAAAGCAAAATGTCCGCCAAGAAGAGCTGGAAGGGCAAGTGCCAAAGCCATCACTCCTCCAACAAAATAACCGAGATAGCGTTTATTCATAAAGAAAAATAATTAGAATAAGTAAAAAAGTTTTATTTTTAAGTTGATATGGAAATACTCCCTGTCGCAATGCCTGTAATCAAAGTAGTTGTAAGGGCGTATGCACTAAATATTACCACAAGTCCAAGAGCAGCCCAAATAAGGGTGTTCATACCTTTTTTGACTTTTGTAGGTTCTCCACTAGAAACCATCCAGAGAATTCCTCCATAAATAAACATAACCAACGCAAGAACTCCTGTTAGTCCAAGAATGGCTCGAATGATATTTCCAATAATTAATCGAAGGTCTGTAGTGCCAAGAGGGTTTGTCAATCCTTCAGCGTGCGCAACAAACAAAGGGAGAAAAAGGATAAAAACCATGAGGGACCAAAGAGATTTTTGAAGAAATTTCATAAAAACGTTTCTAGAGTTTTAGATTACAACATTGTACAGCATCTGATCCTGGACATAATCCTTGCTGACAACTTGATGCAGAGAAGCCTTCTGCAGAAGTGTCAAAACAATCCCACATTTCATCTACAGCCCACCCACTTGAGGGATGGTTTTGTTGACACTCCGTAATACATTGTCCATCCTCTGTACAAATCATGTTCATACCACACGCATTCCCTTCGTTAAAGGAACCTGGGCCACAGACAACATATTCTTCACTTGCGATTTGTCCTTGTTGACGAATAACAGATTCCAATGTTTTTACCCCTGCATAAGCGAATAAGACAATCAATAATCCGAATGTAGAAACAGTTATATATTTTGTTCCTTTGCTGACTTTTCCAGAATCTCCTCCAGATGTGAGATAATAGACGCCACCAATGATATACATAAGCAAGACAAGAGAACCAATAATCGCAAGAATATAATTCCCGATATTGTAAAAGACCTGCATAATGTCTTGCAAAGAACAATTTCCAGTTTCTGCACACGCAGCAGTAATACTAACCATAAAAGGTCCTACTTCTTTTGATGTGCAAGTAGATCCTGTACAAATTTCTGTAGCAAATACAGGAAGCGCAAAGAGAAGAAGAAGGAAGCAAAGAAGAATAACGGGTCTGCAAAGTGACATACTAGTAAGTTTGATTGACTTTATTTTGAGCGTCTTTGATAGCTCGAGAAAGCTCTACTTTTCCAGAGATAGTGTTATCTATCAATTCCGCAAAAGCTTCTTCTGTAACCCCTGCATCATTTCCTTGATACCAGCTTTTTGCGGTTAGGAGTTGGCTTGCAAAAACCGTGAGGTCTTCATCATCAAGTTGATTGTTTACTAGAGAGCGTAAAGCAGTCGGTCGTTTTGCCATGCTTAAATAGCTTGTGACATTTTTTTCATCTGTTGCATACAATATAAAATCCCAGGCCCAATCTTCATGATCTGTTGCTTTTGCAACTCCTTCTACCCAATAGTTTGCATAATTAACCGTTTGTCCTCCTTCAATTTGTGGAATTGGAGCGGTACTATAATTAAGTTTTTCTGCAACAGCTTCAATGAGAGGAAGATGATAAGAATAGCCAAAAAAGTAGGCAGCCTGACCACTGACAAAAGCATCAAATGAATTCGTTTGCTCATCATTCCATGTGTAAACTTGTTTTAAAGGATTTGCAAAATCTGTATAAAAAGTGACAGCTTGCATCCCTGGAGAAATATCTCCCGTGACAGTTCCAAAAGTTGCCGTTCCACGACTTCCAGTCATTTCCGTTCCATTCTGCATCATGAGAAGAGAAAGAATATCAAAAGATCGTTCAACATTTTCACTTGTCCCAAGCGCTGCTCCGGCTTGAAGGATGTTATTATTGCGATCAATCAGTGTGAGTTTTGCTACTTGGTCCTGGAATTCATTCCATGTAATTGCGGGTTCTGCAATTCCTGCGGCATTCAATAAATCTTTGTTATAGAACAGTACCAAAGTGTCCACGGATAAAGGAAGTCCATAAATTTTTTCCTCTATAGCAGATCGCGTTGTTGCTTGATAATTACGAATAACATCTCCAGCAACAACATCAATAAATTTTGTTTCAAGCTCTCGAGTACTCATGGTTGGATCTTCTACCAATGTATAAACGATTTCTTTTTTGATAGAACCACGTTCCTCTGAATAAGGAATGGTTACGGTTTCTGGCATGGGAAGAAGAAGATTTTTATATTGTCCAATCCAAGTATTGTGAAGAGAGAAAATATCAGGTCCAGTTCCTTCGGCAAAAGCCTGAAGTAATTCATCTTGATATTCATCATAACGGAGTTCACGATAAGAGAAACTCACATTAGGATGAAGAGCTCGATACCTGGTCATCAAACCTGTGAATGTGGAATCATCATCAAAGACGCGCCAGATCGTGAGGGTTACTGGGGTATTGGCAAGTCTTTCAGCTTCAGAGGAGCCATTACATCCAAGACCCAGTGTGATGAGAAGAGTGAAAAGAAGAAACAATGTTGAAATGCGTTTGATCATACCTCCTAAAGTGATTTGAGATAACGTTTTAGAGCTTTCCCGATTTCTGGATGTTTTAATCCTAGTTCAATTTGTGCTTTAAGGAATCCAAGTTTATTTCCGCAGTCATAGCGCGTTCCTTCAAATTTGCATCCATATAAAGCTTTTTTGTTTTGAAGATAGGTCATGAAGGCATCTGCAAGGCGAATTTCTCCTCCCTTTCCAGGTTTTTGTTTTTTTAACAACTTCATGATTTCTGGAGTGATAATGTAGTGTCCAACCACAATCAAGTTTGAGGGAGCTTCCTCCACAGAAGGTTTTTCTATAAAGCGATCAATTTGCCAAGTGTTTTCTCCAAGATTTTTTCCATCTATCACGCCATAATGAGGAACTTCTTTTTTTGGAACGGGTGTAATAGCAATAACAGGATCACCGTATTTTTCATAAACTTCCATAAGCTGTTTGATCGCTGGTATTTTTCCATCAATAATATCGTCTCCAAAAAGGATTGCGACTGGTTCATCTTCATCCACAAAAGGAAGGGCTGCCAAAATTGCGTGTCCATCTCCCAAGGGTTTGTTTTGTCGAACAAAGGCAAACTTTGCAAGTTTTCCAATTTCAGAAATTTCTTTTAGTTCTTTGAATTTCTTTTTTTGTTCAAGTCGGTACTCAAGTTCAAAGTTGCGATCAAAATGATCTTCAATCGCACGCTTTCCAATAGCCGTGACGAAAATAATTTCTTCAATACCGCTTGCCACGGCTTCTTCCACCACATATTGAATAACGGGTTTATCAACGACCGCAAGCATTTCTTTTGGTTGTGCCTTTGATGCAGGAAGGAATCGTGTTCCCATTCCTGCCACAGGGATAATCGCTTTTCGTATTTTCATAGAAGTATCTTTATTATAGCGGAAAAAGAAGGAAGGCGGAATGAACTCATACACAGAAGCAGAAAAGAAATAATCCCTGAACTCATTCAGGGATTGAGGAAAAAAAGATTTAATTCAAGATCAAGATCGCGCCGTTAAGTACCGTTGCAAAGGTTCCCCAAAGAAGATAGGGGATTAACAGCCATCCAGCTGTTTTATGAATACGGAAAAAGAAAAGGATAGTAAAACAAACAAGGAGTAAAAGAAGCAGAATGTTGATGAAAGCAAGTGTAACATCCTGTATCCCAAAAAAGATCAGTGACCAAAGAGCGTTCAAGATTAACTGACCGAAAAAGAATATCAGGGCTGTTTTTCGAAGATCAGTTTTTTTTGTTTTGATCACAAGGAATAGGGCAATTCCCATCAAGGTATAGAGTAAAATCCAAACCGGACCAAACACCCAACCTGGAGGAGTAAAAAAGGGTTTTGCAAGAGCAACATACCAAGTGTTTACAGAAGAGACCGTGGCAAAAGAGCCGATCACTCCAGCCATTTGGCATACCAAGATGGAACCAATAAGAAGAAGATTTTTTTTCATATAAATGTTATGTAAGAAAGGTTTTTTGATTATTTACTGAAACAAAAAAATATTTATTTGATAAGTTTTCTTTTGTATAGAATATCAATAATCGCTAAAAAAATCGATGACTTTTTCTTTTTTTTCAGGTTTTTTATGTTATAGTGTGAGCAAACTTTTGATCAATTGTTTATGACTTTCCATCAATGCAATTCTCCCAGACCACAAAATATGATTTTTCTTTTACTTCTTTTTATTCTGGTTCTTTGTCTTCTTTGTGTGCTTACCTTAAGTTTTTGGTATGCAAAACAGGAAACAGAAGTGAATCCAACAGGAAATAGAGAACAAGCCTCCTTAGAAGAACAAAACACACCTATTACTTCTTCCTCAATGGATTACGCAGAAAAAGATCTTGTGTACAGTGGAGAGGCACCGATTTATGTCACCCTTTTTTCTCACAATGAAGATTCTTGGGAATCTTCTGTAAAGACTCCGGGAAAATATGCAGACTATCGAGAGGGATTGATTAATCGCGCACAACTCCTTGCAGAATATGGGATCAAATGGGATTGGCAAACAGATCAACCTGTAGTGGAAGCTATGGCTTTGTACGAGAACGATCTTGCTTTTCTTTCCTTGCCAGAAGTCACAGATCTTCAGGGAAAAAACATTTTGCAATATTTAGAAACTCTTGATGTTTCTTTTGATCCGCATGTACATACAAATAATTATGCAGATGTTGTTTATGTGATGGAGAACCGTTTAGGAGTGACACCTACAGGAGTCATTGGTGGTGCTGCACATGTGGAATGTGGAAAAACCTTTTTAGGTTTTCTTGATTATGTAAGCTGGTATCAAGAAATTGGTTTGCAATCAGACGGTTTCATTCATGGGGAAGATTATCCAGAGGCACGATGGAAACCAGAGATTCTTTCTGGTGCAGGAATGGGCGGACATTGGTTTGATAATAATAGTACAGGGATTTGGAAGCCAGGAGATAAAGAAAACTTTTATTCACACTTTCCAGAGAATCAAATTATTTATATTGGGGAAGGATACCCACACAACAGCGTGATTATTGGGGAGAAACACGCGAGCGGATCATCTGTTTTTTCTGAAAAAGGAGACTATTTGATTGAATTAATGGAGAAAATTGAAAACAAAGAATTACCAACAGGAACAAAAGACGGAAAGCAATTCATGTACACAGCTTCTGTACACATGCGAGATAAAGAAACAGTTACAGAAGGGGAAAATACGGTGAATACTGTTGAAGGATTAAGAGATTTTTTAGAAGCCATGCAACCTTTTGTTGATTCAGGAAAAATTATTTTTGTGAATTTTGAAGAGTCTGCAGAAATTTGGCAGGAAGAATATCAAGCTGTGCCTTGGCAGGTGGGATTAGAAGTATTTAGTTTTTACGAGGATTTGAAACAGGAAGCAGAGAATTACTGTGCTTCTCAAGGAAGTCGTCGAAAATAAAGGAGTCTTAAAAACACCCTTTGAAAGACCAAGGGTGTTTTTGATTGAAATTCGTGAATACAGGAGATCAAGAAGAAAAATAAGAGAGTAAGATAACTCCAAAGATTGCAAAAGAAATTCCTATCAATTGATAGCGTTTGATTTTTTCTTTATTGACGATAAGACCAAGCAAAGTGGCGAGTGCAATATAACTTTCACTAATAGTCGTTGTAATGGAAATTGGAATGAATGTTGTGGAAAGAGCAAAGAAGACCCAAGCGATATTATCAAGAATCCCTTGGGTTAAGATCGTAGCAGGATGTGATCGAAAATCTGTCCAAAGTGTGTGTGTTGTTTTTTGAGAAAGAAAATAAAACAGGCAAAGAATCGCAAGGAGTGTATGAGTAAACCAAATCGTCACTAGAGGATCAATCGTTTGACTTGAGACTCCTACAAGAAAATTCGTGAGTGCCATACCAATTGCACCAACACCTGCTAAAATCACCCCTTTTTCAAGAGAACGTTTTTTTTCTGTCTTATTTGGATGATGAGCTGTGATAGTAAGAAGGATTCCCAGAAAGACAATTCCGATCAAACAAAGTTGAATACCTGAAAGAGATTCCTGAGCAAGGGTGATACTGAGTCCAACAGTGAGGGGAAGTTCAAGACCAATAATTGGTTCAATGATAGAGATTTTTCCTTGGCGCAGTGCTTCGAAATCAAACACAGCTGCCAAGATGGCAATAATCCCCACAAGAACGAGTAAAAGGATATGGGAGCTTGTTAGGTGGTGAAGTTTTTGAAAAACAAAAGGAAATAAAAGAATCATTCCACAAAAACCAATATAAAAAAGTGCTTTCCAACTCCCAACAAATCGAGTCGTTTTTTGAATAAAAAAGTCACCAACTCCCCAGCTGAGTAAAGTGATAAATGCAAAAAGGATTCCAAAAGCGGCTGTCATACTTATGCCCAACCTTCTTTTTCAAGTGCATCGTGAACTTCATCAACCTGATGACGATACTGATATTCGAGCTTGCTTGATTCTGCATGAGCTTTTGAGTAGGGCCAACCATCTCCCATACGGTTTCGTTCATGAAGTTCGTGAAGAAGCACAAACATTCGTTCCTCTTGTGGAACATCATTATCAATCCATACTTCTTTTTCTGGAACAAATTCATATACATGATCGTGTCCACCTTCTGTAAAATCTATATCAAAAAGATCACGTACTTTTTTTCCATCAACAATCCAAACAGAAACGCCGTTTTCTAATTTTTTCCAAAGAGACTCATGAACTTGGCTTTGATCTGGAAGTTGTGTGCCATGGCGGGTCATTTTTTCCAAGTAACCAGATTGACGTCGAAGATTTCGCTCCGCACGATCTGCTTTATCAATGGCCTGATCGTAAGGTGTGCCTTTTTTCATAAGGCGATGTTCGACCAACAGATGTTCGATAAAGTAAGGGATTTCACTTTTGTCTTTCTCCTCTTCAATCCATAATTCATTTTCTGGAATAAAAGGAAAACGATAGTGTTGACCAAAGTTTGTAAACTCTTCGTCAATCGTACCGCGAATAAAGGTACCATCCACAATCCAAATAACAAGCGGACCATGATCATTGAGTTTTTGAAGATAGGGGAGATTCATAATAAAACATTTTTCCAATCTTATTTCATTCTTTTTCAAAAATCCTGATGTTCTTAATTCTTTGATTTGTTTTTGATCTATCAGGGTAAAACCTATTTTTTTATGTGCGCGAATGGAAGCAATATTTTCCTTCTTGATGGTTGCAAACAATGTGTGAAGATGGTGTTTTTGTGCAAGTAGCTCTTCGGCTATTTTCACAATCCCTCTCCCCCTGTATTCCGGACTTAAAACAATTTGCACAAAGCCTGAATTGTTTGGAAATGCTGCTGGGAGATAGCCCACAACTCCAACTTTTTTTTGATCGCACAAAATCGTGTAATAAATTCCCTCTTTTGCAAGTAAAATTTCCTCATGCCCATTGAGTGAGGAAAAAGAGTCTGCATTAAATGTGGTAAGAGTGATTTGCATAATGATTACGTTTTTCGATTTCGTCCAAGATGTTATCTGTTGAGCATTTTACTAAAGATTTGTTTAACAGATTATTTTTAGTATATCTCAAACCATGAAGATTGGGGGCTTCAATTAGAAACATGTAATTTGCTTTATTGCCGTTTCTAATGCATTGGGATCATCCGTTCCTATGCGATAGATTTTTCCATTTTTCATAATGATTTCAACTGCATCAAAACCTGAAACATTGTATATCCACATCTTTGGCCATAACCACAATCTTATTCCCCAGCCATAATACCAATGATTTTTTACTTGCTTTGTTGACACCATTTCACTGAGTAGAAACTTTTTTTTGAAAATTCCATAGCCAAATTTAATCTGAAGATATTTTTCATCAATGGATACTATCAGTGTTGCAAACGATGCAAGAATAAACAGAATTAAACCCATTACAGCAGTAACGAGAAAATTTGTGCCAGAGTCGACAGACAGTGGCTCTGCTCTGGCAGTCATCTGAACCCATGTAAAAAGCACTAGCACAGCCAGTGTAGCAAACAACAGTAGGTATCCAATTTGAGTGTGTTTGTATGAAGTCATAAATTCTTATTTAATTGTCTGGACGATTCTGTCAATAGTTGAATCAAGATCAAAAGTTTCTCTTTCGTTTATACAAGTTTTGCTTTGTGCTTCATCGTAATTAATACAATTAGGATATTGCAAGGTAAAACTAACTTTTACAAGATCGTCACTTTTTGTGGTTGTGTAAGTGTAAGATGAATAAACACTACCAGCTGCGCCTTCGTGCTTAACATTCACACAATAAGTTCTATCATCAACCAATCTCTGCGAAGTTATGTCAGATATACTGCCCATTTCTTGCGGTGTAGTTTTGCAGGAATAAGTTCCTGTTTCTATTTTTACAATGGGAGGCCAATCCACAACACTAATATATTTTGCTAATAATTCTTTGGGGTATTGATATGTTACCCCTTCATCATTGGTTGTTGTCGTCCAGAGATTATTATCGGCATCATTGCTGTTTTCGGTAATAGTCCAAATTACATAAAACCGACTATACTGACGCCTCGTTAAAACAATGGTGCTGTCGGATGATTTATAAAAATAACCAGATCCCATTTGATCAGTATATTCATATCCACGATCTTTCATAAAAACCTCGATCACCATAGGTCCGTTTTGGTTTCTTGTAAGATACCTATTGTCTGAGTCAGATAATTTAACAATATCTGCCCCACCAAAAGTTAGCTGAGAAATACCTTTAATTTGTGGCCAAGGATTGCCTTCTTGAAAAATTACTGGTGAGGAGAAAAACGTAAAAATACCTAACATTAAAATAGTGACGGATACGAGCAGTAAAACCTTTTTATTTTTTGAATAGTGTTCAAAAAGCATAGATAGTTATTTTTTCTTTTTGTTTCTAATCACAAAAACAACAGTGGTAATAATGAGAATAAGACCGATTCCTTGCAATCCTGGACTGTCATCAAATTCGCCAAATATAATAAAAAATATTCCCAACAATATTGCTAGGATTTTCGGGATCCAGTATAAAAGTTTATTTTTTATATTATGAAAGCTCATTTGCTTATATTATAGCTCAAAAATGAACTTTATTGAATGACCAATCCTTATAGCAAAAACAAAAACAGCGACCAAAAGTCGTTGTCTTTCTTATACCAGGAAACCCCGCACGTAGGCGGCGTCATGAGGAGGTGGTAGCCGCCGGAGTGCGGGGATGAATGGTATCCCGGACACAAAACCGATCGACACAGATCGGTTTTGTGGTAGGCTTTTCGATTTTCGTTCAATACATAGTATTCGTGTGATATAAGTGAGGATATTTATTAGGAAAGGAGATATGAAAAACAAAACACCACAGTCTTGCTGTGGTGTCTGGGAAAGATTATTTTTTCAAATTATCAATCAATTTTTCTAGTTCATTTTTATCTCCGATTTTATGATCTGGATTTGTAAGAAGAACACCCAAAACAAAGATGTTTTTTGAATTTATAGCTTCTCGTGCACGCGTAGCAAAATTCTGTAAGGACTGTGTTAATTTTGTCGCTTGTTCAGAATCCATTTTCTTTATGATATCCCGCAATTTTTCAGGGAGGTACTCAATAAGGAGAGCTCTTTCAGTTAAGATCATTCTTGCCTCTTGTTCATTCTCTAAGACATCTTTTGCTTGTTTTTCTAAAGAATTGAATCTTTCAGCAGCTTCTTCTAATAGTTTAATCGTGTTTTTCAGAGCTTTTTCGTTTTCTGAAAAAAGCTCTTCCTCTCTAGGTGGAAGGTCTTTTCTAGTCGAATGCATAATGGTTGTTATAGTTAATAAATTGATAGAAACACTATACCAAAGAAATTAAAAAAAGGAACGAGGGCGTTCTCTTTCATGTCAAATGCGACATAGCGAATTC
>MGEY01000057.1 GCA_001791615.1 Candidatus Uhrbacteria bacterium RIFOXYA2_FULL_40_9
GCTCGCTTTTATTCCCTTTGTTCAGCTTGTATCGTTCATGAAGCATCACCTTGTTTGACATAGAGCCTCCTCTTTTCCCCAATCCTTGAATCATTGAGTTTTTTTCGTTATAGTGCCAGGCGATTTATCATTTATATGAAACAACTATTTGAACATTTAGAACTTCTTGCTCCCGCAGGATCTTATGAAGCATTGCAAGCCGCTATCCATGCCGGTTGCAATGCCGTCTATTTTGGTCTTGAAGGTTTTAATATGCGTGCAAAGACGGCAGCTCCTTTTCAATTAGAAGATTTGAAAGAGATTGCGCGCCGTTGTCATGAGGCAAACATCAAATGCTATCTGGCTCTCAATACATTGGTTTACGATCGAGATCTCGATAAAATGAAAATTATTGTTGATGCGGTAAAAGAAAGTGGCATTGACGCTATCATTACCTTTGATCTTTCTGTGCTTTCTTATGCACGTGAACAAGGGGTTGAAGTCCACATCTCTACACAACACTCCATTTCAAATATCGAGGCAGTGAAATTTTTTGCAAAGTGGGCAGATCGCTTAGTGCTTGCCAGAGAATTGACCCTTGAACAAATCAAAGCCCTCACACAAAAGATTAAAAAAGATCATGTGCGTGGACCAAGCGGACGATTGGTCGAGATTGAGATTTTTGTTCATGGAGCCATGTGTGTTTCTGTGAGCGGTCGCTGTGGCATGAGTCTTTTTCTTTTCAATACATCGGCAAATTGCGGAGAGTGTAGTCAGCCTTGTCGTCGTGCCTATACGGTGACAGATAAAGCCACGGGTAAACAGTTGAATATTGAAAATGAATATGTGATGAGTCCACAAGATTTGTGCACGATCGGAATGCTTGATGAAATTTTGGATTCAGGAGTGATTTCTTTAAAGATTGAAGGAAGGGGAAGAGCCCCTGAATATGTTGACGAAGTGGTGCGCTGTTATCGAGAAGCCATTAAGGCTATAGAACAAGGAACATACAACAAAGAAAAGATTGAGGATTGGAATCAGCGACTTGGAACGGTTTATCATCGATGGATGAGTGAAGGGTTTTATCATGGACAAGCCTTCAAATACTGGAGCCATGGAGCGAATTCAAAAGCCACACAAAAGCGCGAATTTGTTGGAGTCGTAGAAAAGTATTATCCAAAAATTTCCGTTGCTGAAGTGAAGATTCAAGCCACGGATTTACAGGAGACAGATTCTTGCCTTGTTACAGGGGAACAAACAGGAGTACTTCGTTTTATTTTGAAAGGAATGTTGATTGAAGAAAAAAAGAGTGTGCAAGCAAAGCAGGGAGATGTTGTAACCTTTGAAGTCCCCGAACGCGTACGAAGAGGAGATAAGTTATATAAGTTTATTTCATCAAAGAATCCTTAGTTGTTGAGAAAACTTTCTTTCTTAAAATAAAAAAGTCGCTTTATCAGCGACTAGTCAAGAAAAAGAGCTGCTCCAATCGCCCCGGCATGTCCGGGGTGTTTTGGTATATGTACACGCATGCCAATCAGGGCACACCACGCAGTAAGCCTTTCTTTCACACAAGGAATGTATTCAAGAGTTCCACCGATAGCAATAATGTCTTGAATCGGTTTTCGGGAACCTGTTGCTTGTTCAATCGCATTTGCAAGAGCTTGACTATCCATCAAATCTTTCACAATACCGATCACAAGCAGATCAACCACTGAACGCCATTGTTCCGGAGTAGAAGAAGCATTTCTCTTTCCAAAGTGTGAAGCAACAAACTTGCCAATAGCTAGATCTTTCGTAGCAGGAAGAAGATCTTTTACATACAAATCTGCTGTACCCATGGTCGAGTCTTGACCATTTTCATCAGCAAGAGCAGAGACAAGATCAAGCTCTCCCCAAGGAAGCATCTGGAATGCTATCCAAAAAAGTGTAGATCCTCCAAGGGCATTTCCGATCAGACTGCGGACAATTCTTGTACCAGAAACGGTATAAGAAACTCCTGATCCAATTGAAACAACAACGGCGTCATCTCCAGAGAATCTCAAACCTGTCTCATTGAGGGGGTTAAGAAACAATTGATAACGTGCTCCCCTTACTTGGGCAAGGACTTCTGCATCGATAGGATCTGCACCAGGAAAAGGAATGAACGTTAAGGTCTTCATCACAGGTTCCATTTGCGCGCGAATCCTCTCGAATCCTGCACCAACATATCCCACACGTTTGGGTTTCAAGGCAATCAGATAGTCAATCAAGGCATTTACTTTGGCGACATCGAAGACCTTGTATTCCTGCTCACCGTTCTCATGAAGAACAAAGACTTTTATGTAAGAACTGCCGAAATCAACACCGACCTTCATAGTGTCTCCTTGGTTTTGGCAAAGGCACCGTATCAAATTTTATTATTCTGTCAATGAAAAATCCCTCACATAAAGTGGGGGATTGAATTATGAGATTTCTTTAAGTGATTCAACTAATGTGCTAAGAGGCAGGCCCATAACGTTATAATAGTCTCCATGTATTTCTTTTACAAAAGTTGCTCCAAGCCCTTGAATACCACAGGCTCCTGCTTTATCAAGTGGTTCTCCAGTCGCAATATAGGATTGAATTTCTTGATCAGTAAGATTCCGGAAGACTACTTCTGTGATAACTGGTTTTGTAAGAATGACATTTGTTGCCGTATTGATGAGAGTCAGACCCGTAATGGCTGAGAAGAGCCATTTTCTTAGGGACTTTAGTCCTGTCTTATTTCTTAGGGACTTTAGTCCCATTCTATATTCATTTCTTAGGGACAGTCCTGTTGAGTTTAACCCCGCCACTAAAGTGGCTGAGAAAACTTAATTTATTTCTCAGGGACTTTAGTCCCGCTGAGTTTAACCACGCCACTAAAGTGGCTGAGAAAACTTAATTTATTTCTCAGGGACTTTAGTCCCGACTAGCTTCTTACAAATAATCTCATAATAGGTTTGTGAGATTCTGTGGCTTGATCAATGATATTAAGATAAGAGGTTTCAAAAAGAAGAAGATTCATAAAATATAGGAATCTCAACCGCACGATCGTGTTCGGGGAGCCCTGAAGGATTATCATTGTGGAAAATAATGGCACCGTTATTTTTGTAAGAAGGAATCTCAAACTCAAGAGTTCCTTCAAAAGGAACAAACTCTGTGGTCATCCAATCTTCTGTGGTTTGGATGTATCCTTGGGCGATAATGAGTCCGTCCCAGTCAACAAGCACAACCGGAGCTGTGGCTTCAAAAAACCAGCTACCACGAGCTTGACCCGTGATCGTAAGAGGAGAAGAAATAGTTTGATTGGGGGTGAGATACACAGAAAAATCATCTGCCAGGTAGGTGAGTTGTAAAGGAGGTTGTTCTTGCTGAGGAACAGTGGATTTTGACGGAAGACTTATGATTAGCAACAGAGCAAGCAAGCCAATCAAGGAAAGAAGAAAATATTTCATAGAATGTTTTTATGCTTCTATCATATTATCAGATAAAAAGAAAAGCAATTTCAAAAAACGAAAGAACGCTATCCACTTTGTTTTTTGAGAACAGAAAATCACATGATACGATACGGTTCTGAACAGGGTTTTATAAAAAAATATTATGAAAGAAGGGAAACCATTATTTTCCTCTAAGCGAGGGGCTTCTCCGGAAGAAATAAGGCAAACACATGTACAAAGAGGGAAGAATGTTGATCTTACAAAGTCATTTAATCCAGAAATAGAGGGGGAGCTAAAACAGGAGTACATGCGTGTACGTGAGATTATTTTAGAACAAGATCGTCTGACAGCGATTCTGAGAGATAAGTTTCAGTTTTTACAAAGTCCCGAAGCTTTTGATGCGTATTGTGAACGTTCGGGAATTGGGGAAGGAGTCAAAGAAGATTTTCGTCTTGTTCTTCCAAAGATGTTAGAAATACTAGAAAGGTCACCTGAACAGATTTTTTCTCCAAGTATTTTGGAAGAAGAAGCAGAGACTTTTCAAGAAATTTATCAAGCTCTAGGAACAGAAGCAAAAACAGCTTTTGCTCTTGAAGGAGGAAGTGAGATAGTAGGTCGTATTCTTGAGGCAGAAATCGAATTAGCCCTTCGAGTGCTTTCAGAAAATCGTGAACGTCCCGTTCTTGCACACCGTTTTCGTGGATTTGGGAAAGATGAGGCTTCAGAAGAATCAATTGGAAATGCTTTTTTAGAAAATATTTCAGAGGGGGAAATTGATGTGCGTCTTTCTAAGGATAAAAAATGGATCATTCATCACAATGCAACACTTGGGGAATCTTGCCAACGGCCAGAGCATGTGCGTGATCTCACTTCAGAAGAATTGTCTGAAATTCGTTATAAAGGAGGAGAGAAAATTTGTACACTTGAGAGGATGTTTCGGTTGGTTCAGGAAAAAGGAAACATTTCAACAAAATTGAATATTGACATTAAGGATTTTGACGAATCAGCTTTGGATGAGATGTTAGATTTGATTCATCAATACAAAATGGAACATCGTGTGGTGATTGTTTCTTGGCTTCCCCAAAGTTTGCAATATTTGTATGAAAAAGATCCTACTCTTGCCTATAGTATGAGTTATTTTCCAGTAATTCGAGGGATTCCACGCTGGGTGATTGAGACCATTGAAAATATTCCTTCTGGCACACGGCTGTTCGGAGAGGTTGGAACCCTATTTGCAAAATGGCGTGCGAATACTGTTCAAGGAGTTGGGGCAGAAAATATTTCCGATGCAACCGTTCTCCAAGGGAATGAACATTGGAGTAAGACGATAGAACGTGTTCGTGCAAAAGAGGAAGATTTAATTGGGAGGCATACAGTTCCTTATAGCGAAGAGCCTATTAAAAATGCACAAGGGGAAATGGAGATTATGGCACGTGTGCTACAAAAGTGTAGTGTGAATATTATGGCACTTGAGCCACCAATTACAAAAATTGTGGAAAAACTTTGTCAGATTCCTATTTTGGGAGTGATCATTGAACAACATAAAGAGGCTCTTGTAGAAGCTCTCTGTGCTACAAAGTCTTCTTTAGAGTTCGCAGCACGTCTTGGAGGGAAAGGAATAAAAGTGAATCTTTTTGATATTACAGAAGAAGGATTCATTGATCGTTATATTCAAAGGATGAAAGAGAATGGCATCAGTCCCGGAACGATTTATTTTAGTGGAAGGTTCAGAGGACTCCATACAAGAGATCAAGTTCCAGAATTAGAGACATCTTAGAGTCGGAAAGAAGTTGTATCAAAAAACCATCCGCTACAGGGGCTGTCCCAAAACTCTCACGTAAGTGAGAGTTTTGTGTATCTGAAACAAAAAGAGTCTCCAGTGGAGATCTTATTTAGATA
>MGEY01000058.1 GCA_001791615.1 Candidatus Uhrbacteria bacterium RIFOXYA2_FULL_40_9
CGAGATTCCTTTAGCAGGAGTTGATCCAGATCAAGTCGAGATTTCTATCCAGGAGGATATCTTGCATGTAAAAGGAACAATGAAAAAGAAAACAGAAGTGGAAGATCGTAATTATGTTCATCGCGAAATTCGTCGTGGAAGTTTTCAACGCACTATTCCACTCCCTACTCATGTGCAAGGTGAAAAAGCTCATGCGATTTCTGAAGATGGTTTATTAAAGATTTCCGTGCCAAAAGCTGAACAAACAAAAGAAAAGAAAATCAAAGTCAAAATTGAACAGAAACCAAAGAAGAAATAGGAGATTAAGGATGGGGATGTGCTCTGTACATCCCCAGAGATTAATAACTTATTGATTCATTATTCATTAATGAAAAGAAGAACGTATGGGAAAAATTCTCGGAATCGATCTTGGAACCACTAATTCCTGCATGGCGATCATTGAAGGAGGTCAGCCAAAAGTTTTAGAAAATAAAGAGGGAGCAAGAACCACACCTTCGGTTATTGCCATTGCAAAAAATGGGGAACGGCTTGTGGGTCTTTCTGCGAAGCGACAATCGGTGACAAATCCACATAACACTCTTTTTTCGATCAAGCGTTTGATTGGACGTAGATGGGATGATACAGAAGTGCAACATGATCGAAAGGTTATGCCATTTGAAATGGTGCAGAAAGGAGAAGGGGTTTGTGTAAAAATGGAAGGAAAGGAATATACTCCTGAACAAATTTCTGCCATGATTTTACAAAAATTAAAGCAAGATGCTGAAGATAAGCTTGGAGAAACTATCACAGAAGCCGTAATTACGGTTCCAGCCTATTTTGATGATGCACAGCGCAATGCCACAAAAGTAGCTGGAGAAATTGCCGGATTGAAGGTAAGTCGTATTATCAATGAACCAACCGCTGCTGCACTTGCTTATGGTTTTGATAAAAAAGTTGGTCAGCAGATTGTCGTGTACGATCTTGGAGGCGGAACATTTGACGTTTCTGTTTTGGATGTTTCAGAAAATACGGTTGAGGTGAAATCAACCAATGGAGATACTCATCTTGGAGGAGATGATTTTGATCGTGTGATTATTGATTGGATCATGGATGAATTTAAAAAAGAAGAAGGAATTGATCTTTCTCGGGATGCGCTTTCCATGCAACGTGTCAAAGACGCAGCAGAACGCGCGAAGATAGAACTTTCTACAGCACAACAAACAGAAATCAATCAACCCTTTATCACCTCTGATGCCAGTGGACCTAAACATTTGGTCAAAACCATGACACGTGCAAAACTTGAAGAGCTTTGTCACGATCTTGCACATAAAACTTTAGAGCCTGTGAAGAAGGCTCTTAAAGATGCAGGGTTAGAAAAAGGAGAAATAGAAGAAGTTGTTTTGGTGGGCGGAATGACACGCATGCCTATGATTCAACAGCTCGTAGAAAATTTCTTTGGGAAAAAACCAAATATCAGTGTGAATCCAGATGAAGTCGTTGCTTTAGGAGCTGCTGTACAAGCAGGAGTCCTTCAAGGAGAAGTGAAAGATGTTCTTTTACTTGATGTCACACCGCTTTCTTTAGGAATTGAAACATTGGGAGGAGTGATGACAAAATTGATTGAGCGAAATACCACAATTCCAACATCAAAAACACAAATTTTCTCAACAGCTGCAGATAATCAAAATACGGTGGAGATCCATATTCTACAAGGGGAACGTGAAATTGCAGAAGGAAACAAGACTCTTGGACGTTTCATACTCTCAGGGATTCCTCCTGCACCACGTGGAATTCCACAAGTAGAAGTGAAATTTGATATTGATGCAAATGGCCTTTTAAATGTTTCTGCAACAGATAAAGCGACAGGAAAAAGTCAGAACATCACTATTACAGCTTCAACAGGTCTTTCTGATGAAGAAGTTAATCGAATGAAAAAGGAGGCAGAAGAACATGCAGAAGAAGACAAGAAACGAAAAGAACATGTGGAACATCAAAACTTGGCGAATACCATGATCTATACTGCAGAAAAAATGTTGCAAGACGCTGGAGAAAAAATTTCTGCAGAAGAACGGAAAGAAGTAGAAGAGAAGATTGAAGCGTTACGTCTTGTGAAAGATGGAGAAGATCATGAAGCTATTCAGAAAGCTGCAGACACTCTTTCTACAGCTGCACAAAAAGTTGGGGCAAAAATGTATCAAGCAGAACAAGCTTCAACACAAGAGCAGACGAAAAATAAATCGACAGAACCTAAAAATGAAGAAGGACCTATTGATGCTGAGTTTCAAGAAAAAAATGAAGAATAAATATGACAGGAGTGCAAGGGAGGGAACCAATCACGTTTGATGAAAAGCTCGTAGGTTTTGCAGAACTTCAAGAAGGGTGTGTCAAAAAGGAGGCGGTTATTCCGCCTCCTGAAGATTGTTCTTTTTGGATTGATGCTACTTATAGCTTTGCAAAATGGCACCTGATGACAGGGATTATTATTTTTGTTTTTTTGCTCATGATTTTTCAGCTTTCTGTTCTTGCTCTCAAATTATTTAAAGGAGACTAAGTATGGGCAAAGATTATTATCAGATTTTAGGTATTTCACGCACGGCAAGTGAAGAAGAGATTAAAAAAGCTTTTCGTGCTCTTGCTCATCAACATCATCCAGACAAGCAAGGAGGGAATGAAGAAAAGTTTAAAGAAATTAATGAGGCTTATCAGATCTTGAAGGATAAAAAGAAACGCGCGCAGTATGATCAGTTTGGATCAGGAGCGTTTGATGGTTCTCAAGGTTTTGGAGGGGGATCTGGACAAGGTTTCGGTGGTTTTGATTTTTCTGGATTCTCTCAACAAGGAGGCTTTGAAGATTTAGGAGATCTATTTGGTGATATGTTTGGTTTCGGAGGAAGAGGAGGTCGAGCAAGACAAACACGAAAACGCGGAGGGGATATTCAAATGGATCTTGACCTTACCTTTTCAGAATCCGTTTTTGGTGTAGAAAAAGAGATAAATATCGCAAAAACTTCTTTTTGTCAGCGTTGTGGAGGAACAGGAGGAGAGCCAGGAACAAAACAAAAGACGTGCGAGCGGTGTGGAGGAAGTGGAGTCATCGTGCAAGCTCAAAGAACTATTTTAGGAGTGATCCAGTCAAAACAGACTTGTGAAGTATGTCAAGGAAGTGGAGAGATTCCAGAAACATCTTGTGATGCCTGTCAGGGTTTGGGAGTAGAAAAAAAGAAGAAAACACTTCGTATTACGATCCCTTCAGGAGTAGAAGAAGGTTCTGTCCTTCGTGTACACGGAGAAGGTGAATCAGTCAAAGGAGGAATCGCTGGAGATTTATTTGTCCGTTTGAGTGTACGAACAGATAAACGATTTCATCGCGAAGGTCAACATATTTATTCAGAGGCTGAAATTGGGTTTACTCAAGCAGCCCTTGGAGACACAATCGAGATCGAGACAGTAGAAGGAAAAGGAGATTTGAAGATTCCAGCGGGTACACAATCAGGAACGCAATTTCGTTTGAAAGCAAAAGGAGTCCCAATGCGTTCTGGACGTGGAGATCAAATTGTGATTATCAAAGTCATGACACCAAAGAAGTTAAGTCGCAAACAAAGACAACTTTTAGAGGAATTAAAATTGGAGGGATAAGAAAGGTAAAAAACATGTTTGAACCGATCAACACAAAAGGAAAAGCACGAAGAGGGCGACTTACACTTCCACACGGCATTATTGAAACGCCGTGTTTTATGCCCATTGCAACAAAAGGTGCGGTAAAGACTCTTTCTGTCAAAGATATGAATGAGCTGATTGGGGCACAAATTCTTCTTTCCAATACCTATCATCTTTTTTTACGTCCCGGTCTTGAAGCTATGAAAAAATTGGGAGGCCTCCATAAATTTATGGGGTGGGAGAAGCCTTTACTTACAGACAGTGGAGGTTATCAAGTTTTTAGTTTAGCAAAAATCAACAAAACGACAGAAGAAGGAGTGACATTTCAATCGCATATCGACGGATCATACATTTTTTTGTCTCCGGAAATATCCATGGAAATGCAACAGGCTATTGGTGCAGATATTGTCATGCAGTTTGATGATGTTGCTGCAGGAGATTCTCATAAGGAGCGCTATCAAGATGCAATGGAACGATCGCTTCGTTGGGCAACTCGATCAAAAGAAGCCATGCAAAAAAGTCCTTCACAAAAAGTTTTTGGCATTGTGCAAGGAGGAACCCATGCAGATTTGAGGGAACTTTCTGTGAAGGGATTATTAGAGATTGATTTTGATGGATATGCGATTGGAGGACTTTCTGTGGGAGAACCACGTGAAGATGCCTATCAGATGACGGAATTCGTTTGTTCGCTTCTTCCAAAGGAGAAACCTCGTTATTTTATGGGAGGGGGCATGCCTGAAGAAATTGTCTATTATGTCCACCAAGGAGTAGATCTGTTTGATTGCGTGATTCCTACACGCAATGCGCGTCATGGAACTTTGTTTACATGGAATCAAGATCCAATGACCGTAGACTGGCAATCTTGTCCTGAAGATTTTTATACAAAAATGAACATAAAAAGCGAGAGATATACTCTTGATCAAAATGTTATTGATTCGTATTGTGATTGTGAGGCTTGCAATACAACTTCACGCGCTTATTTACGCCATCTGTTTTCTATAAATGAATTACTTGCTTTACGTTTAGCCACGATTCACAATTTACGATTTTATCTGACGCTAATGGCAAGCTTAAGAAAATCTCTTGAATAAAAGGAATCCGCCGAAAGGGCGGATTTTTAACACAAGAGTAACCAAAACGTCAGCGCACCAGTCTTTATAGAAAAAAGTGACCGAGTTTTGTTCGTGCTCATTCAAAGAATCCAAGAGCTAGAGCATCAAAGGGTCAAAATATCAAAGAGCCCAAGGATCTAAAAAGACATAGGAACAAAAGATCTAAGATTCCGACTTGCGGAGACGGAACACAAACTTGAGGCCAGGAACCCACAGGTCGCCCGGACTCGCCCAATAGCAGTGGAGCCACAGGCCGCCCCCGCTGCGCTCCACGCGGAAGACGTACGGGCGGCCGCCGGGGCCTGAAATTTGTTTCATGCCCATATAGACCCAATCATCCATAGCCTGATCTAGCGTTGCTAAACGGTAGGTTGGACAAGCTTCCAGAGGAACGAGTTCAAGGCCAAGTTCTTGCGCGCGAGCGTAGATGACGTCCGTTGTTGGCGTGCCTTGGATATTGAGGTCGGCCACGGATAGCCGAATGAAATCCATGTCCTGTGCGGGTTTTAACTTCCACTTTCTCCAATCTGGTTCAGCTTCA
>MGEY01000059.1:0-5488 GCA_001791615.1 Candidatus Uhrbacteria bacterium RIFOXYA2_FULL_40_9
CAGGTTTTGCGAACCCTTGTTCAATAAGCCAAGCAATTCTTCTAGTAATCACCATGGTTTTCCCTGTCCCTGCTCCGGCGATAATCATTAAAGGTCCTTCCTTATGTGAAGTTGCTTCTTTTTGTTCTTGATTAAGCGTTGAAAGTAAATTGCTTTCCATAATGAACTTATTATACAAGGTCCCCTCTTTTCAAACAAAAAACCCTTGCCTAAGGCAAGGGGGATAGACGCTGATAATACTGCTCTTGATGAACACAGTAAGCTTCCAACCTTTTCGCAAACATCTCGACAGGTTCATCGCCATAGTACCAAGCAAGCAACTCCTGCTCAGTATATGAAGAAATGAATGCCTGCAATTCTTCTCCATGCAATCCAATACTCTCTTCGAAACTGAATGAATCGTACGATTCGCTCGCCATTTCTTTCCAAGGAGGACGATAGTCGCCATCCTCTTCATCAACCTCACATTCGTTTGCATAGGCGACTTCTCGTTCCAAAACTTCCAAAACAAGCATCATTTTTCTCCATAATTCGTTCCCAATCTTTTGCAAAAACGCCTGATATTCACTGTGGGAAAGATAACGATCTGCATCGCGCTCACTCCAAATTTCCGCAATCACTGTTGAAATCCAGTAGGCACGTACACGAGGTTCGCAGAGAATCGTTTGAACTTCTCCAGCTTCAAGACAAAGAAATGCACGAACAATAGAACGAATTTCATCAACACCTTCATCCCGCTCCGCACATTCCAAAAGCCATTTTTTCAATTCTTCAGGAGGAATCTTAGAAGCGTATTCATCAACCACATGAACATCCAAAACAAATACCCCATCTTCACGAAACACTTGAAATACTTCATTAGTCAATTCAACGCTCCGCAAAAAAAGATCCAGATAAGGACGACGTTCACTTTGAGGAATTCGAGAAAGAGCTCGTGCAAGAAGACCGGAAGGCAAAACTTCACTGACAAGCATCTGACGATATTCACTCAAACTCACTTCAGACCAGACAATTGCCGCAAAAATTGTTTCGCGCAATTTTTCATTTTTGGGCAAATGTACTTGTGTGGAAAGCTCTAAATCAAGAGCCTCCCCCATAGCAAGTTGAAGGGCATCTTCTTCACTAATGGTCAACTGATCATGAGGAAGTGAGATAAACGCCCGAACATGCATGTAGACATCGATTTGACAATCCCATCCCCTTGCTTCCTCAACTCGTGTTCTTACGTACTGCAGGGATTGCTCTCGCGTCAACACAGAAACTTTTGGACACAAAAACTGAAAACGTGCTTCAAAACGGATCATGACCTCATCAGTACTCGATGCCTGAAGATGCACAAGTGCTTCAACATATTCACTTGCAAGCAAATAGACTCGATCCACTGGCTTATCCAAACAAGCAAAAAGCATCTGTGTACTGAGCCATCCTTCTGCCATAGTATCTGGTCCATACCCAGCACCCCCATGTCTCTCAATCTCCAAAACATCTTTTGGCATTCCTTCCAAACGAATGGGAAGCTCACGAAATGCCTGAATTCTTTGCTCGCATGCTGAAAGCAGGGTTTCAATTCCTGTTAGCCACGTACGTATTTCTTGTTCGCTCTTCAAAGAAGGAAACCCAATCTTTTCCAAGGAAACTATATTTCTAAGCGGATTATGCAATGTGGGAAAGGTACGTACAACGGAAGTCAAAGGGAGATATCTTCCACGATACCGAATCCCATTACGCTGATACAAATGTTCTGTACGTTCATTCAGTTCATTAATGCGTTCAAAAGCCGCCTGCTCTAACTTCACGAAAAAGAGAGCACTCGCAAACTGCCACAAGGAATCCCAGGATCCAAACTCAGGAATTGCTTGACCACGAAGGGCTTGTTGGAAAAAATGGGATTCCTTATTCTGAATCAGTAACTTAAGTGCTGCACCTGGTACTTTCATTCCAGGGCGCAAACCATGCACCTGAATAACCTGTTGTACGGCTTCTGTTACTTCATGCAAATAAGCTTCTGCTGCTTCTTGCATGCTGGTATAGCGCGAAACAAGTCCAACTTCAATCACTGAATCAATTTCAAGAAAAACTTGATAAACTTGATCTTCTGTATGAAAAGGTAATTGGCGATCTTGAGCTACACGCATGGCGTAAAGATACAACCCACTACAAATATCATTAATCGCAGGATGACCTTCCCAACGCACAGAATGACGATTTGTACATACTTCTGGACGCAAATGCAGTTCTTGTACCATGGCAAAAAAACCTTCAAAAGCTGTCGGAGACAAAACTTCTGGCAAAGCCTCTGGTGGCTTCTCGAGAACGAGAAGCACTGTATTGGAAAGAGCAAGAGGTTCCATGTGAATTTCCTCCAGTGTGATGGGTTCAATCTCTTCAAGAATAAGGTGATATTCTTAAAGAAAAGAAAACCTACAACACTTTTTCCTCAATAAACGAACAAAGAGAAAAAAACACCCGACCGGCTAACGTCACCGGCCGGGTCGCAATTCCCCGAAACTGTTATCGAAGAGCTCCAAGCAAATCTTCAAGCTCCCGCTTCTCAGCATCCTTCAAAGGCACCACAGTAGTGCCCTCTTCCTGCCGATCTGCAAGAATCTTCTTCCGAAGTATTTCTGTCTCAGTCAAACTCACAACAAGATAGTCTACTCCTCGATTAAGCAGTCCGCGCAATTCTTCAGCCCCATCTACCTCATCAATCCCAAAGGGAACAAGAATCGCGGCAGAATGAGGACTTCCATCAAATTCCTCATTATGATATCGATCTTCCAAATCTACTTCCTTGACCATGCTCACATGACCATTGTGAACTTGACGCCGATCAAGCTCAAGACCAGTCTTGTGACGCTCCAGCCGCAAAATCGGACGAAGATCCTCTTCATTCATGACAAAAAGAGCAAGCAGAAGACGCTCACGCATGGTGACTCCATCCGGAGTTTCCCAATCAAGAAAATCTTCATAGTCAGGTCGGGTTCTGATATGCTCTGTCCAGCTAAGAAAAACGTCAGCCGCTGAATCAGGATTCTCTGCAAGTTCTTGCAGAAGGGCCAAAATGATGATCTCCAAATCTACAATCTGGACTGTTGCAGAGAACCAATCCCCGCGATCCCGAAGAATCTCCACGAGCTGATCAAGGGTCAAACCCCGATGCATCAGATCGGCCGCATGCTTATCATCTCCAAACTTGGCAATGAAGTCCTCGAGGGCATTCCCCTGATCACGAACCGTCAAAGCCCCTTCACCCTTCTTTCCAATCACAGCCAGTTCTGTCGTCGCTTCATGCAAATGTTGTGTCGAAACCGTCAGGAAAGGAAGGATAGAAGCATCCTTGCTCACTTCCCAAAGAATTCGTGCCAAATGGCAATACAGATTCTGACTTCGAGTACTCTCTGTCTTCAGCAGGTCACTCAACAACTTGGCTGCCTCAGGATCCTTACTCATGAGCGGAATGTTCTTGTCTCCAAGAGCTGTAGAAAGCGTTTTTCGATCCTCAATCCATCGAGGATCAAAATTCGGAGCAAGCCCTACAAGAGAAGAAAGCTGAGCCGCAAGCATGCCAGGTTCAGTCTGCATAAACTCCACGATCTGTTCAGCTCCCATGGCGAGAAGCTGACGGGCATTAGAAATACGAGTATCCACCTGCCCCTGATCTCGAACCAGAGAACTAAACATGGCATGGAAATTCTGAAGCTGTGCAGTGAGAAAAGATTCCTTCATGGCGTCAACCTCTTTTTGTTCGGGTTGTGAGGAACGTGTGTCACTTGAGACTCCAAGGACAACGTTTTACCCTACAGAAATTACTGATTTTTGTCAATAAAAAAAGCCCCTGCTGTTGCAGAAGCTCCAATTTCAGGGCTTTTCCTTCTTTTCGATCAAAAGAACAAAAAGATCTCCGGCCTCTCCTCCTAAATACCCAGGTTCTCCCAAATGTGCCATTCGTGCAAGACGATGTCCTACAGGAACAGACAAACAGATCTCTTGCGCTTCACGTCCATGCATCGCAGGAATCACCACCCACACACGTCCCCCATCTGTCAAAATCTTTGATGGAACTTCTCGTACTATCACTAAATGTTTTCCGGGTTTTGAACTTGATTGTGCGGTTTCACGCAGTCGCTCACTTGTCCGAATCGCAGAAGGATGACGTTTGAACAAATCTGAAGGAGATCGAATAAGTTCTTGCTTTCCATCATAAACACGTCGTCTTACAGGATGGGATAGAACCCCATAGGCTTCCACAATTTCTTGAAATCTCATCTGTGCTTCAGGATCGTGATTCCGATCAGGATGATATTGCAAAGACAAAGCACGAAAGGCTTGTTTAAGCTCTTGAGGGGTCGCATTACGGCTCACCCCAAGAACCTCATAGAGAGTCTGGGGTGTGTCCATGGTTTGACCTCCTAGGAAAAGAACGAGCAAGGAAGCTTACGTGCTGAATAAAAAAATGTCAAGATTTCGTTCTTATTTCGTCCTTATTTTCCTTCTTGTGCATGTTTTATCAAACTGTTTGTTCCTATGCTCACAAACCACAGCAATAAGGCAGCAAGAAGAGCAGGAATAAAACCTTCCACGACAAATCCATCCACTATTGTGCTCACGAGCCAAATCATTAAAGCATTTAAAATAAACGTAAACAATCCAAGGGTCATGATCGTTACGGGAAGAGTCAAAATGAAAAGAAGGGGTCTCACAATCGCATTAACAAGACCAAGAACAAAGGCTGCAAGCAGAGCATATCCAAAACTTTCTACAGAAAAACCTGGAACAACAAGGGTAATTAACATCAATGCAATAGCATTAATGATCCATCGAAAAATGATTGGCATCATACAGAAAGATCAAAAGTTTTTTTAATTTCTTTCACTTTATTTTCTACTTCAGATAATTTTTTTTGCAACGCTTGTGCGAGTGCTAATCCCTGTTCAAACTTCTGAAGTCCAACATCAAGATCAAGACTTTCTTGAGTTTCAAACCATTGAGTAATTTCTTCTAACTCTTTAAATGCTTTTGCGAATTCAAAGAAAGATTTCTTTTTTGAAGGCATAGAATATCACTAAAATAATTTTTGTTTTCCTTTCCCGTTAATACGGAGGACTTCTGCATCAAATGTTCCTTGTGCTAATTGTACGTGAACCTCTCCTCCTTGTTCAAGTTGATCTGTTCTTTTTAACAATAATCCTCCCTGTGTCACGATGCTATAGCCACGCGCAAGGATACGTTTTGGATCCACTTGAAAAAGAAAACGTTGCAAAGCATTAAGACGATCTTGAATGCTTGGAAGCCATGAAACAAAATAATCCTGTAATCTCTCTTGTATAAAGTCTATTCGCTGTCGCTCTCGTTCAAACAAAAAAGACAAAAAATTCACAGATCGTTCAATCGCTTGTTGCTTTGTAAAAATCTCTTGCTGGCACTTTTCTTGAAGACGTTCTGAAAAATAAGAAAGTTCACGTAAAATTTCTGTACGATTTGGCACAAT
>MGEY01000059.1:5508-31751 GCA_001791615.1 Candidatus Uhrbacteria bacterium RIFOXYA2_FULL_40_9
GAATTGCAGATTGAAAAACAACTCGTGCAATTTGTTCATTATTAAAAGCATGAAGATCTTCAAGTCCTCCCCCTCCTCGTGTCAAAACTAAAACATCCGGACGTTCAGATTCAGAAAGTTGATTAAAATATTGAAATGCAGAAAGGATTTCCTCCACAGCAAATTGACCTTGTACATGCACATGAAAGAAATCTACAGTCAATCCTCCCCATCGAGCATTCAAAATACGAATAAAATCTCCATAAGCAGCAGCATCGCGAGAAGTAATGAGTCCAATACGCTGAGGGAATCGAGGAATAGCGCGCTTATGCGAAATAGCAAACAATCCCTCTCCTTCCAACTTTTTTTTCAACATTTCATAAGCTCGACGCAAAGCCCCTTCTCCCACAAGATCAACTTGTTGTACATTCAACTTAAACGTTCCAAATCGCTCATAAACTTTTGGAGAGCCTGTCACGACCACGCGCATCCCATCTTCTAAAGGAATCTTTAATTGCCAAACGGTCATGAAACATTTGAGTACAGCTTGTTCTTTTTCATCTTTCAAATCAAAACTTATCCATTTTTGCTGAGCAATACGAAAATCAGAAACCTCGCCTTCAATAGCGAGATTATTTGTGCTAAAGGTTTCTTGCAAAATTTCATTAACAAAAGAAAGGTAAGCAGAAACGGTAACAATCTGACGTTCGGAAACATCCATGTACTAAGCGATAAAATAAAAAGGTTGATAAAATTGCACGACAAGCCACATCATGAATCCAAGTAAAAGAAAAGAAAAAACCATTTCAAGCCAAACAGAGGTCCCCTCTTTTCTTCCAAAAAGTCCCATTCCTAAAAGAGGAAAAATAACAGATCCTGTAACAACAAAAGCTCCGAGAGAAAACAAGAAAAAAGAAAAAAGAGTAAATGGAGTATGTGTCAAAAAAAGCCAATCATGTAAAACAAACCAAACATAGATGGTTCCATAAGAAATACCTAAACAAATGTGAAGAAGAACAGCAACAAGAAAAACTTCTTCTTTATGCAAACGTCGATGAAAAATTGTTTTTGCTTCCACTAAAATTGGAAGACGTTTCACATTTCCTTTTTCCACAAATTCAAGAACAGCAGCAGGAAGAGAAAAGAAAAAGGCAATTAATCCTCCAATCGATGCACCTAAAAGATAATCCATAAAATAGGTAAAACTCTTTTATAAATTTGGATAGATAACAATAATCACCTTTTGTCCGGTTTCAATAGCCCCTTCATTCCAATCGTGCAGAGCATTCATGATTACTTCAAACGAATAAAGATAGGCTTTTCCCCTTTTAGTTCCGGGATCATTGGTAATAAATCCTTCAGAAGTATATCCACGCAAGACAAGCATGTGGTAACGCGGGCCCGGGGCTGTAAAAAAAGGATTTCCTAATTGTTGGCCCATGGCAGGAACGATTACCGGACGCCCAGAAACAAGATGTTCTTTGATTTCTTCAATGGTTGGGTCAAAAAGTAATTCCACTTTTGTATAACCGTACCAAGCCTTGATAAACTCATCTGCTTGTTGAGCATCCATATCTGGAGAAAATCCTAATTGGTTTTCTTCAAAAGCAACCATGTTCAATAATTCCGTCTCAACAAATGAGGCTTCAAGCAAACCTTCTTCTTCTCCTTGATAGTACGCATGAACCATAAGGATAGACGCTTCTTCACACGCTTCTTGATAGGGCATGTCCCAATTGGCACTTGGAGCTTGAGGAGTGAAAGGCACGGCAAGATTAATGGAAAGAGGTAATGTCTCTATTCTTTCATTAGCTTCCTCATCTTTCTCAATTTCTAAAATGACATTTTCTTCAACAACAGGGGTCTCTTCAACAATAAGAATATTTTTTTCTTCTTCCTCTACTTTCACTACTTCTTCAAACTTAAGAGAAACCGGAAGATCTGTCTGTTCTTGAGAATAAAAGTATGATCGACTCAACCATCCTCCAAGCAATAATAAAAGACTGCCTCCCAATAAAATCAACAAAAATCGTTTCATAGTGTTTATGTGGCGTTCTTTTCTAACCAACTTTTGAGAACATGCGTCGCTCGAACATCATCTTCGTTGTATTCAATAATTTGTTCTAAAAGCAGATCATTTTTTGTACGAAGCCATTCTTCAAACCAAAGGACAGAGTTGGCTCCAGAAGCATCTACGCTCCGCCAAGAAAATCCTAAATAGGTGGCGATATCCTTCAGAGAATAAAAACTTAAAGGAAAAATGACTGCTGGACGAAAGAGATAAAGAAGATCAATCATGTTTCGATCTAAGGCTTCTTGTGCAAGGGAAGAAATACCGTACCGAGCAGCAAATCGATGAACAACCTCTTGTTCAAATAATCCATAATGATAAATAGGTGAATCAAGATGTTGTTCAATAAAGTCTATAAATTCCTCCCACATTTTTGATTCCTCCTCAGGGGTACGTGCAAAAAACTTTTGATATGTGGCTCGTCCATTTTTCACGACTAAAATACCAAACAAATAATCAAAATCACGAAGGGGATCGCTTTCAATATCAAAATACAATTCAATACCTGAATCTGTTTCTGGGAAATCGATAGGATGACGAATCAAATAACGATGATCATGAATAGCAATTGCCTGATCACGTAAAATTTCTAGTCGATCAACACGCATATCTGGAACCAAACGTTCTAGTTCAGAAACAGAAAGAAGGGCAAGTTCACTAATAGTTTTAATTCCTGCATTTATGAGACGTGAGACTTCTTCACGCCAAACACGATTCAACAAGGAAAGTTCATCACATTCATGAGAATGCATTTTACATTCTGAAAACCAAGGAGATTGCCGACATCCAGATGTTAAAAAATGAGGAGGTTCTTTTCCTGCAATTACTTCTTCTATCCTTGAAAGGGTCAGATGATATTCTGCTTCGAAATCTGAAATAACATATTCCAAAATTTTTTTCTCTGGGTTAACGATGTATCCTTGCAAAGGCTTTACCTTCTGAATCCTCTCAAGCAACTCGGCATAAAAACATCCTTGAAACTGATATTCTTCTCTCACTTCACGCGCTCTTTTGATATCTGCGGCAACATAATAATAATCTCCAAAAACTGATTTACCTTCCACGCGTTCGAGAAGATCAGGGTGTCCAACCCAGTGTTGATCAATAAGCACCCCATGATAAATCGTCTGTTTTCCTTCACGCATGAAGGTAAGTGTTTGAAAAAAAGCTTGTTCAGGATCCTCCGCACGCACCTCTCCTAATTCTTCTCAATCAGAAATAAGATCTCGCTCTTTCTCTTCAATCATTCCATCATCGATTAATTTTTCCATTAAAGGATCGTGTGGACGCTTCTCTGGATGATGTGCATCAAAATAAACCCAATGCGGACATTTGAGAAATTGATAAAACGTTTTTTCTGTAATCATGTGTGGCATAGATAAGGATAGTATACATGAAATGTGTGAGGAATTGAATAAAAAAGGTTTTTTCTGTAGGATAGATTTGGTTCTTTCCTCCCCAGACAGCAGGAGACCGTGTGCCTCAACCCCCCGCCCTTTCTCCGCTTTCCGCTCCTTCCATCTCCTCCCCACGTCAGATCATTTTTTCTGGAATCAAAGAGGCATGCGACCCTTTCATGGTTCGTCTCCAAAGTCGTTTTGATCATTTTTTAACCGTACAAAATCTCCCCGATCCTCTTCAACGACTCATTCTTCCTCTTATCCATGCTCTTCGAACACAACAGTGTGAAGAAGAAATGATTGACCATTTTGAATATAGCACTGAAGAAGGAATCCGTGCACGAGTTAATTCGAAACCACTTCAAGAATCACTCGCTTCCTTTTTTCACTGGCAAGAAGACGACCTTTTGGGAAGACTTGATCTTCTCGTTTGGTTTATGAGCTATCACAGGGCAAGAAGAGATCGTGCAACCATGCGATTTAGTTACGAACTTCGTTGTAATGGTCGATTCGATGTGTTTGGAGAAAAAATTCTTCGGTCATGGAATTGTCCGGATTGTGGACACACCATTCCAGGCACGGATGATTGGTGTCGAAATCCTCACTGTGTCTCCCGACACTTATTTGCGTGTTGTACAGGACAAACACCGATTCTAATTGTCATCGAAGGACAAGGAAAAGGTCGAAAACAAAAAAAGCCCTTGGAAGGACTCAAAGCTCTTCATGGACTTCGTATTACAGCATCCTGATCACATCAGGATGTTTTTTATTGATAATTCGCAGGTTCATACACATTTCTTGCATTCCACAATATCCATCCAGAAGATCCCGCATCGCGCGCCCCTTGAATCTCTGCTTCAATAAGTTCTGAAGTATACACAGCTCCAATATCGAAATCTTGAATCCAAGGACGAAAAATAGGTTGAAGTTCCTCTATGGAACCTTTATAAACTCCAGAAGAAAATTTGACACATTCTTCCATTGAACGCTTCACAATTTCATAAGGGTAAAGAGCTGGATTTCCATATCCTTCAAAACCATCAGGAAAATGAGAAGGATAGACCATGGGTGAAATAAAATTCGCAAAAGGAAAGACATCAATCAAACGCTGACCTATATTAAAATCGTCTCCTGACCAACAGGTAATCCCAAATGTATCAAAGGAAACAGGAATCCCCTCTGCTTTCATGGTGCCACCAACACGCTCAAAAAAATGATACATCACTTCATATTTTTCTTCTGAACCATCATACACAGGATAATAAATGGTGCTGATTGATCCATCTGAAGCAAATCGCACATAATCAAACTGTACTTCATCAAAACCTCGTGCATACGCTTCACGTGCAAGAGCAATCGCATAATCAGCAACCTCAGATGCTGATGGATCAACCCATACTGAACCAATATTGTCATACCACAAGCCTCCATCCCCTGTACGTAAGACCACTTCTGGATGAACAAACGCAAAAGCTCTATCACGCATCACTGGAATACGTGCGATACGATAAATTCCTGCCTCAAAAAGTTGTTCAAGCAATGTATCGACATTTTCAATTGCAGGTCTGGTCATCGCATAAGCAGAAAGTGCTTCATTGTGTGGAGTAAAAGCAATCTCTCCATCATCCATCTTCACATCAATCACAACAGCATTCAATCCTGTGTCTTTCATGTAATCCATCAATTCTTTTGCACGCTCGGTTCCTGCTGTATAAGCAGTCCAATAAAGTCCACGGACTTCTTCTGGTGTTTGAAAATGTAAAACAACTTCTGGAATCATTTCCTCTTCTTTTGTAAAAGTCTCTCCCTGAAGAAAAACTACTTTTTGTTTCTGTTCTGTTGGTAAAGGTTTATCTGTAAACGCAAATCCAAAAGTGATCCCTGCGCAGGCGAAGAGAAAAAAGAGGAAAGCACACTGATTTATTTTTCTTTTCATAGCTTCATCGTAGCATGTTTAGAGAAAGTGAGGGAAATTAAAAAACAGCTCACTTTGAAGCTGTTCTTTTTCCTTTTATTCTTTTTCCAAAACGGTTGCTTGATCTTCAACAGTCACAGAAGTCATGACATCTCCAATAGCAATCGCATCAACAACTTCTTGCCCTTCAATCACGCGTCCAAAAATAGTATATGCCTTTGGAAGTGCATAATCTTCAAGCATGATGAAAAATTGTGATCCATTTGTATCAGGTCCGCGATTTGCCATCGCGACAATTCCTTTCTGATAAGAATACTGATCAGAAAGTTCATCTGCAAAAGTATAGCCAGGTCCACCGGTTCCATCTCCGTTTGGATCTCCTCCTTGAATAACGAATCCTTCTACCCTTCGATGAAAGGTCAGCTGATCAAAATAGCCTTGCTGTGTTAAATAAATCATATTTGAAACAGCAAGAGGAGCGGTATTTGCAAAAAGTTCAAACACAATGTCGCCTTTTCCTGTTTGAATACGAATTTGTTTTCCTGCAATTTCTTCTTGTAAAAGAGTACCTGGAAAGGCCAATGTGTCCATAGGAACTTCATTTATATTTATTGTTTCTAAAGAGGTGGTTTCTCCTTCTACAAGCTTGGGAGCAGAACATCCTGTTCCTAAAAACAGAAGAAGAGCAACAGCAACGAGCGGAAAAACATTTTTCATATTATCGATGGACAACACTATCAATACTGACGGGAGCAGCATCACTACTTGATCCTAGAGAAGGAAAAGGAAGCACGCCAGAAAAACTCAAAACCATGGTTGATAACGCAATAATCAAAACAAGACAAATTCCTAAAATGGTATTCACTCCAAGAGGAATATGACTACAACCACTGCAAGAATGAACAAAGACCACATGTTTTCGTACTTCAGCTGGAGCTTCGATAACTTCAGGCTTTTTCTCTTCTACTTTCTTTGGTTGAGATTTTACAACTCCTTTCTTTTTTGGAGTTGTTTTCTTTTTTACTGCAGATTTCTTTTTTGGAGTTGTTTCCTTTTTTTCAACCAAGACTTTTTCTGCCAAAGGACTTGTGGATTTTTTTGCCATATATTTTTCCTCCCACACCGTCATACATTCGTCTTGGGCGTAATCAAGACGAATAAAAAACGATGTTTGAAGCAACCCATCTGGTTGCTCTTATGATGAATAAAAACTTTTGTCATTATAACAAATTTTTTTAGAAAGACAAATTCATTTCATCTCTTGAAAAGTAGAAAAAGATGTCAAAATCATTTTTGCTTGACTCACGATTACATGAAAAACAAAAAGAACGGAGTATCTCCGTCTTTTATAAATGATCCTATCATTCAAAACGTTCTCTCTTTCTATAAACGGTATGAAGGATTTCTTTTTGCCTTTTTTTGGGAAGCTGAGCGATATATTCTTCCATGAATGTTTTAACTTGAGGATTTTCATGAGCACGCCGTATCGCCATCTTGCCATCAATTTTATAAAGACCCGCAATGCGCTTAGCGATAATCCGATTTGTCGTTGGAATCGGTTGTCCTCCCCCTCCAATGCATCCTCCGGGGCAAGCCATAACCTCTACATAATGATAGGCTTCAGGATCTTGTTTTAACTGTTCCATCACAATGTCAACATTCGCTTTAGTTGCACATACTGCTACACGAATTGTTTGTCCATCCAAAATAATCTCTGCTTTTTTCAACCCTTTCATGCCACGGACTTCTTCAAATTCTAATCGTTCTAATTCTTTTCCGTCCATCAAATGCACAGCTGTGCGAAGTGCAGATTCCATCACTCCTCCACTTGCGCCATAAATAGCCGCTGCTCCAGTATAATGTCCAAGTTCATCTGCTTCACTTTTTGCTAAAGAAAGTAGCTCAATTCCTTTTCTTCGAAGTACCGTCGCAAACTCACGTGTTGTCAAAACATGATCAACAGGTTTCATCCCATCAATCAAAAATTTTTCTTGATCGCTTTCATATTTCTTTGAAGTGCAAGGCATGAAAGAAACCGTGACTATTTTTTTCGGATCAATTCCTTCTTTCTCAGCCCACCATGTTTTATAAGCTCCTCCAGAATGCATTTGCGGGGATCGGGAAGTTGTGAGGTGTGCAAGCGTGTCTGGATAATAAAATTCCATACACTTGACCCATCCTGGACAACAAGAAGTGAACATCGGAAGAACACCCTTATTTTTAATGCGATGTACGAGTTCTTCTGCTTCTACCCAAGTGGTAATATCTGCCCCAAAGTTCACATCAAAAATATAATCAAAGCCTAATTGTCGAAGCGCGGTATAACACTCTCCGGTTAATTCTGTTCCCGGTTCTGCTCCAAACTCTTCTCCAATACTACAGCGAATGGATGGAGCCATTTGCGCAATTGTTATGCACTCTGGATCAGCAAGAACTTCAAGCACACGATCAATATGGCTTTGTTCTCGTGCGGCTCCAACAGGACAGTGAACTGTACACTGACCGCAATAAATACAATCTACCTTTTCATTTTCTGTAATGGCTACATGAGTTTTGGCTCCTTTCCCGTCTAATCGTAAAAAACCTACACCAATTTTCTGACACATCTCCACACACTTATTACATCCGATACACAAGTCAGCATCTAATTCTGCTGCAGTCCCAAGTTTATGAAGTGGACATCCGGTTGGTGGTTTTAGATACACCTCAGATTCTATCTGATATTTTCTCATGATCTCTGCACTTTTACAGAAATCTCCTTTCTGACACTTCAAACAAGTTAGCTGATGTTGAGAAAGAAGGAGTTCAAGATTTTTTTTTCGCAAATTGATCACTTCTTTTTCTTCGGAAGAAACAGACATTCCCTCTTTGGCTTTCAAGGAACAAGACGTCACGATTTTTCCTTCGTAAGCAACAAGACAAATGCGACAACTGGCTCCAATGGGTAAATCTTCGTGAAAACAAAAATGTGGAATATTAATCTTGTAATCAAGAGCGACTTTAAGAACACTCTCCCCTGGTTGGCAGGAGCATTTTTTCCCATTGATTTCTATGGTGATGTTTTCTGACATATTTTTTACAGTCCTTCAGTACGTAACCCGGTTACGTACCGCCTAACCCGGTTACGTACTAGAAAATTTATCTGAATATAAATGGACAAAAGGTGTACAGGTTCTTCCTGACCATTCATACAAAAATCTCTCGTAGTCAGTAGGTGAAGCAAATAATTTTTTTGTTTCATTCTCATTAATAATTGGAAGCATCTGTCTCTCCCCTTTATAGGTATGGTGACTTGACCATGGATAGTAATCAAGGACTAATTTTGCTTTATCCCAATCCTGTATCTTTCCTTCTCTCCATCCAAGATTACTTACATCAAGCGCATTAAGATGTATGTATCTAGGCATGTGTTCAAGATGTCCATCTTTTTCAATCAGAACATCCTTAAATCGACCTTCATATAATGTTCCTGACCTCTTGTATTTTTTGTTGAAAAATCTCGAATAACCTTGCAAAACACGTTTCATGAATTTTGAAATTCCATCATCTGTCTCTTGCCGAACGAATAAATGGAAATGATTTGACATCAAACAGAAACTAAGAATTGACACAAAAGGTTCTCGATCAACTTCAAATATTTCATGACCGGATAACAAACAGGTTCTTGTCAATAAATCTCCTTTTTCATGCTTATAATGTCTATCATTAAATAAATACAATGACTCATAAAACCTCTGAAAATCTCGCTCACAAAGAAAAATATCTCGTTTGTCTGTGCCACGATTAAAAATATGATAATATGCTCCATTAACAAATTCAGTTTTTCTCATAATATATCCAGTACGTAACCCGGTTACGTACCGCCTAACCCGGTTACGTACTATTACGTACTTAGGAGATCTTCAAAATATTTTTTCGATAACTTTTGACAGGGGTGGCAACAGAACGACCCAGAGCACAAAATGAAGTCTTTTCCATGACCTCAATAATCTCCATTACCTTGTTCCAAGGAACTTCCTCCTCCCCCTTCAACATTTCAGACAAGTTATAGCTCCCCATCTTGCACGGTGTGCATTTACCACAACTTTCTGTTGCATAAAAATCAAACCATTTTTTCAACAGTGTGAGAGGCTCTAATCCTAATGGATAAATTTCGATCGATCCTGCGCCAATCATGGGTTGATGATCTAACTGATCGCTTGCTAAAACGAGTCCACTTATACTTCCACCAATCTGCACAAAATAATCGAACAAAGGTACCATCTCTATTTCTTCAAGAATTTGCATCACACTCCAATGTGCTGGCAAATGATGAACAGATCGCTTTTGTTCTCCTTCACTAACACAATAAAATCGTTTGTGCTCATACGCACTATCAGCCACTGAAGCAATATCAAACAATGTTTCTACATTGTGAATAAGTGTGGGCATGCCGAAAAGTCCTGCATCAGAAGGATAGGGAGGTTTGAGACGTGGCTCTGTTCGTCTTCCTTCAATTGCTTCCAAAAGAGCTGTTTCTTCTCCACCAATATAACTTGGCTCTTCTTTATAAAATGTTATCGTGTATCCGTCCTTTTTGTATTGGCGCACTAAATACTCAGCTTGTTCTTTAACACGCTCATAATACGTTTGATTAAAATTAAAATAGGCCTCCCCAGTATCCAAAAAATCCATGGCACATTTCAAACCTTTGAAGACTTGTTCAAGATGATGTTCCAAAATATGAATATCCTTAAAAAGCCCAAGCTCGCCTTCGCTTGCATTACAAATCACATATTTCTTATCACCCGTAGCATTCTTCACTCCTTCCCATTTTTTCCATGTGGGAAATTCCGCTCCTCCACGACCAACAAGTCCAGCTTCTTTTATTTGTTCTAAAAGAGTACTCATATTTTTTTAATGCCACGTAAGAAGAAAAAAGCAATCAACCCCCCAAGAAGAGCCGTGATGAATTGTGGGTACCCCATCATGATTGCAAGCTTTGCAACAAGTCCTTCACTCAACAATGATTTCATGAGCAAGGTGACAGTACTAGAGAGAAAAGCAAACTTTACTAATCCTCCTATGATGACGCCAATTGCAAATCTCTTCACACCAATGTAATAAAATAATGCGACAAAAATCGCATTGCTGATCATAATAAATGGCACCATGGGAGCAAGAGGGAGTGGAAGAAGTCCTGAGCTTAATGCAACTGTACTGGGAATAATACCGATCATCACTGCTTCAAAAGGTCCAAGTAAGACAACTGCGATAAGAAGTATGGCATTCACCAAAGGACCAGTAATATATTGTGAGTGAAGAAAGGAAGGAACGACTACTGAAATAGCAAGTAAGGAAGTGAAAATAAAAACTTTACTTTGAGCAATAACAGAGGTCAGGACAAGCACTTTTGTTTTGGTCATAATCAAATCAAAAAAGAATAATTTTATTGTACCGTAAATCATCAAATAAATCGATAAAAATGTAAGAAAGAAGCTTGAGGGGCGTTGACAAAACTTTCCTTTTTTGGCAAACTCTTTCCTTGTTCTTTTTATCAAGGTGTCTTTTCCCCACGAGGTGTTCATGTCCCAACCTTTCTCGGAACAAGTGCGATCACACGCAAAGCTTCCAAAAGGTTCTGTCCATTTTTTCGTTACCCTTCTTTGGTATGCTACAGGCACAGAACTCCTTTTGCTTTCGCTTTATGAACACTACACGGAAGCCAATCTTCTTTGGACAATCCTTTTTCCTTACTTTTTCCTTTCTCTCTTGCTAACAGGTTATGCGCTTGTTCGCCATTCCTATCCTCTTTTGCGCCCGCTTGCGTACCTAAAAGAGTACCAAGGGAAAAATCTCAAAGAGATATGGATTACGGTTTGGGATCGCACTTTTGTTGGTGATGGAATCAAACAAGCGATTTTTTCAGGCTCACTTTTGACAACCGTTTCAACAGAATACAGGAACACCCTAAGAGCAACTACTTATCCTCCTGAACAAATGCTTGAACAAGAAGCCGAATTTCTCCTTTCTGTACATGTAGGATCTCTTGAGGACGAATGGGAAGCACACATCTATGCATGGCTTTCTTGGAAAAAGATGTACGAGCGCACTTTGAGGAATTGGAAGATTGTTCTTATCCCATCAGAAGGAGAAACAGCACATCAAGTTTTCTGTCGTCTTATGGATGAGGATGGACAAACACTCTTTCTGAGTCTGCACGATCTTTTTGCTTGGCTACAAGGACGCGAATGTATTGATCAGCGAGAAACACAAACGTGGATTCAATCACTCCAAGGATTTGTAAAGGTAAACGCTAATCTCATCCGCACAATCCATACTCAAGAAAGTGCCATTGAATTTGCGCGTTCAGACGCTGAAGCACAAATAAAAAGTCAAAAAGAAGAGCGACTCAAATATCTGAACATTCTGATCGAGCTTGCAATCTGGCTGAATGAGATGTCTTCTTCGACTCCGGAAATGCTACAAAAACAAAAGGATCTTCTTGAACTTTTGCGCCGTGAAATTACAGAAGATAATCCTCTCTACGAGGAAATGGAGAATCGTCTTTCTAGACTCCGCCTTGTTTAACAACCGCTTGTAAAAGCGGTTTTTTCATATGCCCTCTGTTTAAAAACAGGCCGTAAGCCTGTTCTATTTTTTTTGAATTTCTGCTTCCCAAGGAAATCCGATTCTTCCAAAATGTCCGTAAACAGCTGTTTGTTGATAAATCGGTTGTCGTAAATCTAATCGTTCAATAATCGCTTCTGGTCGAAAATCAAACTCTTTTTTAATCACATTTGTTAAATCAAGCCGTGCTCCTTGCGATTTTGTGGTGACCCCCTGAACTTTCAAATGAACAGGTTCAGAATGTCCGATTGTGTAAGCAACATTTACCAGAGCGCTTGACGCTAATTCTTGTTCAACTAAATAACGTGCAGCATACCGTGTCATATACGCAGCTGCTCGTTCAATTTTTGCTGGATCCTTTCCAGAAAGAGTTCCATCCCCATGAGGAATAAGCGCTCCATACATATCTACGGCAAGTTTTCTTCCATTTGCGCCAGAGTCTGCAGAAAATCCATTTACGGTAAAAGTTCCGATAGGGTTAATGTAAATCTTCACCCCATCTTCACCGACCACGGGCACAATCACACGTTCTAAAATAGCAGACTGCACATGCTTAAGTTCCATTTCTTTTTCATGAGACGCTAACACGGTCACGGCAAGGACTTTCTCTTGCTTCATCACGATCTGAACTTTTCCATCTGGCTTTAACCATCCAAATGCTAAATCTGTTTTTCGTAAATCATCCAATCGACGAGCCATGTGATGTGCGTAGACAAGTGCGCGTGGTAATTGCTCACGTGTCTCAGAAGTCGCATACCCATTCACAATCACACTGTCTGTAGGAGTCAAATTACCTGCTCTTTTCATTTCTTCTGTTTGTCCTTCAATGTTTACGAACACTTCAATATCATCATGATAACCAATCTGCTTATACACACGCTTTGCCAGTTCAGAAATATCAAAATCTGCTTTTGAAGTAACTTCTCCTCCAATCATCATCATGCCATGAGAACCCAAAACACTCAGATCAACAGAAGCTTCTGGATCACGACGAAGGTATTCATCCACAATTGCATCAGCAATTTGATCGCAAATTTTGTCAGGATGTCCTGCTAAAACGGATTCTACGGCTTTTGGCATAATAAAATAAGGAAGGAATCGGCTTGAACAGTAACAAAAAAAGGGGTTCCGAGCAAGACAAAAAGGTTATCCACACCAAAGGCTTGTGTTCGGTCTTTGTTCGGTCTACAATACGAACAGAAACCGAACACAAATATTTATGACAAATCTTACCAAAAAACAATCAGAAGTGCTTGAAATCATACGTTCTTATTTTTTCGAACATGGCTATGCTCCAAGTTATCGTGAAATTGCTGAAGAACTTGGGCTCTCCTCCCCTGCGACCATCCATCAACATGTCAAAGCCCTTTTAGAAAAAGAAGCAATTCGTATGGGTGAAGATGGTGAAGCGCGCTCTATTGAACTTATACATCCTGAAGAAAATCTTTCTACAGAATATGCCATCCTTCTTCCCTTGTCTGGACTTATCACAGCCGGTGTTCCTATTGAAGCCGTGGAAGATAATGAAACCATGGCCGTGCCAGCGCAATTTGTGGTGGATGGAGCGAATTCCTTTGTTCTTCGCGTAAAAGGAAAATCCATGATCGAAGATGGTATCTATGATGGAGATTATGTCGTTGTAGAACGTAATCCCTCTCCACAAAATGGCGAGGTAGTTGTGGCTTTGCTTGATAATGCCTATGCCACACTTAAACGATTTTACCGAGAAACAAATCGCATCCGACTTCAACCAGCAAACTCCACAATGAATCCTATTTATGTGAAAGATTGTATTATTCAGGGAGTCGTGCGAGCGGTGATTAGAAAATTTCAACCTGTCTAAAAAAAAGAACGCTGTTGTCCAGCAAGACTAAAGACAGCGTCCTTCCCAAACATCCAGAACCGAAATCCTAGACGTCTTTTGTATTGTAACGATTTTTTTCAAAAATGAACAATCTCCTTCTTTAACTCTTTTGATCAACTTTATGTCCACCCTCACTCTTCGCCATTACCCTCTTACTCTTTCTTGGATCGCAAACCGCCGCGATCAACAAATCGACAAAGCGATTCGTCGCGTTAAAATTCGTACAAGTCGAAGACATTTCAGACAGCAAATTCGTGGTTTTCTTTCAACAATAGAAATTCGACGTAAACCAGATTGTCTTTCTTAATATGCATGAATTTATCAACGATCCTATTGATGTTTTGGTTTCCTTTTCTCAGAATCGAATCATTCCAAAACAATTCAATTGGAATCAAAAAACCTACCAAATCAAAACCGTCAATCTTGTTCATACAGCAAGAGAAGGTACAAAGAAAATATTTTTCTTTTCTGTTTCAGATCTCACAAACTATTTCAAATTACGTCTGGACACAGAATTTCTTGAATGGCAACTGGTAGAACTTTATACGGATGGATAAAAAACGCGCTAATCAGCACGCTCGAACAAAAAATACGAGATAAAAATGCTTCATTTCCACAAGACGGCATCTTCTTTGCTTCTTTTCATCGATCTTGTTTTACAATTTTTTCCTTCAAATTTTCATTCAATTTTCTATGTCGCGAATCATCATGCATGTTGACATGAACTCTTACTTTGCTTCTGTAGAACAACAAGCAAATCCATTTTTAAGAGGGAGACCAATTGGTGTGACAGGCAAAGCACAGGTAGCTGAAACAGGAAAAGCTTCCAGAGGCATTGTGGTAGCAGCCTCAATTGAAGCCAAACAACAAGGAATTAAAACAGCTATGTCGACTTGGGAAGCAAAGCACCTTTGTCCTTCTCTTCTCTTTGTACAAGGAGATCCAGAAAAATATGCAGAAATCACACATCGATTCAATGTTCTTTTTCATGAGTTCACGGATTTTGTAGAAATGTTCAGTGTGGATGAATCTTTTCTCGATGTAACAGAAGAAGCAAAAGATTTCTTTGGTGCGATTATCATGGCACAAATGATCAAACAACGATTAAAAGAAGAATGTGGAGAACGCATCACTTGTTCAATTGGAATTGGAGTAAATAAACTCATGGCAAAACTTGCCTCTGATCATATGAAACCCGATGGTCTTGTTGTTGTGAAGCCAAGTGAAGAATGTGCTTTTTTAGATCAATGTGTTCTTTCTGATGTGTGTGGAATCGGCTATCACCGGAAAGAACAATTACAAAATCTTGGTATTTTTACTTTTAAACGATTGCGTGAATACCCTCTTGATCGTCTTATTCAAGAATTTAAATCTGTTGGCTATTGGCTACATGAAGCTGCCTATGGTCGTGGAGATAATCAAGTTATCCCATATGAATCAGAACCAAAATCTATTGGACATTCTTACACCCTTTCAAAAGATACGACAGATAAAGAAGTAATGAAACACACCCTCTTGGGTCTGGCAGATAAAGTCGCTTGGCGTTTACGACGCGACGGCTATCAAGCAAAGCTTGTTCGTGTTTATATTCGCTTTGGTGATTTTTCTGGATTTGGAAAAGAAAAACGTTTTGAACAACCTCTTACAGATGGGCTTGCTTTGTTTAAAAATGCATGGCCTCTTATCAAGCACCTTACACATAATCCCGTACGCTTATTAGGAATTAGCGTAGGAGCATTGATGAAAGGACCAGAGCAACCTTCTTTATTTAAAAAAGAACGGAAGGTTTCTTCTGTCCTTTGTGCTCTTGATCATCTCCAAACTCGTTATGGTTCCAACTCTTGGACACGCGCCTCTTTGCTAGGAGTTCATTTTCAGGCACGTTCTAGTGGATTTCATTTTGATCAGGAATAAAATTGTTACTCTCCAAACTCTCCTTCAGCAATATGCTCTCCAGGATCTCTATTTCCATCTCTTGGCTCTAAAGTAATAATCACTTGCGTATAATTTTGATAGTCCTCTTCTTCTCTTCCTTCCCACTCAAGGACAAATTCTCCTTCTTCATTTGTTATCATTTCTCCCATGGAAAAATAATCATAAGGAATCTTTCGCACTAACCAACCTTCGTAAAAAAATGTTTCACGATCAATTTCTGGTAAATCTGTTTTTATATGGCAATAGTAATGATCATCTTTCTCTCCTCGTTTCGCTACTCCCAAAGATTCACTTGTTGAAAGAAGGTAAATTTCTGCTTCTCGACTCTCTGTATCAATCCCCTCTGAAATAGCATGAAGTGAAACGGAATCCGGGGTCAAAATATCAGCAATTGAATCAACAAGCACTTTATCTTCTTCTTCATGAGAAGTTCGAAAATGATAAACGGAAAAACAAAAAAGGCTCAGTAAAATAATAACGATCGCTCCTGTACCAAAAATCGATCCATAACGTCGCTTGCGTCTTATTGTGCGTCTTCGATGAGGAAACATAAATCTATCCTATTATAACTCATCAACACCTCGAAGAAAACTTCCGGGACTTGATTTTGAAATTCTTTCTCCAAGGTCGTCAAGAACAATAATAGGATCATCATTTCGTCTCCATGCAGACGTATGAGAAGGTTCTGAAATTGTTTTAATTTTTACTTCCTCAAGAAGTGATTTTGGGATTTCTTGAAGAAAAAGAGAAGGTTGATTATAAGAAAGACTGTCATACCCGGATGTAATCGGATATGTATAAAACAACTGTTTTCGTGCGCGAGTGGTAGCTACATAAAATAAGCGACGCTCTTCTTCGAGCCCTCCCTTTTCTTGAAGGGCGCGAGGATTAGGAAACTTATTATCTGTTAAATGCATTAAAAAAACCGCATCCCATTCAAGTCCTTTTGCTTGATGAATTGTGGAAAGGATCATCTTTTCCTCACTAAATGTTGTGGTCTGTTCCTTTTCAACTCCATAATTCTCTGTCAGAGAAACCTCATCTAAAAATTTGTGGAGATCTTTGTACCCCTCTGCAAAAACAGCAAACTGCTCAAGATCATCAAGACGATCTGCACTATCAGGATATTCTGCCGTAAGATAATCGCGATAAGAACCAGAGATGATTTCACGAATCATTTTTCCGGGTAATCGCTCTCCTACAAGAGCTTTTTTCACTGTCACACAACTTTGTTGCCAACCAAATACTGCACGCGATCCAACCTTGACTTCTTTTTTTATTGCTTCATCAATCGTTTCTGCAGATTGAATTTGCTGCACAATCTTGCCTGCCGTAACCAGACCAATCCCAGGAAAAAGGCCAAGGACACGCATCCATGCTGTTTCATCTTTCGAATTTGCAATGATGCGTAAAAAAGAAACAACATCCTTAACATGTGCGCGCTCAAAGAACTTCATTCCTCCTCGGTACTCATACGGAATATCCCTTCTCATCAGTTCGAACTCAAGATTTTGAGAATGAAAAGCCGCACGAAACAACACAGCGATCTCACACATTGATATCCCTTCCTTACGTAAACGCATAACCTGCTCGGCAATATACTGTGCTTCTTGAGATGCTGTTGCAGCAGGGACAAACAAGGGTTTTTCGCAAGAAGGACAAAATGATTCCAAAGTTTTTTTAAATTGATGCATATTCTGTTGAATGCTCCTGTTTGCAACTGCGAGAATTTCTGGAGCAGAACGATAGTTTGTCGTAAGGTGGTAAACAGAAGTTTCTTGATGTTGATTGGGAAACCGTAAAATATTTTTAATTTCTGCAGCTCGGAAAGAATAAATGCTCTGAGCATCATCTCCAACTACTAATATATTTCCATGAATGCTAGCAAGTTGATGCACAATATCCGCTTGAATCACATTCGTATCCTGATATTCATCAACCAAAATATACTGAAATTGATTGGCAAGACGTTCACGAATCATGGGGTTTTGAAAAAGAAGATGACGAAGAAGAATCAGCAGATCATCAAAATCCATGGAATCCGCCTGACGTTTGCGTGCTTCATACAGTTCTCCAATCCTTTCAATAGTTGGAATGAGATCAGAAAACTGTTGATAACGACTTTCTAACACTTTTGAAAGAGGAAGACTGGCGTTTCGGGCGTAGCTAATCATGGATTGTAGATTTGCTGGAGAAGGAAACCGACGACTTGTCGTGTCGACTTTCAATTCTTTAAGACAAATTTTGATCAAACTTTTTGCATCCTCTTGATCTAAAATCGTAAAGTTAGAGGTATGCCCTACTTCACTGGCATGCTGACGTAAAAGACGATTCGCAATAGAATGAAACGTTCCACCCCAAAGCCCTTGAGGAAAAGCATGAAGTAAGCCCTCTACACGATTCAACATTTCTTTTGCTGCTTTATTCGTAAAAGTGACAAGGAGGATATTTTCTGGTGCAACCCCACTTTCAATCAAATATGCAACACGGTAAGTAATTGTTCGTGTTTTTCCAGATCCAGCTCCAGCTAAAACTAAACACGGCCCGTTTCCATTTGTCACCACTTTGAACTGTTCATTATTCAGTTCTTTTTGATAGTCTATCTTACTTTTTGAGAGATCAACGGTCTGTGTCAGAAAAAATTCTTTCATAGTGAGAACATGATAACACATCGCCCCTGCGACTTGCCATGAATAAAAAACCAGCCCTTTTAGGCTGGAATCCATACGGAAAAAGATCAGGGATAAAGAGGGATAAAGAGAATGTCAACGGGATAAAGAGAAAACTCGCCATTTAGGCGAGTTAAACTGCGCGGAATTGATCACGCAAAAGAAGAAGTCGTTGATAGGTTGGAAGGTTTTGTTCTGTTAATTTCAGGATTTGATCCCAAAGAAGATCTGGAATGCAAGAAGAAATGCAATGCAGAAAATTATTCCCAATTTGTACATCGACGGTCATTCGCTTCTGTTCAGGTTCTCGTACACGTCCAAAAATGGGATACACGGCAAGGCTTCCAAAAGCAAAACAGTAAACACGCATACGCATCAGATCAAAAAGTAAAAGCGCTTGCAGCGTGTGAACAATAATAATGTTCTCCCCTGTCCAATCAACAAATTCATAGCGGATGAAGTCATAAAGCCCAATCACCCGCTCTCGATGCCCAGAAGCACCAATGTGAACGATGGGGTTTATCATGACATTCTTCCTTTCAAAGAACTACTCCTATGATAACAAAAATCTATCTGTTTTTCCCAGACCGGTTGTTCTCTACTATTACTTCGCAAGTGTCTCCTGCCAAGCCTCGAAAACATCTGGATAGGTAGTGGCAACCTCTTCTAATCGAGTAGATAATTTCTCCACATCTCCATCTCGATTAAATTCTTGAAGTATCTCATCAATGGCTTTTGTACTTTCCTCATGTTCCCCTCCCTCTTTTGTTCTATTCCTTGTCACATCTACTGGCGGAGGGAAATCGTCACTCCTCCCAATTTGTAAATGAATCATTTCACTAACCTTTTCGTCACAAAGTCGTTGAACAATTTCTGCGATAGTAAATGACCAAGGAGTTTCATACATGGAAGTTGTTGAGCCTTCTGCCCCTTCTCTTTTTGTTTCATGCAAAAAATCGAGATAGCCACCTTTTTGAATAAATGACTGTTCTAACTTCATGGTTAAAGCGAATTTTTTGTTCTGTGTCTGTTCCCTCACCCGTTGAACCAAATCGCTTAAATACCTTCCTGTGTAGAGTGTGTCTTCTAAAGCTTCTGATTCTTTTAACAGGGCAGGTTTAACGATCGAATAGACAAGAACGTTCACATCACATTTTGCCAACATCTCAACACTCTTTTCAAAATCTTCAAGACTATAGCCTTTTGTGACTGCTAGTTCACGGACAAGATTATTAGCGCTTTCAAGACCAATGGCGACTTCAATTTTTTGATCAGGCCGCAAACAGGTTTGTAATTCCCGAATTTTCTCCTCAGTAATGTATTCCACTCTTGATTCAATAAGAACTGAAGTGAAAGGAAGTTTTGCTAATCTCTCAAAAATAGCAACTCGTGCCTCCCTGGGCATTTCGCTATCATTGAGGAAGGAACCGCTCCCATTAAAATCAATGCGATAGACATCGTCATCGGCTTCTCTTTCCCAAGCTGGTTTTTCTTGGCCTTCTTTTGCTTGTAATCCCTCATCTTTTAATGCTTGATCAAATTGCGTCACAATATTTTCTGCTGTGATGGAGGCATCTGCAGACCCGTGAAAAAGACAACAACTAGCACAGCGACCATACTCACACCCCTTTTTTCCGCGAAGTCCTATTTGAAATCTTCTTCCACCAATCGTTGTTCCCATCCCAGACCAATTCGCTTTGTCTTTACTAATTTCCCCCGCCTGTACAGCGGCAACACTTTCCGCGTGAGATTCTTTTACCATTTGGCGTTGCCATTCAATGTAATATTTATAAGAAGCGGCTAATTCGATTGCTAATTCATTGTAACGTTCAAAACTCATGATGTTTTCTCCTCCTTCTAGAAGTTTTCTCACATCTTCTAAATTTGACTCGTGTTTTCGAATCATTTGCTCTACTTCTTGAATGAGCGTTGTAAACCGTTCAGATAAAGAAATTTCTAATCCTGCGGCAAGTTTTAAAAGAGCAGCATGATTCTCTCTTAGCACTGTCACATATCCAACAAATTCATCAACACGAAGAACTCCACCTACTTCAAAGTTGAAAAGATCATTGGCACACTGACACAATCCTTCCGCACATCCTCCTACTACCTCTGAAGTCGCTTCCGTTAGTTTTTCATAAAGATTTCTAATTTGTGAAGTTGTTGTATTGTAGAGTTGTTCTAATTCTCGTAAAAGGAATTCTTTGCTCATCTCTTGTTCAAAAACCTGTAACTCCTCCTGCCCTTCATCAAGATCTTCGCCTTTCTCTTGTTTCATTCGGTCATATTGTATAACAAGTGTGTCATCAAACTCAGCTAACTCATACAACTCAAATAAGCCTGCCATACGCGCTTCGTGAATAATTTTTGCAGAAGTCGAAAAACATCGCAACAGCATGGGCAAATCATCTTGATGAAGTGGTTCGGATGAGTCAAGAAATTGATCAATCTGCATTCGGTACTCCCCCAATAATATTTTAATTTCTTCCTCGCGCGTGCGTTCTTCTTCTGTCACTTTTATACGCAATGCGCGCTTTTCCACTTTTAACTCCCCAAGTTCTTGTCGAATCTGATCAAAACTTTTTGGTGTCATTTCTTTTTCTGTTGTCGTTTCTTGTTGGCGAATGCTCCTCTCTAATCCATCTTCCTCATGTTTTATCATATATCAAAATGCTCTTTAATTTTTTTCTTCACTTCTTGTAATTGTCTTTCATCATGATTTTTTACAACTAATCCTCGAAGGTATCTTCGGATCTTCTCAAAAAACGTCAAACGCTTCTGTAATTGTTGTGTTTCCTCCACTTCCTTTTGCATTCTCTCTTGCAGATGACGAACACGTTGTTGTTTATCAAAACCGTAAGATGTCATAAAAAATTATTTCAAATACAATTGCTTTTTCAACACATGTTCATCATACGTCTTCGAGTACATCATCTCCCCTTCTGGAGTCGTTAAAAAATAATAATACTCATTGGGTGTTGGATTAAGCACAGCAAGAATGGCATTCATTCCCGGATTACTGATTGGTCCTGGAGGCAACCCTACACGTTGATAGGTATTGTAAGGAGAATCGATTTGCTGATCTTCAAAGGTCACCGCAGGATCTTCTTTTCCTGTCACATAATTCACGGTTGAACAGGCTTGCAATGCCATGCCAATTTTGAGTCGTTTCAAAAAAATGTCTGCCACAATCTTCATTCCTTCTGCGTCTGGCACTTCTTTTTCAATGATGGATGCCAAGGTCAAAAGTTCATGAAGGGTCATACCGTTTTCCATCACTAGATCATCTTCCAAAATAATATTATTTTCTGCTAACCGTCGTTGCAGGGTAAGCACCAAAGTTTCTGCAATACTCTCTGCACTCACTTCATTTGTAAATCGATAGGTGTCTGGAAATAAATATCCTTCAAGCCCTTGTCCGTCTGGGATACTCTCAAGAAGATGAATCCCAGAAGAAAGAACAGGACTTTGTGAATCAGTTGTTATGTTCCAATCCAAAAGTGTAATAGCAGAAAAAGCCTCCTTGATCACCTCTCCCATCTGCTCAACAGTATATCCTTCTGGAAATGTTATTTGTACCTCCTGTGCTTTTGCATGAGTTAATGTGGAAACAAGTGTGTGATAGCTCATGCCTGGCTTGAGTGAAAAAAGTCCTGCTTGAAAATCTGCTTCGGTTTTTGTAATCCACACATAAACCTCAAACCAAAAAGGGCTTTCAATCAAGGAGTCTTGCTTAAGTCGCGCACTAATATCTTTCACAGCATCTCCACGATTCACCATAAACACCATTTCTTCTGCTTCTGGAACAGGGCCGACAAAATAAGCATCCCATACAAAAGATCCTCCAAGGACAAGACACACGATAAAGGAAACAAAAAGAAGGATAAAAAAAGATCGAATCATAAAACACTTTTTTTCTTATTTTTGGAATAACAATCTACCAGATCCTTAACTTGTTGAGCTGAATCACGATGACAGACAAGGAGTGCATCTGGAGTATCAACGATCACTAAATTTTCGACCCCAATCACTGCCACAACTTTTTTAGACATTCCATAAACAAGTGTACCTGTTGTATCAATCACATCACAATCCCCTTTTATGACATTACGATAACCCTCCTCAGAAAGACATGCATATAACGTATCCCATGCACCAATATCGCTCCAACCAAAATCCCCCTTAATAATTAAAACTTCTTGAGGATTCATGTGTTCTGTGATGGCATAATCAATCGAAATTTTTGGAAGCTTATGATAAAGCCGACTGAATTTCTTTCGATCGACTTGTTCTTTTTTTGCACATTGTTGAATCTTTCGTAAAATCGTTCCCATTTCTGGGGAATAAGTTACAAAAGCTTCCATAAATTTCCGCGGCGTCCACATGTAATAATTCGCATGCCACAGATAAGATCGACTTTCAACATAGCGTTTTGCTACTTCAAAAGGGGGTTTCTCTGTATGCCCTGCAAATTGAAAAATCTCTATTCCTTCTCTTTCCTCAAACTTCTCTCCAATTTTTGTATACCCAAGCACCGTGCTTGGAAAAAGAGGTTCAATACTGATATCTAATAATTTTCCTGTTTCATTGATCAACTGCTCACCCACTTGCAAACATCGCAAAAATATTTCTTCGTCTTTGATGAAATGATCTGAAGGAATAAAAACAATGGGCTCTTCTGGATCACTGAGTTCAAGAAGGGCAGCAACCAAACCCATCGCAGGACCAGTATCACGCTTTTCAGGTTCTAAAAAAAGATGGTCATCATCTACTTCAGGGATAGCCTCACGCAACAACTGTTCAAAATTTGGGGAAAGAGAAAAATAAATCTTTTCTGCAGGAAACCAATGCAACAAACGACGATAGGTCTCACGAATAAGAGGGACATCGCCCACCACATCAAAAAATTGTTTTGGTCGAGATTCACGACTCAGAGGCCAGAGTCGTGTCCCTGTTCCACCTGCAAGAATAATGGCCTTCATAACTCAATAAATAAACTAGAAAAAAAATGTGACAAGACAACTCACGAATGCACCAAGTAATGCCCCAGCTATAATATCTGATACATAATGAACTCCTACATAAACTCGCGAAAGCGCCACAAGAATAGCAAGTCCAGAAAAAACCAAACCCAAAGTGGGATCTACAAACCAAATACTCACTGCGGCAGCAAAAGAAATCGTCGCATGACCAGAAGGAAAAGAAGGAGTTTCAATCGCAGGTCGTGAAAGAGGTTTGAGATTTTTTACTTTGTATGGACGTTCCCGACGAATAGTATATTCCAAAACAAGAGCAATAACCCATCCGATCAAAATGGAAAAAAGAAAAGTCCAAAAATCTTCCATATGCTTCCAAAGCCAAGCAACTCCGTAAAGCACCATAAGAAGAAATAGATAACGGGCACCAAAAATCCCCACACAATCCAGTATGACACTTCGGTGAGCAAGAGAAGAAATGGCACGAGTCGCTTTTTTATCCAAAGACATAAGGGAAAAATTAGACTAATGAGTTCCCGGTCATTTCCGGAGGTTGAGGAAGATGTAACACTGACAAAATGGTTGGAGCAACATCTGCTAATGCTCCAATCGGTGCCACAAGAGAAAGATCTCCTTCTGGAACAGCTCCTGTGGCAGATGTTTGACCTTCAAAACGTTTTCCAATAATTAAAAAAGGGACAGGATTCGTAGAATGTTCTTTATCAATTCCTTTTGTGCGTGTCTTAACCATTTCTTCTGCATTTCCATGGTCTGCTGTCAAAAAAACAGTTCCCTCTTTTGCTAAAGTTGCATTAACTATTTTTCCTAATGCTTCATCTACAATCTCAATTGCTTGAATCGTGGCTTCCAAATTTCCTGTATGTGCCACCATGTCAGGACTTGCTAAATTTACCAAAATGACTTCATGTTTTTTTGCTTGAAGATCTTTCACTACTGCATGAGCAATTTTCATTGTACTCATTCCAGGAGTCTTTTCATAAGAAGAAACGTGTGGAGATGGGATAAGAAGACGATCTTCTAAAGGGAATGGTTCTTCTTCTTTTCCATTCAAAAAATAAGTGATGTGTGCATATTTTTCTGTTTCTGCAATATGAAGTTGACGAAGACCCTGTTGAGAGAAGACTTCCGCAAGACAATGAGAAGAAATTTCTGTAGAAAATAATGAGGTTGTTGGATAGTGCTTTCCATATTCTGTCATGCTGATCACAAACAGATTTATGATCTTTCGACGAGGGAATAAATCAAACTCTGGAAAGGAAAAAGCTTGGATAAGCTGTCGCATGCGATCTGAACGAAAATTGAAACAGATCACAACATCTTGATCTTTCATTAAACCAATCGGATGACCTTCTTCTCCAATCACGATAGGTAAAACATCTTCATCAAAAATTTCTTTTGAATATGAATCTTTTACTGCTTGTAGAGGATCTATTGCTAAAATACCTTTTCCTTCTACGATGGCCTCATAGGCTTTTTGTGTTCGTGTCCAATGATGATCACGATCCATGGCAAATGAACGTCCTGTGAGACTTGCTATTTTTCCCACCCCAAGCGTTTTCATTTTTTGTTGTAAGGCAGTGACATGATCTATTCCTGCGTTATACAACGTATCTCTTCCATCCAAAATCACATGAACAAAAACATCTTGAAGTTTCTGTTGTGCAGCGTATTCAAGCAGTGCATAAAGATGTTGCTCTGAAGCATGAACATCCCCATCACTAACTAATCCTACCAAATGCAATTGACTTTTTTGTTGCCTGATCTGCTGAGTGGCAAGACGTAATCCTTCCAGTTGAAAAAACTCTCCATGAGCAATGGCATGATTAATTTTTGGAAGGAGCTGATCCTGAACACGTCCAGATCCAATGGTAAGATGCCCAACTTCAGAATTTCCCACTTCTCCCCATTGAAGACCGACTTCCTCTCCGGACGCGCGCAAGGTCATGGCAGGATATTGACGAACAAGGTGATCGAAGACGGGTGTTTTTGCTTGAATAATGGCATTTCCTTGTTCTTTTGGAGCAACCCCAAAACCGTCCAAAATTACAAGGACAGCTGGAAACACTGAAGATTCCTTCTTTTTTCCTCTCATGATTTTTTGATTACTTCCTCTTCAATTTCCATTAAACGGTTATACTTTGCTAAACGTTCAGAACGCGAGAGAGATCCTGTTTTAATAAACTCCGCATTCACAGCAACCGCGAGATCAGCAATAGTGGTATCAGTTGTTTCCCCAGAGCGATGAGAAACAGAAATTTTGTACCCAGCTTGTTGTGCTAAAAAGATTGCATCCATTGCCTCTGACAATGTTCCAATTTGGTTGACTTTAATCAAAATAGCATTTCCTACCTTTTGTTCAATCCCCTGTTGCAAACGTTCTGTATTTGTCACAAATAAATCATCTCCCACAAGCGCAATTTTTTTTCCAAGTTTTTTTGTGAGTTCTTGCCAGTGTTCCCAATCATCTTGTGCAAGGCCATCTTCAAGAAAAATGAGAGGATACTTCTTCACCCACTTTTCCCATAACGCAATCATCTGTTTTCCAGTCAATTTCTTTCCTTCTGCATGCAACTGATACGTTTCTGTTTTTTCATCGTAAAACTCTGATGTAGCAGGATCTATTGCAAGCATGACTTCTTTCCCGGGTTGATATCCAGCTTTTCGTATCGCGTCCATAATCACTTTAAAAGCTTCTTCATTATGTTTCAGCTTCACAGCATATCCTCCTTCATCTCCTACTAATGTAGAAAATCCTTTCTTTTTTAAAAGATCTCCAAGAGCATGAAAAACTTCTGATCCACAAC
>MGEY01000060.1:0-4727 GCA_001791615.1 Candidatus Uhrbacteria bacterium RIFOXYA2_FULL_40_9
CCATTTTCTTCAGGTGACAAATGAAATTCAATCATTGTTCGCTGGAGTTTTCAAAGAAATTATCGTGACGATTCATCCAAAAGATTTTCCAAATGAGATTCCAGGTAAAGGATCAAATTTGAATTGGGCTGGTCATTGTGTGGAAAAGATTCTTGCAAAACAATATCCTGAAATAAAAGATGAAGATTTTATAGTCACAGCATTTGATGTGGATACCATTGCTCATCGAGAATATCTTTCTTATCTCACTTATCTTTATTGCACGGTTGAGAATCCAACGCGATCTTCCTATCAACCTGTCACTTTGCTTGCAAATAATATTTGGTCTGCTCCAGCCCCCGTACGTGTTGCTGCATATGGAACAACATTTTGGTTAATGTCTGAACTTGTTCGTCCTGATAGACTTTGGACATTTTCTTCTCATTCTATGCCTTGGGTTATGCTTAAAGATGTTCGGTTCTGGCAAAAGGATATTGTGAGTGAAGATTCACGGATTTTCATGCAAGCGTTCATTCATTACGAAGGGGATTATCGCGTGACACCAATGTTTCTTCCTGTTTCTATGGATACTGTTGTAGGGGATACCTATTGGCAAGCCTTGAAAGCTTTATATATTCAACAACGTCGTTGGGCTTGGGGTGTCGAACATCTCCCTTACATTGCGGAAGCTTTTCAAAAAGTAAAAACAATTCCACTGCGTAAACGAGTAAAATATTTGTTCAATCACATTGAAGGTATGTATACCTGGGCTACGGCTCCTGTTCTTATTTTTGTCATGGGGTGGCTTCCGTTATATTTGGCAAAAGGAGAATCCCCAGCGCTTATTCAAGCTGCACCGTTTACACTTGAGCTCATCATGCGGTTTGCTATGATCGGAATTTTTTCTTCTGCCGTCATGTCTCTACTTTTGCTTCCTCCTCGACCAAAAACTGCGCGTCCAAGAGCGTGGATTGTGATGTTACTTCAATGGGCTTTATTGCCAGTAACCTTTATTCTTTTTGGTTCCTTCCCAGCTGTTGATGCACAAACACGACTTATGATTGGAAAATATCTAGGGTTTGATGTCACAAAGAAAAAAAGATCTCAAGAGTGAATATGCAACCTTGCATTTCTATCAATATCGTTACTTGGAACAGTCTGCATGTTTTGCCGGCTCTTTTAAAGACAATTAAAAAGCAGACTTTTCAAGAATATCGAATATTGATTATTGATAATGGATCAACCGATGGCACTATCACATTTTTACAAGAGCATTATCCAGAAATAATGATTCTGCGTAACGCAAAAAATCTTGGTTTTACGACAGCTCATAATCAAGGAATTCGTTATGCCATTGAACATTGGTCACAAACAGCTTTAGAAAATTGTTTTATTCTTGTCACAAATCCTGACACGCTTTGGACCCCAACATTTTTAGAAGAACTTATGAAGGAAGCGGAACTTCATTTGCAGGCTGGATCTTTCGGAGGAAAACTTTTCCGAGCTTTTAGTGAAAATGGGGCAGATGAAATTTTTAAAGAAACGGTGCATTCAGACATCCTTGATTCTACAGGGCTTCGTGCACACCATAATCGTACGTTTACGGATCGTGGGGCTGGGGAACTTGATCAAGGACAGTATGATGATTATCAAGATGTTTTTGGACATTCGGGCGCTCTTGTTTTTTATCGTGCTTCTGCTTTGCAAGATACTCGTTTTGAAGATGAATTTTTTGATCAAGATTTTTTTGCCTACAAAGAAGATATTGATCTTGCATGGAGATTTCAACAAAAAGGATGGGAATCACGTTATGTTCCAAAAGCCGTAGCCTATCATTATCGTGGAATGTTTGGAGCTGAAAAAATGAATTGGCTTGACCGTATTTCCAATCGACAAACAAAATCCATGCAACGTAATTATTATTCAAATCGGAATCAATGGAACCTTTTAATGAAAAATGAACGGTTTTTCAATTTTTGTTTAGCGGCTCCTTTTATTCTTTTTTCAGAAGTTTTACGTTTTTTGTATGTTCTTTTTTTTGAAACAAAAAATCTTTGTGCATTTGGAGAAGCTTTGATGCGTACTCCAAAAATGTGGCGCAAACGTCGTGTCTGTTTACAACATTCACCTGTCCGTTCAAAAGAAATGAGAATTTGGTTTTCGTAAATGTATGTGTGATGTTTCCATTTTAATTGTTCACTACAATACTCCTGGTCTTTTGAGACAAACTCTCAAGGGAATTATTCGTGCCGCTCCTCAAGTCTCTTATGAAATTATTGTTGTTGATAACAATCCGGAAGCTCGAATTATTCAGATGGTGAACCAAGAATTTCCTCAAGTAAAAGTTATTGTAAGCGAGGTAAATGAGGGTTTTGCAAAAGGAATAAATCACGCAATGAAAGAGGCATCTGGGCGGTATTTTTTTTCTTTTAATCCAGACATGGTGATGTTACCAAAGGCTTTAGAAGAACTTGTTTCTTATTTGGATCAACATCAAACAGTTGGAGCGGTTGGTCCGAGATTACAGTGTCCGAGCGGAGAGCTTCAACAGAGTTGTTATCGCTTTATGGAGGTGAAGACAATTTTTTACCGTCGTTTACCTTTTTTGAAAAAATTGTCTTTTGCAAAAACACATCTTCAAAATTATCTTATGGAAGAGTGGGATCATCAGGAAACCAGAGAAGTTGATTATTTATTAGGAGCCGCAATTTTATTGCGAAGAGAAATGATTGAGAAGATTGGAGCTTTTGATGAGCGATTTTTTATGTATTTTGAAGATCAAGATCTTTGTCGGCGTTGTTGGGATGCTGGATGGAAAGTGGTTTATCATCCTTTTTCTGTCATGATTCACTATCACCGTCGTGAGACCGCAGAAGGAAATTTTTTTCAACAATTACTTCGACCTTTGACGCGCCATCAAATCAAAAGTGCGCTATACTATTATCAGAAATACCATGCAAAAAACCATTGATCTTTTATGCCCCATGCTTATAATTTTCTGGAACAATTAGAACCAGAAGTCATACAAAGAAAGCACCGACGTAAACACGTTATTGCTTTTTGTTTTCTTGGGCTTTTTTTTATTTTGGTACTTTGGGGGCTTGCAGGAATTGTGGCTTCAGGACAAGTGCTTGCAAGTGTGATTGATGCAGGTCAGAGCGCACAAGACGCAAAACAACAAATGGAAGATTTTCAATTTGAAGAAGCAAAAGCGTCTTTGATTCAAGCCCAAACAGCATTGCAAGGAACCCAGATTGGCATGCGTGTTTTGCACACTTTTTTTCCTCTTCCACTCATAGGCACTTCTTTAAAAAAAACAGAACAACTTTTGAACTCTGGAAATGACCTTATCGATGCACTCAATCCTCTTATGGATTTAGCTTCTGAACTCACACGATTGTCTGGAGGTTCAATACAAAATTATAGAGATCTTTCTTCTGAGACCAAACAAGCCATACTAGAGAGGTTTAGCACAAGTGCTTCAGATTTTTATCTAGTGAAATCACATCTTTCTTTTTTACAGACAGAATTAGAAGAACTTTTTCCTGAAAAATTATTTTTTCTCTTTGAAAATCCTCTTACAGGTTCTGTTGAAAAACTTGTGGAACTAGAAACATCACTTGGAACTCTTGAGCGTGCGGCAATCCTTCTTCCAGAACTTGCTGGACTAGATGAAGAGCATGTTTTTCTTCTTCTTTTTTTGAACAATACAGAATTGCGTCCTGGTGGAGGATTTATTGGCACTTATGGAATTGCACGAATTTTGAACGGTGACTTCACCAGTCTTCAAACAGAAGATGTTTATGCACTTGATCGTCTTGCTGAAGGAAAAGTAAATATTCCTACCCCTGAACCATTGCAAGATTATCATGCAACAAATATTTGGTATTTGCGTGATGCCAACTGGTCTCCAGATTTTGCTGTGTCTTCTTTAGAGGTGATTGAGCGATTTATTTCAGAAGCAAGGCTTGTTCCTACTTCTTTAAAAACAAGCATTCCTTCTCCAGTGAGTCTTCATGGAGTAATTGGTTTCACTCCAACATTTGTTTCTGATTTGTTAAAGATTGTTGGAAGCATTACTGTTTCTGGACAAGAGTTTACTTCAGAGAATATTGCTGATGCGATTGAATATCACGTGGAAGTTGGCTATGCCCTTGAAGGAATTCCGGAAAGTCAGCGAAAAGAAATATTAGCTGATCTTGTGGAGGAAATGAAAAATCGTCTTCTTAATCTCCCTTTTTCTAAATGGGGTGAAGTGTTACAAGTCATAGAAAAAGGATTTTTTTCAAAACAGTTAGCTATTTATAGTGCTGATCAAATCACAGAAAATTATTTGGTACAGATGGGATGGGGAGGGCGTCTTCTTGCAAAAACTCCTGATGTTCTTATGGTTGTGGATGCAAATCTTGCTAGTTTAAAAACAGATCCAGTGGTTGAAAGAACAATCACTTCGGAGATTTTTCAAAATACAGACGGAGACTATCTTGGACGAACACGCATTTTGTATACACACACAGGATCTTTCAATTGGAAGACCAGTCGATATCGAACCTATACACGTCTTTATCTTCCTCAGGGAACAACTTTTTTGCGAGCACAAGGCACACTATCAAACGATCTTTCAAAGAATCCAATGGCTCAAGAGGGAACTGTGGATATTGATGAAGAGCTTGGAATGACGGTTTTTGGTGCGTTTACTTCTGTGGAACCAGGTAAACAACAAGAGCTTCTGTTTGAATATAAGTTAG
>MGEY01000060.1:4779-9333 GCA_001791615.1 Candidatus Uhrbacteria bacterium RIFOXYA2_FULL_40_9
GGAGCTTTGGATCACGAACTTATTTTGCAATTAGATTTTGGAAAAGGAGTTTCCTATGCCTTTCCTGCAGAGGAAGAAACAGAATGGGGGGATGGCATTTACCATTTGAACACATATTTAGATCAAGACAAGGTATTTCAGGTGCTTTTCTGAATGACCGAGACAGAGTAAGATAGGTTCACTATGTTTCAGAGAAAAATCGGCATTGATCTTGGAACCACAACAGTTCTTGTTTATGTTCCAAAACGCGGGATTATTATTCATGAGCCTTCTGTGGTAGCGATTTCGCGTATTGATAAAAAAGTACTTGCAGTTGGAAAAGAAGCAAAGGATATGCTTGGAAGAACTCCAGATACGATTGTTGCCAGACGTCCTTTGAAGGATGGAGTGATTGCGGACTATCGAACCACAGAAGCTATGCTTCGATATTTTATCAATAAAGCTCTTGGAGGATTCCGTCTTTTGCGACCAGAAGTGATGGTTGCAGTTCCAGGAGGAATCACCTCCACAGAACGACGAGCTGTGATTGATGCCACTATTGCTGCAGGAGCGAAAGCTGCTTACATCATCAAAGAACCTATTGTGGCAGCAATCGGAGCAAATATTCCCATTGGTTCTCCTTCTGGTCACATGATTATTGATATTGGAGGAGGAACATCTGAGATGGCCGTGATTTCTTTGGGAGGAATTGTGGCTTCAGAGTCTGTGCGTATTGGTGGAGTGAAGTTTGATCAAGCTATTTCAGAGTATATCCGTCGGAAGTATGGGCTTGCGATTGGGGAGCGCACTTCCGAAGATGTCAAGATTCAGATTGGAGCGGCTATGTATTTACCAGATAAATTAAAAATGGAAATCAAAGGACGTGATATGATTACGGGACTTCCAAAAATTATCGAAGTCACTTCTGATGATGTGACAGATGCTATTCAAAATGAATTAGAAGGAATCATTACGACCGTCAAAGAAGTCCTTCATAAAACTCCTCCAGAACTTTCTGCAGATGTGATGGATAAAGGAATCATGCTTTCAGGGGGTTCCTCTCAATTGCGTAATTTAGATGTGTTGATTGCAGAAGCGACAGGAGTGCCAACCTTTGTGGCAGAAGAACCACAACAGTGTGTGGCAAAAGGAACAGGAATTGCTCTTGAAAATCTTGAAGCGTACAAACGAAGCATTTTTCAAAGTTCGTAGTTTTTGAGAATTAGATTTTTAAAGATAGTGATTATTCGAAAAGATTCCTCTAAAAATATTCTTGCCATGGAAACTTGTTGATCATTTTATGGTCTCCTCAGATAGTCCTCGCTACGAATATTTTCAAAGGAATCTTATTAGGTGAGTATGCCTCCTTCTATTGATTTTCTTCACAGCAACATTTCTTCTCAAACAACAGTCATTCTTTATGGGATTGATGCATCTTCTGCAAATAAAGAGCAAAGAACAGGAGTAGAGGAGTATGCTTTTCAATTGATTCAAGCCATGAAATCGCGCCCCCTTTCTTCAGGTGAGCGCGTTATTTTATTTTCAGATAAACCTTTACAGGGAATATTAGCAGATCTTCCCAAAGGATGGGAATCTCATGTTCTTGGATGGAAGCTTCCTATGGGATGGATGAAAGGACGAATGGGATGGGAGCTTTGGCGTCGACCTGTAAATCTTTATTTTGTTCCAGGGCAAGGGCTTCCTTGGAAGTTTCCTACGTGGAAAAAACCAAAAACAAAATTTGTCACTACCATTCATGACATTGGCTTTAAGCGGATTCCAGAAAAGTATGATCCTGTGGTAAGACGACGATTAGAGCACGTGACAAAGGATGCCATAAAAAAATCAGCCTTGTTATTAACGGTTTCTGCGTTTACAAAGCAGGAAGTTCAAGAAGTCTATGCTGTTCCTTCCTCACGTTTAGTCGCAACTCCTTTAAGTGCAAAAACACAAGATTTTCTTCTTCCGACCATGGAACAAGTGCAAAAGACTTTGCAAAAATATCGTTTGGGACATCAATATTTTTTCTTTGTTGGAAGGCTTGAACACAAAAAAAATCTTCTTTTGCTTCTTCAGGCTTTTGATACCTTTAAACAACGTCGGGGTTTAGGAGATCCTTTTGAGTTGGTGCTTGCCGGAAATCCAGGGTATGGAGGGGAAGAAATCAAGCAGTATGCGGAAAGTCTTCCCAGTGCAGAGTCTATTCGTTTTCTTGGGTATGTGCCTGAAGAAGAAGTGATGGCTTTATTTTCTGAGGCAACTGCTTTTGTTTTTCCTTCTTGGTACGAAGGGTTTGGCATTCCAAACTTAGAAGCCATGCTTTGTCATACCGCGTTAATCACTTCTGCCATTCCTGTTCATAAAGAAGTCGCAGGGGAGGCTGCTCTTTTTCTTTCTCCAGAAAAAGTTGAGGCTTGGGCAGAAGGTTTGCAAAGAATGGTGGATGAGGAAGGGTTAAAAGAGCAGTTGATTGAAAAAGGGATTGAACGCGTCAAACAGTTTTCTTGGAAGGCAACAGCGGAGAAAACGTGGGATGCCCTCTCCTCTTGTCTTTTTTAGTCTATGAATACTTCGCTAAAACAATCATTGCAAGAAGTGGGGCTGAGTGAAAAAGAAGTGGCAGTGTATTTGGCAAGTTTAGAAATAGGGTCAGCCTCTGTGCAAGATATTGCGAAAAAGGCTGGTGTGAATCGTGCAACAACCTATGTCATGATTGAAGCATTGAGTGAACGTGGTCTTATGAGCACGTTTGTGAAAGAGAAAAAACGTTATTATCGAACGGAAAATCCTGAGCGTTTAGTCTCAATGATTCGTTTGCAACAAGAAGCCTTGAAGGTGCGTGAAGAAGAAATGGCAGGACTGTTGCCTGCACTGCTTGCCCTTTATCAGAAGACCCATCAAGTGAGACCAGAAATACGTTATCTTGAAGGAGAAGAGGGGCTTCAAACTGTGAGAGAAATGTTTCTCAAATTGCAGGGAGAGTTTGTACAACTCGTGCCTTATGAGGAAGTGAAAAAGCAGAGAGTTTTACACCAATCACAAGGAGAACATCATCAACAACTTGCACAAGAAGCAATTCCACATCGCGCTTTGATTGTCGTAAAGGATTTTTCTAAAGGAGATCTTCCAAAACTTCCTGGTGGGGAGGTACGAGTGCTTTCACAAGACAAATTTCCCTTGAAGGCAGAAATTACGATTCGGGAAGATCATGTGCTAATTGTCTCTTATGGAAAAAGTTTGCTTTCTGTGGTGATGGTGAGTCAGGAAATAGCTGATAGCTTGCGCATTTTGTTTGAACTTGGATGGAAAGGATCAGAGGAGGGGTGATGTACTAAATATGTGGTGATGGTGAGTCAGGAAATAGCTGATAGCTTGCGCATTTTGTTTGAACTTGGATGGAAAGGATCAGAGGAGAGGTGATGTACTAAATATTTTGTCATTCTGAGCGACATGAAACATTTAGTCGAAGAATCTTGCATTAGTATAAGACTCTTTCGGTTAAATGTTTAACGATCGCTCAGGGCGACAGGAGTTGAATAGCAACATCATAATAAATACCTTTACAATCCTATTGGTATAAAAAACAACCTTCCTTTTTAGGAGGTTATTTTTTTGGGAGAGAGATGGTGTGAACACATCTCGTGTGCCCACGCATTGAACAAGAATTATATTCATGTGCATTGCGCGAGCCAAGATGTTTGAAAGAGTTGTAGGGGCGGCCCACTGTGGCCGCCCGGCATTCTGTGATAGATTGCCGGACTTTTGTTCTGTCTTATTTCTTAGGGACTTTAGTCCCGCTGAGTTTAACCCCGCCACTAAAGTGGCTGAGAAAACTTAATTCATTTCTCAGGGACTTTTGTCCCGTCACACATTTCGAACCGAGGTTCAAACCGTGTGATGGGCAGGCGACGTTTTCGTTTCGTCGCCCACGTAAAGGGTGTAGGGCAACCCCACTGTGGGTTGCCGGTATTGTAGGGAACGGATATGGCATCCGCGCCCCTACGGAAATGAACGTTGTTGTGGATGTGGGAACCGCGTTGGGGATTAACCCGCGGCGGCCTGGGTCTCCTCGTCCTCCTGCTCGTTGGCCTCCTGCCAGCGCCGCTTCGCCTCTGCGAAGTCCGCCTGGTGGGCCTCGCGCATCTCGGTCATGAATGCGTCCATGGGGAGCCACGCGGTCTCGTGGTCGAAGGCCTGATCACGCAACTTGCAAACGCGTCCAATGAGGTCCTTGAGAACGTTGAAGACATGTTGCGCCTTCCCGTTCGAACCTCCGACCATGGCCATTTCGGTGATCTTGGTGTCCTCGATCTCGAGAAAATCCTTGTACTTCAACATCTCGACGAAAAGGGCGCGACGGGCATTCGACCCGTAGAAGATGTTGCGCTTGGTATCGGTACCGGACATGTTGAACTCCTTCTCGATCAAACGGCACGAAATGTGCCGCAACGCGGATTGGCTACCGCATCAGGCTTCATCGTGGATTGGTTACCACTCTGCCCGTTAGAGGATTCGAATGTGGATTCAAATCGTCTAATGGGCAGGCGACGTTTTCGTTTCGTCGCCCACGTAAAG
>MGEY01000061.1 GCA_001791615.1 Candidatus Uhrbacteria bacterium RIFOXYA2_FULL_40_9
ATAGAGCCTCTTGACACGCGATTTTTGCTTGAAAAATAAAGGAAAAATGAAATAACAAAATACCGCCATGCATCGTGCACAGCGGCCTAAACGCTAATCGATCCCTAGCACCTTTGGATTGAAAGAGGGCGCTTCTTGGATTTGAAGCCACTGGATATTCTCGATCAAGATAATACCATCCTGGACACACTTGACCAAATACGTTGCGGTTCCATAAGTAGAAGAGGGAAATTCACAAAGTGCGGACACATGCTTTTCCCTAAGAAGTGTCATACGCTCAGAGAGTGACATTGACCCAATATCAACATCCTTCCAACGATAACAGACTCCATGCTCCAAATCACAAATGCGCACATGTGTGGCATCTATCAAGTTAGGAGCAATCACATCTACTGCACCCTCACGGACAATTGAATACGCCACACGTGTAGGCAAAGCAGGGGTAGGACTCGTCCGAATGTAATACTTCGCATCCATGAAACCTTGCTCACGCAAGTAGGCTACAATCTTGGTTGCGAGTGCGCGCTTCATAACATAGGTTGTTTCAAGAGGTTCATCAGAAATTAACTTCAAAATCACGATCACGGTTGGACCAACACGAAAAGTCTTTAGTCCTACACTTCCATCAATCAATGGATCTGAAATGCGTACAACTCCATGGAGCCTCAAAGCAAGATCTTTCATTACCTTTTCATGTTCAGCTCCAATAGATTTTTGAAGCACCGCATCCATTCCCTTCCAGAAAATCTCCCAAGCAGTACAAATCATGAGATATGCAACAAACAAGGAGAATGGATATTCGAGCCAAGACCAACCGAACAGAAGTTGCCCGACTACTCCAGCCAGTACAGCAAATTCCAATCGACCATCACTTGCTGTTTCTTCTCCGTCTGCAACAAGGCTTTCGTGTCCACTACGCTTTCCTGTGACAATTTGCAGACGACTCACAACCAAGGACAAAATCGCGCTAACCAGAATGATAAGGGCAACCCACCAGTTATACTCTGGAACCGCTTCTGTTTGAAAATACTGCTGAGCAATCGTTTTCCAAGACAACAGAGGAGAAAGACTAAGTGTAATCCCCAAAACAGATTTACCTGCCACGGAAAGCCCCATCAAAAAGAGGAAAAATCCCACCACAAGTCCAAACAAACTTTCCAGGTTCTTTCGTCCGAATGGATAGCTTCCATCTGAAGGACGACTCGCAACCATCACGGTTGCCACGACCATCAATGCTTCAAAAATATCAGCAGTATTATGCCATCCATCACCTGTAATCATCTGTGAACCTGTGTAATACCCCACTGTCAGTTTAACCGTGACTTTGAGAAAATACATGACAAGAACAATGGCCATCACTCCATAAGGACCACGAAAAAATGATTTGATGGGCATCATGACAGCACCTTCGACCCCATCACAAGGACAGGGATGGGAGAACGCTCCAGCACCTGATCAACATAGCTACCGCGACCAACATCCTTGGCACGCCCCATGATGAGAAGAGAAACCCCCTGTTCAAGGGCAGCACGCACGATTCCACTTTCAACAAATGAAACCTTTTCAATGTATTCACCATATGCAATTCCCTCTGCATGGGCTTTGGCACACAACTGCGCAAGGACATCATAAGCTGCTCGACACATGTGATCACGTGGTTGCGAGGAAGACATTCCTTTTTTTTCCCATGTTGTGTGATAAAACAAAACTGGTTGACCAAAAATCTTGATCAAAGGCAAAGGCAAACAACTTGAGAGAACCTGAAGAGCGGTAGGCCCTACACCAAACGGGATCATCAAAGGACCTTCACCTCGTGCGAACACAGAAGACTCGTTGCGTGGAAACAGAACCGTAAGGCTTTGTGAAACAGAAAAATCATGAGACACAATCATGTCAGAAGTTTTAAACACACAACGACCAAGGGAATCACGCTTGAACTCAACAACGACATCTTCCATCACAATCCCTTGTTGTCGCAAATAGGAGTGAATATACTGAAGCTCAAATGTCAGAAGCTCAAACTCTGAACGACCACACACTTGTGCGGTCAAAGTAAGTCGTTTGTCAACTCCATTGGGAAGAAAGATGATGAGCTTGCGACCCAGCCGTTTTGCCAAATCAGTTGCATACGCCACACGCTTACATCCTTGTGGATCATAGCTGAACGAAGTGAGAACACGTTTCATGGATACTCCTTCGGTTTGGTTTAGGATAAGTGAAAAGAACCAGATGAATCGTCTCATAGTCTTAAGACGAAACAGCGAATGATAGCGAAATAATTGCATTTTGTCAATACCTCTTCCGCGCCTTAAAACAAAAAACAGGCCAATTTTGACCTGTTTCCTTTTTATTGAATTTTCTCTTCTGCCTCAATATCAATAAGGTAATTGGCAACATCTTTAGGAACCATGGGTTTCCAATCTCCTTCTTCCTTCATACATTTTCGAATTTCTGTGGCGCTAATGCCAGGTACCTCTTTGATGTCTTGCACAGCGATTCCTTTTTTCTCAAAACATTCTTTTGTCCAAGGAGTTCCTGTCCAAACTTTTTCAACGTCTCCTGCTTTTGCCAAAATATCCTCTACCCATTTTTCATCTCCTTCCACATCTGGAATCCCCATGATTTCTACATCATAAACTGGAATAATATCTTCAGCTTGAAGGGCACGCTGAATCATTTCTCTTCGCTCTTCAAAGGTAAAAGGATTAAGTTTTGTCCGTTGTTCCTGAGAACTTCCGATCACAATCACAACTTTCCGACACATCTTGACCATTCCTTGAATAACAAGGAAGTGACCGAGATGAAAAGGTTGGAAACGTCCAACAAAAAGTCCAATAGGTTTATCATTCATAAAAAAATTATTCTTTTGATAATGAAGCTGTTGCAGATTCAATGATCTCAACAACTGATCCTTTTTCAGGATGTTTAAGAACATCAGCGATCTGATCATATTGATCAAGAATGGCATGAATCACTTCTGGATCTTCTGCAAGAACAAAAGTCAAAAGGATCTCTTGTTCTTCTGGGCTTGCTTTCTCCACAAGTTCAAAAAAGGCTTGAACACTTTCTGCAGGAAATCCCCCTACATGTAATTGATCAAAAGCTTGCTTTTTGAATAAAGAAAAATCCATACTACTCTTCAATAAATCGTCCATATTCTTGGCACTGACCTGTTTTATACATTTTACCATTTTTGAAATATAGACCATAGTAACTGCCATCTGTCGCACGAAAAACAATGGTAAAGGTATCTTTACGTTCATCTCGATAAAATCCATCAGGCACAAAACCTGGAACAATTTCCACGGGTTGCAATTCACCCATCACCCCAGGAACAATAATCCTACGCCCAGATTCTTGAATCCCAATGGAAGCCATATAGGTTTCCATTTCTGCACTCGCTCTTTCATAAACCCTAAGAGAAACAACTCTTTCTAAGCGCTCTGCTCTTCCAAGCCTTCCTTCTGCTTTTGCTTCTGCTACTTTTGTTAAGGAACGATCAAGCTGTTCATACGCACGGTCATCAAGCCTGCTTGCAAGCTCTTCACGCATTAATTGATCTGCTTGAATTTTATTTTCAAGATGTTCTTTCTCACGTCGCACCTGTCGTAATTCTCTTGCTTGTTCAGGAGTGATCGATTCTGAAGTGCGATGTTCTAAAGATTCTTCTTTTTTTTGAAGTCTTTGTAATTCTTTTTCAGCTTCGGCCAATCTTTCATTCAACTGTTCAATACGCGCTTCAGGTGTCACTGCAAGAGCTTCTTCACCAGGGGCATCAGAGACCAACCCTCCTTCTTGAGAATAAACCATGCGTGCTTCTGCAGAGTGTGGAAGAGCCGTACTGATTCCAATGAGTAAAGCACCAAAACGAAGACCTTTTCGAATCTTTGATTTTAATGGATGCTCACTTGCAATTTCACGCAATCGTTGTATTGCCATAGTAATTCTTCCTTGAGGCTCAGATTCTTCTCTTGAAGGCTCTAAAGAAAATTCCTCTAGATGTGGATGAGGTACTTCGCTCATAATATGGATGATTTCCATGCAAGGACTTTTTCCTTCCATGTCTCTGGTAATAAAAAAGTGTTCCTAAGCTCTAAGATTTTTTTCTGACCAAGAAGTGAAATGCGCTCAGGATCACTTTCACCATACCCTTGTTTTCCTGCAATCACAAGACACCCGATGTCTTGTGGATTCACATGCATAAGCTGACATGCCGTAACATCTAAAGCCACGGGGTCAGTACTTGCAAGAGCAAGATGCATGGGAACAGCTTCCCCATTTGTAGGTCCGTTTCCTTCCATGGCAAGAAAACCGTCAATCACTGAAAAGGTTGGTGCACATTGTTGATGAATGGCTACAATGGTTTCTTCTTGCGCACGACGACCTTCCTGATGAAAAAAAGGTTGTCTAGCAAAATGAGGTCCTTCAAGACTTTGTGTTGGTTCAACCACCCAAATCCCAGCAGCCCAATTTTTTAGACTTAACGTTACTCCCGTTGTGCGATGTGTTTTCATGCAAGCAAGATTGATGCGCACATCTGCCTCTACAACCGTTTTTGCAATCTGCATCTTTCCTTTTGATCCATCTTGCTTCAGATAATATCCTTCTACAGTTTCATCATCATTCAGATCACAAAGGCTCACATTTTCATATTCTGTAATCAAATTTTCATACCCGAAATTGCGAAAGGCTGCTTTGGTTCCATGATAGGACGCATCCCCAACCACGACTGGGGCATCTGTTTTTTCACGGATAACATCAATCACCCCACGCACCGCATCCACATGTGTAGAGGCAAGTTGAAAGTAATGATGAACAAGATTTGGTTTGATAAGGATCTTTTTTGCTTGATCCAAAATTGCCACATCTTCCGAGGAAAGAAGGGTAAAAGCATCTTTTATGTTTTGCCGACGATGATCACCTTGAATAATAGCGACCTGTGACATAGTACAAGAATTATAACATAACAAAGGATTGAATTCATTGACGAGAAAGATTATCTCTGCTACGTTTTCTTGTCGATCAACCCTTCCCAAGGAGACTTCATGTCCAGAACGAAACATGGGACGGTGATTGTTCTTGTTCTTTTCCTTCTAATGCTTTTCTTTTCTATCACACTTTCGACCTTTTTTCTGATTGTCGCTAATGGACTTTTCCTTGTTGCCCCTGTGGTGTACTTGAGGGGAATTTGGAAAAGAAAAATCACGCCCAATCCTGCCACATGGATGATCTGGTCAGTTGTAGGATCTGTTAATGCTCTCACATATTATCTCCAAGCACCGGCTGAAGAAAAAGTCTTGGCTACCCTTTCAGTGGTTTCTGCTTGTTCCTTTGTAATCGTCTTTGTGATTTCTTGGATTAAAGGAGTTTTTGCCACACTGGAATGGCCAGAATGGATAGCTTTTGCACTCACTATGATCATTTGTACCATCTGGTTTGTGATTCGAGAAAATGCTCATGCAACGCAAATCGCCAATGGTATGCTTCAAATACCCATGCTACTGGGTTTCTTGCCCACAGCTTATATGGTCGTGAAGCGAAAAGGGACAGAACAACCCAATGCATGGCTCTTTGGCGCCTCAGCTTATGTGTTCCAGATTGCCGCTCTTATCTGCTCAGATGAAACGATTTGGACACAATACCTCTGGCCAGTAATCAATGGACTTGGTGGAAATGGATCTGTTCTCTTTGCGATTTATTGGGTAAAAAGTCGCACGCTCCCACACGTATAAAACGTGTGGTTTTTGTTTTTCGCTTAAAAGTCTCTTCTGGGTTAAATAAATACGCCTCGTCAGGGATTTTGCCTCGCTCCCAAAAGATTACTTAGCCTATCTTTTTCCGCTCAACAGGATCCCTGTCCGACAGAAGATACACACCTTGTCAGGGATGTTGACGGGCTCTCGAAAGAAGACTTTGACGATCTTTCTTCGCCCGTCAGGATCCCTGTCCGGCAAATGCCGTTATTCATAACCGCGCATTTGTGTCCGGCCCATGGCCGAACAACCAAGAAAAAACGACCATCATACGATAGTCGTTTTTTCTTGGTTCCCGGACAGGGATTCGAACCCCGATTCCCAGGACCAAAACCTGGTGTCCTGCCTTTAGACGATCCGGGAGTGAGTGAGCGAAATGACTGAAGCTTGCTTCATGGCATTTCCGAGCGAACGACCGGAATATCGTCGAAGACGATATCCGGGAGCTTTTGTTTACTGAGTGAGCGAAATGACTGAAGCTTGCTTCATGGCACTCACCAAAAATAGATCATTTCTGCAAGCGAAAGTATATCGAAATCCCAAAAAAAGATCAAGGTAGACGTTAAAAGTTATACTTCTCCTAAAATACCCTTGTTTAAAAACGAAGTATTGTTTACTCTAAACTTTCAAATATTTTCTCATGGCAAGCCCTGTAGAAATGGTATTGATCAAAATGAGGGCAATCAATTCTGAAACAAAGATCCAAATCCCCTCATGATAAAAATGATCCATTAGTGGAATTGTACTTCCAAAATAAGAACTAAATTTTGGTTCAAGTGTCAAAAGAACAGGATAAAGAATAGCTACCACAATCAACAAGGCAAAAACACTATAAATAATTCCCTCAAGTAAAAACGGAGCGCGTACAAACCAACTTGAAGCCCCAACCAACTTCATAATGGCAATCTCTTCTCTGTGAATAAAAATACCAATACGCACAGTGTTAAATACAATCAAAATAGCAATCAAAAGAAAAATCGCTGTCAACCCATACCCGAACCACTGCACTCTTTCTGTACTTCCACGAATACCGGAAATAATTTCCTCATAATTAGAAAAATCTTTTTCTCGAATTAAATCTTGATAATTCGGATTTTCAAGTGCTTGAATGATAAAATCAAAATCTTGTACAGACTCTGCTTTCACAACCAATGTTGGTCCAAAAGGATTATCTTCTACTGTTTCAATAGATTGCATGATTTCTTCATCATCCGCATGTTGCTTGATAAAACGATCTAAGGCTTCCTGTGCAGTGACCACCTCAACATCTCTTACTTGTGACAAGCTGCGCAAATACGCTACAGCACCTGCTAATTGTTCCTCTGTGGTCTGCTCGTAAAAATACACAGAAATTTCTACCCGATCTTCAACATAATTCACAGCTTGATCTGTGACAAAATTAAAAACTAATAAAATGTTGATGCTCAAAAGGGTTAGCACCAACATACTAATCGTGATCACTGAAAGCCAAAAATTTCTCCAAAAATTTTGAAGAGCAAATTTGGTTATGCGATAGGGTAAAAGAATCATATCCTCCTTAAATACGATAACGTCCTGTTTCTACATCAGAAACGATTTGTCCGTTATCAAGAGTAATCACACGCTTCTTCAAAGCGTTTACAACTTCACGATTATGGGTCACTAAAACAACCGTTGTCCCGAACTCATTAATTTTTTTGAGCAAATCAATAATCTCTCTTGTGTTGATGGTATCAAGATTTCCTGTTGGTTCATCGGCCACAAATATTTTTGGACGATGAACAAGCGCTCTCGCTATGACCACACGTTGTTGTTCTCCACCAGAAAGCTGGTAAGGATATCGATCTGCTTGTGCAGAAAGATTTACAATTTTTAGCACTTGTGGAACCACCTTTTTAATACGCTGATATTTTTCTCCAGAAACCTCTAAAGCAAAAGCAACATTTTCGTGTACCGTTTTTTTGGGAAGAAGTTTAAAATCTTGGAAAACCACGCCGATTTGACGTCGTAAAAGAGGAACATCTTGATCAGAAATATTCGTAATGTCCCATCCTCCAATGTAAATCTTTCCTGTGGTTGGACGTTCTTCCGCAAAGAGCATTTTTGAAAGCGTGGATTTGCCTGTTCCACTTTGACCAACAATAGAAACAAATTCACCAGGACGAATGTGCAGGCTAACATCTTTTACTCCAATCACATTTGGAGGATAGACTTTTGAAACATTTTTGAGCTGAATCATGAAAAAGAAATTGATTCTTCTTACATGGAAGATTACTTCTATCATACCTCAGGTCCTTCATCTTGACAAAAATGATAAAATGAAATATCATCTAGCACTGTTCTTTTCTTGACAACCACAACAAGGAGACAGCATGTCCCGCACCAATCGTCCGATCAATCCTAATTACGCACAGGATACTTTGCTCGGAACCGATTTCACTTTTCTTTGGTTTCAGGCAGAACTCATTCGTGATCTTGCGGAAGGCAAGGATCGGTGTTTGCCTCAGTTTGTCGAATTTGTGAAGGAATTTGGAACAGTTCTTCGATTCACACGTGTCATTGCTTCTGGATGGTTGCAGAGCGTTTATCAAAATCCGAATGGAATGGAAACGATTTTCCTTCTGGATGCAGACTCGATCATTTATGGCACTAACAACGCGGAAGTGATCGAGCGAACCATCGAGGTTATTTGTCGACCCAACGGCAATGTGTCCATCAGAACATTTGGACGACGCAGGGAAATTCCTCTCAAGGATCTTCACGAGTCTTACAATCCTCAGGTGACCCCTTCTCCTTCTGTTCCTCAACTTCGTGTTGTTGGCCAGTAGAACTCTACTTCCCCTTCTCGATAAGCCCATTTGCTGGGCTTTTTTCTTTTTGAAAATAGTTTACTACACTTGAAAAAGCCCTTTTGTTTTGTTATGATCTTCACACCATACCTGCCACCGTAGCTCAGTTGGTAGAGCAATACTTTCGTAAAGTAGAGGTCGGCGGTTCAAGTCCGCCCGGTGGCTCCAGAGCAAATAAAAATTCCGTGAACATTCACGGAATTTTTGGTTTGTCTTTTATTCTTCTGCCTGTTCTTTACCAACAATTCTCCACTCTTTAATTGAATCAATATAGTGAGTTACCGCTTCTGTCAGTGTTGCCTGTGGAATCATCAAACCATAAAGATGAATTTGTTCTCCATCCTCTGTTTCTGTTCGTTCTACAACAGAAAAAAGATAATAACCACCAGGAAATTCTGTGACCGGAGATACAGATCCAACTTCAACGGCATTAATAACCTCCATCCATTCTTCTGGAATATCTGAAGTATTTACAAGTCCTAAATCTCCATCTCCTTCAAACCCTGAGGCTGAATAAATCTCTGTAGCCACATCTGAAAATACTTCTCCGTTTATAATTCGTGTATAGGCCGCCTCTGCTTTTTCTTTTTGCCCCGCTTGGAGATCTTCACTTGTCTCAACAAATTCACTCATTTGTTCTGCTAAAACCAAAGGTTGAAGAACACGATCTTTAAACTCGTCCAGATTCCATCCAAACATTTCTTCAAGTTGTGCCAAAAATTCTTCTTCTGTTGTGGTGCTTAAAAGAGACGCAAGCTCTTCATCTACCCGAGACTCATCAAGCACTACCCCATACTGATTCGCAAGGTGTTGAACAGCAATTTTATTCACAAGAGTATCCATGATGGTTGCTTTAACCACTTCATCAGAAGGAATTTCAGAATCGTCAAGTGTTCCAAAATATTGAGTAATCGCTTCATACTCCTTAATGAAATCAGACATCCAAATAGCTTGTCCATTAACAAAAGCTGCTGGATAAGGAAGAATATTAACTATACGCTGCACAAATGGACTAGAAATTGGTTTTGTATAAACAGCAAAAGTGAGACCAAGAATGAATGCGAGCAAGACAAGAACAATGAGGACAATGCGGACAGGAGTTTTAGCAAGAAAAACAAAAAAAGCTTTTTGTTTCTTTATCTCTTGTAAATCTTCTTGTTTAGGATTGTTCATAGAGCATGATTTGTTGATAATAAATCTTATTGAAAAAATAATACCACCATTTCTGAACATTTCTGACTTTCCCATGGACACCTCCCTCTTCAATCTCTTGAATAGCTTTTTCAAGGAAATCACCCTCTGTTATAGAAGAACCTGAAATGTTTTGTGTAGAAGAAATATCAGTCACTATGACGACTTGTTCTCCTGGCTTGCTCATTCCTAATTTAAGTCGAGCTTCACGCTCAATAAAAGATTCTGTTTGGATCGCTGTGTGAAGTTCTGTTAATTGAAGATGGCGCGCGGCCAATGATTCGGATTGTTCTTGTAGATCTTGAACATCTTGTTGAATATCAACATGTCGCATAAATTCTCGGCCAAGAGAAAGAGAAAGAAAGGCAATCACAACAACATTGATCAGAAAAAGAGATCGTAAGCCAAGTATTTGTTTAAGAAATGGTTTTCGTTCTTTCGCCATGTAAAGATATTTCCTGAGAAGTTATTTGTTGATTGCCAATCATTTTGCGTACCTCTTGAATCAAACGCTGAATACGTACAGGATGATGGACATAATCAAAATAAATATCCGGACTTTGTCCTTTCACACGAATTTTAAGAGTTCCGTAATGAAAAAGAGTTGGAAAAAATCCTTTTGTACGGAACAAGACATCAATAATTTCTTCATATCGTACTTCAGAAACTTCTTGATCAAAAAGACTTTTCTGATTGATATCAACAAGACGCTGATCAGTGATCACTAAAACCGTTCGATGCCATTGAACATACTTCTGAGAAAACACATAAGCTGCAGGAACTTCGAGAACAAGAAAGATTGCAAGACCAATTAATCCCAAAGAAAGCAAAGGAAAAAAGAAAAAGAAAGGGAAAACAACCCAGCAGAAAAGAAAGAAAAATCGCACAATGGAAGCAATCCATGTTTGATGCACAATTGCGAGGAGATCTTCCTCAGGTTGTAATTGAATAAAATTCTCTACGGTCATAGCTGTTGTAAAGCTTTTCGTACAGCAAGACGATCATCCCAAGGAATCTTCTTTCCCCGTGCTACTGCCATCACAGGTTCGCTCCCCTTGCCAGTAATCAAGACAAGATCTCCTTCTTTTGCAAGGGAAATGGCAAAAGTAATGGCTTCTTGACGATCCAAT
>MGEY01000062.1:0-147 GCA_001791615.1 Candidatus Uhrbacteria bacterium RIFOXYA2_FULL_40_9
AATTCCAAGTCTTTCAAAAGTTCAACTTTAAACGTTTGCCCTTCTTTTTCAAAAAATGTCTGTGCCTCTGCAAGAGACATTTCTTGCCGTTCAAACACTTCTTTTCGTTCTTTAATTTTTTTCATCTGTTTTTCAATCTTCTTCAAA
>MGEY01000062.1:167-10276 GCA_001791615.1 Candidatus Uhrbacteria bacterium RIFOXYA2_FULL_40_9
AGGAAGATTAACGTCATAATAAAAACCTTCTTGTACAGCAGGTCCAACACCAAGCTTAACACTCGGATAAAGTTCCATAATTGCTGCAGCAAGAAGATGTGCTGTTGAATGACGCATGATTTTAAGTTGTTCTTTGGCCATCATAAAAATAATGTCAGATGAATAAAAAACCTCACGTTTCCGTGAAGTTTCGGGATCCTTTTATGTTTAAAAGGATGGTTCCACCCGAATTATTCATACCTTTTCTCTGGCATGAATCACTCACTTTTCCCTTTCCAAGGGAAGGATTGCTCAAAAGGTGGTATTGAAAAAAAATCTCTTTAGGAAACTCTCAACCAAGGCTTCCCTCTCTCAAAAATGATTTTAAACCAACATGTCCTTTCTCATCGCAATACAAACACGATAACGAGGTTCTTGTGGATCGTCAAGTGATTCATCCCCATATAAAAAACACCTTCCAAAAGGAAGATGTTTCATCTATTGAATCTCGATATAAATATGATCTTTTAAACGTGGAACGTGACGCACCCAAAATGGAAAAAACTCAACAGAAACAGTGGTCGCAACCCCTTCTTCCAGTAAAAGTTTATTCACTTCTTCTTTTGTCATCCCTACAAATCGTTCTACTTTTAAAGCTTCACTTGTGCGAGAAGTGATCACTTTTCCTTCCAGTTCTACATGAAGACTTGCTTTTTCTTCTTCAAGATTATAGTGATCTAAAACAAGACTCATCTCAGAAAGATTCATTTCTATAAATTCTCTCCCTTTTCCTAATTCTTGTGTCAATTCTTTTTGAGCAATCTCTGCAAGGGCTTCTTGATCATAAAAAACCCCAATCATTTCTAGAGAGATCGTGACATCATATTGATCAACCTGAGTGTTTGGTTCAATACTATACGTAACAGTTGCTTCTTTTTGTGAGTAAACTTCTCCAGAATATGCTTCTCCCATTTCTGTACGAAGAAGTAATTTCACTTCCTCCTCAATTAACATTTGAAGACTTGTCGTAGAAGCCTCAAGTTCTTCTTGAGTGACAACTGATTGTGTTTGGATTCCTCCTGTAAAAGATTCTGTGCTTTCTGCATAAATCAATGCTTGTTTTGTTTCTGAAAGTCCGGGAATCGTAAAAGTCGTTGGTTCAATATTCCCACTAGCTCCTTTTTCATCTGCGTATACTTCTACGGTTACACTTCCACCCTGAGGAATTGTTACAGATTCATTTAATCGAAATAAAACACCTTCTGGGGATAAAAGACGTGTTGTTTTCACAAGAGGCTGACTTGAAGTAGAAGTGTTATAAAGAGTAACGACACCTGTTGCAATCTCTTCAAGCTCGATAACTCCCTCTCCACTTGGAACGAATGTTTGTGTTCTGCTTACTGCTCCTTTTATCACTTTCCCTCGGATTTCTTGAGTTTGAATAGGAGACAGCGTGATATCAACGACAAATTCTGAAGACACAACTTCATGAACAGAATCCACAATAATTGTCGCTTTCATGGTAGAAACATAAAGAACGGCAAAAAGAACGGTAATAACAACAAGAACAAAACCAATAGCAATATGACGATATAAATTCAAAGAAGGAGGATAAGCCGGAAAAGTTTTTTTCTTTAAAGGCTTCTCTTTTGGAGAAAGATGGCTTGTCTTCCCCTCTTCTTTTTTGTTTTCAATTGGTTTTACAGTAATTTTTTTCACACTCTGAACAGACAGTTTCTTTGGAACCGTCTTTATCTTTTTTTTGGATGGAGATTTTTTTTCTGTCATAGAAAGATCTTTTTTAAGAGTCAAAGCTCTTTTATCAGAAGATCTTCTACAAGTATAGCAAACATCGTTGTTTCTCGAAACCTAAAACAAGCCCACACGATAGGCTTGTTTTTCAAATAAAACTTAATACTTACTCTTGTAAAATATTTTCCTTTTCTATAATCCCTTCTAAAGCCAATATAAATTGATTATCAATATGCACATGATAATCGGTTTCAACATTTCGTACTCCTCCAACAGATTCAATAGCTAAACAAACTTTAATGAGCCCAGGAGAAGCAGTAAATAATTCACGTAATTCTGTGATAAGTTCTTGGGAAGGCTTCCCTTTCAAGGTGATAATAATTCGCGAAGTATTTCTCAAAGATTGACTTTTTTGCACTTCTGCATGGGAAACCTTCGAAGGAACAGCGACCCACATGCCATTTTGTAACATCTCTTTGAGCTCTTGTTCTTCCCCCTCCTCAATAAAAATAAAATCATTCGCTAAAAGTTTTGTTTCTTCCCCAGGTCGTTTTGAAACTTTTGCTGAAACAAGCACAAGAACATCTTCTTCTAGCTTTTCTTTATGACTATCGAAAACTTTTGGAAAAACAACAATTTCTCCTACGCCTTTTATATCATCAATTCCCACAAATGCCATAGGGTCACCTTTTTTCGTCAAAATCTTTTTCACAGATGTCACAAGCCCTCCACATTTGACAAACAGACCGTCTTTGCAAGATTCAAGATGAGTAAGAGGAGTTAATAAATCTGAAACCCTTTCTGCTACTTTTTGATAAGGATGAGCCGAAACATATAAACCAAGCAACTCTTTCTCCCAAAGCAAAATTTCTTTTGTTGTTGCAGGAAGAGCTTCGCGTAAACTAATCTGTTGCATCATCATGTCTGGAGCTAAAGCAAAAAGGGTTTGTTGATTGGAAACTTTTTCTTTTTGAACACTTTTGTTATTCATCAAAATACGATCCATGTTTTCTAAAAGTTTCTTTCGCTCCCCAAACCGATCTAAAGCACCTGCTTTAATAAGGGCCTCCAATGACTTTTTATTAAAAGCACGATGACTGATGCGTCCAGAAAAATCCGCAAGGTCTTTGAAAATCCCGTTTTCTTTACGCTCTTGAATGATAGACTCAACCACCTCTTCTCCAAGATTCTTAATGACAAGAAGTCCAAAGCGGATGGTTTGATCATCAACAAACGTAAAATTCTTCAAGGATTCATTGATATCCGGAGGTAATACTTCAATCCCCATTCGCTCACATTCCTTAAATGCCTGAGCAATCTTCTCTAAGTCACCTGACTCTGCGGTCATCAATGCTGTCATATACTCCGCAGGATAATTTGCCTTCATGTAAGCGGTTTGATAAGCAATCATCCCATAACTACAAGCATGGGCTTTGTTAAATCCATATTGAGCAAACGGTTCAATTAACTTCCACAACTCTTGAGCTTTTTTCTGACTCAATCCATGTTCAACGAAACCCTCTAATAATTTTGCTTTCTGCTTCACCATTTCCTCGGCAATTTTTTTCCCCATGGCCTTTCGAAGTTTATCTGCTTCAAGCCATGAATACCCAGCAAGTTCAATAGCAATCAACATGACATCATCTTGATAGACAATCACCCCATTGGATGCAGAAAGAATATTCTTCATGCGTGGATCAAGATATGTTACCTTTGATGGATCTTCTTTTCTTTGAATATACTCTGGAATAGACTCCATGGGTCCTGGGCGATAAAGCGCCACCATGGCCATAATATCTTCAACACGTTCAGGTTTAAGATCAACTAAATATTTTGTCATCCCATCTCCACTAAGCTGAAAAACCCCCATTGTGTATCCCTTTGATAACAAGGTAAATGTTTTTTGATCATCTACAGGAATCTCTTCTGGAATAATTTTCTTCCCTTTCACTTTTTCAACGATCTCAATGGCATCTCCCAAAATAGAGAGGTTTCGGATTCCTAAGAAGTCCATCTTTACTAAACCCGCAGATTCCACAGCATGCATCTCATACTGCGTAATAATTTTTCCTACACGAGTATCAATTTGCAAAGGGGTGAAATCTGTTAAAGCTGTTGGAGAAATAACTGTTCCTGCTGCATGAATAGATACGTGTCGAGCACATCCTTCGATCTGACGCGCAAGATCAATAATTCTTCGTGTGTTCGCATCTGTTTGGTATTTCTTCAGTAATTCTTGAGATTCTTCCAATGCTCCTTTTAAATTTTTACTGGACAGGGGAACCAATTTGGCAATCTCATCAACCGATCCATATTCAAACCCAAGAGAACGTCCAACATCTCGTACACTTCCTCGTGCAAGCATTTTTCCAAACGTACAAATCTGTGCCACCTTCTCATGTCCATAACGTCCGCGTACATAATCAAGAACTTCATCACGACGGTTATCAGCAAAATCAGCATCAATATCAGGGGCCGATGGTCGCTCTGGATTAAGAAAACGTTCAAACGGAAGTTTATACGTCATGGGGTTAATTGTGGAAATATTCATAGCATAACCCACTAAAGACCCTGCGGCAGAACCACGCGTGGTAACAACAATGTCATTTGCGCGTGCCCAAGACATAAAATCAGACACAATCAAAAAATAAGGGCAAAATCCTTTTTGATCAATAATATTGATCTCATATTCCATGCGTTCACGCAGAACAGAAGTGATCTCTGGAATCTTCTTTTCAAGCCCCTGATAAGCTAATTCCGTCATGACATCTCGAAAAGTTTTTCCTTCTGGAATCTCATACCGAGGGAAGTTCCATTCTCCAAGTGTAAGCTGAACCTGACAACGATCTGCAATTTTTCGCGTATTCTCAATAGCTTCTGGAACATCCGCAAAACGATCCATCATGTACTCTGCACTGACAAGTGAAGCATCATAATCATACTGATTGATGCGATCAAAATGCTCTAAAGTTTTTCCTCCTTTAATACAGTTCAAAATTTTCCAAGCTTCAACATCTGTAGGTCTTAAATAAAATGTGTTCTTTGTAGCGACCAAAGGCACGCCGATTTCTCGACTGATTTCAATCAACTGTGCATTGACTGTTTCTTGTTCGGCAATCTCTGGACGGTCTACCAGTTCAAGATAAAAATTATCTTCCCCAAAAAGTGCAACATACTCTTTGATCACTTCAATCGCTTTTGCTCGATTCTCATTTCGTAAAAGCTCATCAATTTCTCCTCCATAACCTCCAGAAAGAGCAATAAGTCCTTTGGTGTGCGCTTGTAATACTTCTTTATCAATGCGTGGCTTATAATAAAAACCTTCCAAGAAACCAATCGAGGTAAGTTTGATTAAATTAAGATATCCTTCATAGCTCTGTGCTAGGAGCACAAGCCGATGAGGATGGGTATCAATACGAGCACGTTTGAGATGACGTCCTTCTTTGGCAACATAGGCATCAAATCCAATAAGAGGTTTTATCCCTTCCTTTTCTGCTTTTTGATAAAACTCAATAGCTCCATAAAGGGCTCCATTATCAGTAATTGCAATAGTATCCATTCCCTGTTCTTTTGCTTGTGCCAAAATCTCCTCCACTTTAGGAAGAGCTTCGAGAAGCGAATAATGACTATGAACATGCAAGTGGACAAAAGGAGAAGACATAATGCCTAGAGCTTATCACTTTCCCTTTCATCTTTGAAGAGCACTAAAAATCATTCCTAAATTCGTCCAGTCGAGTAAATTTGACGAAGAGTGAAGCAATTCTCTTAGTTGATAAATTTCTAGATACGTACGTTCAGAATCTTGTTCAACCCCATAAGGTATTCCACACCGTTTCTGCAAAACTTCCATTTCATCTTCAGAAAGTTCCAATGCATAGACATGTGCTTTTGGAGTATAAAGTGTTCCCGCAATTTGACGTGTTCCCACAAGACGTAATCGAGAAGGATCAAAAGAAAATCCTGTTTCTTCAGAAAATTCTTGAACCGCGATTTCTTGAGGTTGATCTTCTGTGTTCCAAGAAGATCCTCCAGGAACCTCATGAATAAATCCATCTGTTGTTGCTGCAGGAGAACGAAACTCTCGCACAAGTGCAATCGTGGAATCCAACATGTTTTCTTTCGGCACAAAAGCCACGACGGTTGAAATATCTGGTCGAGAGATAACCACTTCATTCACTTTCGTACGCCCTTCAGAAGCAATAAACAAACGGACATGCAAAGCCCAAAGAAAAGGAATTGTTTTTTCTGGTCCAACACGGAAAGTCCATAGAAGCTTTGCCCCATCTAATCGATTTCCAACTTGTTGTTGAGCCTGATACCAATTTTGAAAAGATTTTGTCTTCCAAATAAACAAAGGGATTTCTCGTTCACCTTCTGTACGCTCAGCTCCCTGCCCTATTCGTTCAAGAGAAAAAAGAAGGGTTTCTCGCAAATCATGTGCCACAGGTACTCCTTGTTCTTGTGCATGACATGCGAGATAACGCATCTTCGGAGCTTGCTCAGGGAATCCCAGCACGACTTTTCCTGAAGTGCACCATGCCCCAAACTCAACATTTGTCGTAAAGGCAGGAAGAGTATCTAAATCGCGTGGCACCCAAAAAACAATCTGATCTGCCATGTGAAGATATTTTGTTTCCCAATCAACTTGATCTTCATACTGCTCTGGCCATTGTCCATCTTCAGGTAAAGGAACAAAAACGACTTCGTCATACCCAAGATCTTCCAATATCTTCAAAGCGTCTGTACGCCAATTCAAATGATCAAAATTCCGCGGGCTTGGTCCAGCGAGAAAAAGGCTTTTCTTCATCGTTATTGGAGGAGTTTGCCCAGTATAAACAACCTGCATATCTGTCTTCTTATTACTCTGTTATTGTATTGATGACACTATTAGTAAACCTGTTTCTTGTTCTTCTGTCAAGAAAATTTGTCACAATAAAATCACCGTTTTTATGATACAATATGAGATATCATTTAAAAAATCTTTTATGCGACCAGGATTACGTCACAGTCTTGAAACCTACGGAAAAATCATCAAACGACAGGATGAATCTGAAACAAATGAAGCTCCAGTTCAACCAGAGCAAAAAACAGAAAGCCCTGATGAGGAACTTGTAAAATTACAACATACAGCAGAATTCCACATGGAAGAACGAGCAAAGGCTATTCAAGGAAAACCTGAGGCACAAAAAACAGTTTTTGCTTTTCAGCAAGAAAAACAAAAAATCATGCGTGAACTCCATGCAACTCTTCAAACGATAGACCATCCAGAAACTGCAGCATTTCATCGAACAGAGGGATCTCGTCTTGTTATTTATGATCAAGAACGAAAAGTTTATTTGGTGGGAGAGGAAGGAAAAACCCTGCAAGAAACAACCCTCGGGGCGATTATCACAGATTTAGATTGGGGGTTGCGTTATGATTTGGATCCAGAAACTGTTCCACGATGTACCCGAAAACAATTTGCCATCGACGCAGCAAAACACCACCTCATGAATCTTCTTGATCGACAAATCATTCAAGATGAAATGTCACGCAAAGGAGAAAAGCACGGAGGGGTTGGGACACTTACTCCTCTTGAAGAACGTGATCTTAGTCATGAACTTTCTGCGGTTGGTTGGCTGGCAGAACTCATGGCACATAATTTTCTCAAAAAATTGTCCCTTGATGGAGATATTCCTATTCGTGTTTCAAAAGCTGATTGCTATGATGATGTGGCTAATAAAATTGACTTTTATATTGATCGTGTCGATCATCGTCGTGGAGCACAAGTCGATGAGGAAAAAGAAGAAGAAAAAGCTCACTTTGGCATTCAGTTTACTTTGCAAAAATCTGTCGGAAAAAAACGTGAACAACTTGCAAAAATCAGAAAACGAATTCAAAAAGATCGTATTGCTGATGATATTGTCTTGGTAAAAGTTCCTGTGAGCCTTCATGTTTCTGCAGCAATGCGTCTTTGGGAAGAACGGGGAAAACCTTCAGGAGGTCCGGAACAATTTTGGCCACGCGAGGTAAAAGAAAAAATGTTCAGAGGACTATTACAACAAATGTTTTCAGTGGAAGAAATTGATAAACTCTGGGAGGCAATAGCAAACCAACCTTCCCTTCAGGAAAATACTCATGATCAAGACGATCTTAAACAACACTTAGAAAACATCGTGCAAGAAAGAAAAAAGACAGAAACAAACATGGAAAAAGAAAGTGATGAAATTGGATCTCTTCTTAACAAAGAAGGTCCACTTTCAAAACAAGAACGTATTCAACTTGGAGAAGAACTTCTTGCAGAATGGAAACAAGAACTGAAACAACAATTTCCAAATTTTCAAAATGGAAAAGAGTGGGTAATGACAGTGGTCGCCTCTATTATCAACAGCCCTGAAATAAAAGGACTTAGCAAAGAAGCAAAACGACAAGCGATTAAAGAAACTGTTCTTCGCTCTATTCGTCGCAGAGTAGAAAAACAAAAACGGAAAGCAGGCTTATAAAATCAACTAAAAACACCCCTACAAATGGGGTGTTTTTAACATTATGCTCCTTCTTCCTCAGCTTCTGCTTCTTTTCGCTTTTTCTTTCGACTTACTTGTTTCTTTTCTTCTTTCTGCTCTTCTCGTGACTCCTTGCGTTTATCCATAGCATACTCAACAACTTTTGAAATACCGGCCACGAGTAAACTGATATTTGATGTGGCGTGTTCAAACTTTCCACGGATAAAAGAAATGGCTTCTTCGATCTTCATGAGTTTTTCTCGTGTTTCTGTAATCGCCACGTTTACATTGCGGAAAATATTTGCCACTTGCCAAATGAGCCAAAAGAGTGCGGCTGTAAACCAAAGCACACAAAAAGCAAGAACAATGTAAAGGATATCTAAGGGACTAAACATAACCTCCTTCATTAATGATGATTATGATCTCATTGTAGCATGAAAATCTTTTGCAAGCATCTCCCGAATCTTTTTCATTTCTTGATCAACCTCTTCTGAAGCAAGTGTACGATCTTTCGCACAAAAGGAAAAATGTAAAGCTAAAGATTTTTCTCCTTCCTCTACTCCTTTTCCACAATAGACATCAAAAAAATCAGAACAAATCAACAGAGGAGAAATTTTTGTAAGAGATTCTTGTACTCGCTGACATTCAACACGTGCATCCACCACGAAAGCAAGATCTCGCTCAACAGAAGGATAAGCAGTAATCGGCTCATACTTCACTGGTTGTGTAGGTAAAGAAGCAAGGAAATCTAAATTGATTTCAAACACACTTACTCGCTGATCTATTCCAAGATGTTTAGATTTTTCCGGATCAACCTCTGCGACAACTCCTACTCTCTGTCCATTAATCACCATTTCTGCCTGACGCACAGGATGTTGCCAAGATAAAACTTTTTCTGCTGGACGAAGTTCCATAGAAAATCCAATGGCTTTGGCAAACGATTCAACCATAGCTTTTGCTTGCCAAAAAGGATCTACATCCCCCTTGCGCGCATAGGCTCCACACAAAAAATGTGGTTGATAGACGAGTTTTTCTGAACCAACCCCAGAAACCGCTCCTTCTCTTTCTTTTTGAAAGACTCGCTCTGCCTGAAAAATCCGCACTTCATCAAACAAATGTTGATTCTGTGTAACTGTTTCGAGAAGATTTGGAATAAGTGAACGCACTAAATACGGACGATCGCTTGCGAGAGGGTTTTCTAGTTTGAGAGAGTCCTCAAGAGATTCTCCAAGCGCTTCAATAGTTTCTGGACGCGCAAATGCATATTGATAGACTTCTGATGCTCCTGCATGAAAAGAGAAAACTTCGCGTGCTTTTTGTATGAGAAGACGTACAGGATCTTGCACAGGAGGTGTCATACAAAAATGTGGAAGTGTCGAAAGAATACCATCATATCCAGAAATACGCGCCACCTCCTCTATGACATCTTCAACGATTTGGATATCTTTTGTTGCGCGCCAACTTGGGACAACAACAGTAAACTCTTCTTTTTTTTCTTTCACAACAAACCCAAGTCGCTCCAAAATATCTTGAATCTCTTTTGTTTCCAAAGAAGATCCAAGCCGATCATTCACAAACTGAGTTGAAAAAGTAAGCTCAGGCAAGGAAGAAAATTTCTTTGCTTTTTCTTCAACTGTGGAACAAACTCGCGCTCCAGGACACAGTTCTTGTGTAAGTTCAACAGCTCGACGCAGGGCATTTTCACACAAAACCGGATCAAGAGATTTTTCAAAACGTGCTGAAGATTCAGAACGCAAAGCAAGTTTTTGAGAAGTTTTACGAATGGAAACCGCATCAAAATTTGCGGCTTCAAAAATAATACGTGTCGTTTTTTCTTGTACTCCACTTCCTTCTCCTCCCATCACCCCCGCAATTGCCAGAGGATTCTTTCCATCA
>MGEY01000062.1:10322-10711 GCA_001791615.1 Candidatus Uhrbacteria bacterium RIFOXYA2_FULL_40_9
GACAAAGAATTTTTTCTCCTTTCTGAGCTCGACGCACTTCAATCACGACTGGATCTCCACCTAAAACATCTGCATCAAATGCATGCATGGGTTCCCCTGTTTCCAAAAGAACGTAATTCGTAATATCAACAATAGTATTGATTGGTCGAATTCCACAGGAACGTAAACGTTGTTGCATCCATAGCGGAGAATCTTTTACTTCTACTCCTTCGACCACGACTGCTAAATAGCGAGGACAAAGATCTGAATCTTTTACTTCAACATTGAGTTTTATTTTTTTTCCTTCTGTAATCTTTGATGGACGATATTCTTTCAATGACGTCTTTGTAAGAGTCGCAAGTTCTCGCGCCATTCCATAATGTCCCATGAGGTCTGGACGATTTGTCAGA
>MGEY01000062.1:10754-20995 GCA_001791615.1 Candidatus Uhrbacteria bacterium RIFOXYA2_FULL_40_9
CTTTTGCGAGAGGCTCTCCAGCTTGTGCGTCACTGTGGCTAAGATCCAAAATGTCGCGCTCACCTTCCTTCTCACAGTCCAATCCAATTTCAGCACTTGCACAAATCATGCCCTCACTTTCTTCTCCACGAATTTTCGTTTTTTGTAATTCAACAAGATCTCCTTCCCCATGCCAACGAACTTTTGCTCCAGGCAAAGCAACTGCCACTTTCATTCCTTCTTGAAGATTCTCTCCTCCACAGACAATTTGTGTGGTACGTCCTCCAACATTCACTTGACACAAACGAAGCTTATCTGCATTTGGATGCGCGGTAATAGTTTCAACAACACCAACAATCATCTGATCAAAAGAATCAGATTGATCACTTACCTGTTCAACCTCAACAGTCGAATTTGTAATCAGATCAGCAATTGATTGATCTGACAAATCTTTAGGAAGAGAAACAAAATCGTTTAACCATTTTTTTGAAATTAACATACAGAAAACTGTTTGAGGAAACGAAGGTCTCCACTTTCTAATAAACGAACATCATCAATCCCATACTTTAACATCACTAAACGTGTTAACCCGAAACCAAAGGCAAAACCCGTATAAACTTCTGGATTAATTCCTCCTTCTTTCAAGACATTTGGATGAACCATTCCTGCACCAAATATTTCAAGCCAGCCAGTTTTTTTACAAAGTCGACATCCTTTTCCTTTGCAAAGGAAACAAGTCACTTCCCCATTCACTCCTGGTTCCACAAATGGATAAAACTTCGGACGTAATCGCATTTTTGTCTCTGGTCCGTACAATCGTTTTGCCACAATTTCAAGAACCCCTTTCATGTGTCCAAACGTAATTCCTTTGTCAATCACCATCCCTTCCAACTGATGAAACGTGTGTTCATGTCGAACATCCGTGGCTTCATTTCGGAAACATCTTCCTGGCGCAATCATACGAAGAGGTGCTCCATACTCGCGCATGGTACGAATCTGTACGGGTGAAGTATGTGTGCGCATTACGATATCTCCTCGCCCTTCAAGATAAAACGTATCGTGCATATCCCGTGCTGGATGAGTGGGGGGAATATTCAATGTTGTAAAGTTAAAATAATCACTTTCTAATTCTGGACCATCTGCAATAATAAATCCCATGGAAGTAAAAAGATCTTCAAGATCATTCTGAACTTGTGTGACAGGATGAAGAGATCCTTGAGCTTTTTTTTGTATGACAGGTTGTGTGACATCAATCCATTCCTGTTCCACACGTTCTTTTCTTTCTTGAACATCAAAAATAGTTTCTTTTTCTTCAAAGGCTTTTTCCATTTCTCGTTTTGTCTGGTTTGCCACCTTTCCTGTTTCTTTTTTCTCTTCTGGTGGGAGGTTTGACATTTCCTTCATTAATTCTGCAAGAGCGCCTTTTCTTCCTAAAAATGTTGTGCGCACCACTTCTAAAGAATCACGATCTTCCACCTTTTTTAAAGCCTCTCCCAGAGATTCTTGAATATGTTGAAATTGTTCTTTCATAAAATTAATGAGAAAGACTTATCACATCTCGATACGTGACAAGGATGATCAAAAGCATCAAAAAAAGAAAACCAAGATTATGAACAAGAGCTTCTATTTTTTGGCTGACCGCTTTTCTTCGAATCTTTTCAATAATCAAAAAAACAATTCTTCCTCCATCTAGTGCGGGGAATGGTAACAAATTGATCACTCCAAGATTGATAGAAAGAAGCGCAGCAAAATGAATCAAATAAACTAAACCAAGAGAAACCACTTCCCCAGTCATAACGGCAATCCCAACAGGACCAGAAATATCTAATCCTACTTCTTGATGTACAAGAAGATTCCGAATGATTTGTGCAAATGCAGAAAAGACTTCTCCAGTCATCACAATGGTGGCTTCTGTTCCATGAAAAATAGCGAGATGAATAGGATAAGAAACAACTCCTGTTTGAACAAGTCCTAATCCAAGACCAGAAATACCTATTTCAGGGAGTATCTCAGAAACAAGGGTCACAGTTTGATAGGTTTCATCTGAATGCTTCACCACAATTTCAACTCCTTCTTTGCCTGCTTGTCCGAGGTATTCTTGTAATTCTTTGGATTGTTCAAAAAAACGACTATTTGCAGAAATAAAAATGTCTCCACTTTCGATTCCTGCTAATTGTGCTGGGCTCTCCTCCACCACGGACAAAATGCGAATCTCTTGAGATTCCACGTTTGCTCCATACGGCATCTCCTCTGTGATAAGACTTGGCATTCCTATTAAAAACCCAAGAGAGAATAGAATGCCTGCAAGAATAAAATTCATGGCGACTCCTGCAACAAGCACAGCAAAACGGTTCAATGCGGGCTTAGCAGAAAAACTATCTTCTTCATCTTTAAAATCACCAGACTCCCCTTTGATTCGCACAAACCCTCCTAAGGGAATCCAATTCACAGAATAAATAGTCTCTCCTTTTCGAATGCCAAACAGTCGTGGAGGAAATCCGAACCCAAACTCTTCGACTTTCATGCCAGATTTTTTGGCAATAAAAAAGTGCCCGAATTCATGAACGAACACTAAAAGAGAAAGAATGAAAATGAAAATGAGAATAGTCCAAAGCATGTAAAGATACGTTATTGGTTAGGAGTATATTACCGTTTTGCTTAAAGAATGACAAGAAAAAATGGAAAAACAAACAAAAAATCGCCCTGGGATTCCAGGACGATAGCGATCATGTGATCGGAAAACCTAAAGACTTCTTAAGTTCTGCCAAATTCCTCAAACGTGTATTCATTTCCTCAGTCTCTATTCTAATCGTCTCAAGCATCTGACTTACCCCAAAACAAAGGGGTTCGACTCGGAGCAGTTCTCCACCTGTTGCAAAAATTTCACGTAGTGGTGCGAGAAAACTGCGTGCCAAATCTTCCATCTTCTCTCCCACATAGTTTGCATGTTCCCTTCGGATTCTCTTTTCGAGTTCAACAAGTAAAAATTCTGTTTCAACCTGTGTCACATTTGGTACTACCAATTCAGATTCATCAACAGATTTAGGTTCGGATGCTTCCTCAAGTGGCAAAACAACATCATCAAACTCAGCAGGAAGATCCTCATCGACTACTAGTTCAGGAACAACTTCACTCTTGAAATCCGCTCTGTTTGCCGGAGGCTGACATTGAGATGGAATATAAACTTGTTTATCAGAGTCCGAAAATAATACATAAGGACGAGCAATGACTCCCAGTCGATCGGATTGAGGAACCTTCCTCAACATCCCTAGTTCAAGTAGATCCGTAATCGTTTCCTGTGTTCTTGTCTTCTTCGTAGCCCGTCTGATTATGTCTTCAAGCACTTCTCGTTCAAAGATATTTCCATCAGATCCTTCTATAATGTCGATCATCAGAAGATATGAAGCAGCACTATCACTCCGAGTAAACATGACAGGTGGAGTATCAGAAGGCAAACACCACACAGAAGAACCTCTGCAAATACCCTTATTGGAACACTGGGAAGGAATGTGAACCTCATCTCTCTTTGCTGTCCCCATGTAAGGCCGTGCGACCACTCGACAAGAAGAAGCATTGAAACGCCCTGTAGATTTCTTTAAAAAAACAAGGAGACTCTTCCGTTCAAAACTATACAATACAGATCCCACAGACTTAAACCCTGCTTTTCGGCCAAGAGCAAGCAACCGACCATGCACAATAGTTCGATTTCCAGACTGCTCCCATTCCTCAAGCAAAAGTCTATAAAACTCCAAACCTTTTGCTCCTAACTTTACAAAACATTCTTCTTCCGGAGGGAAATACCCTTGCTGAATAAACTGACTGCGAAGCTCGGGATTGTGCATGTTCACTCCTCCTTTGGGGTAGTTGGACACTTCAGATAAAAAGAACAAGGCTTTAGCTTGCCTAATAGCAACTTTCTTGTCAATAAAAAAACCGCCGGATATCTTTCCGACGGCAGAGAACTTTCAAACAATTACAGGCTATCTTACCAGCTTAAGCTCGTTTTTTCGTCCATACCAACTAGGATGCGAAGGGAAATCAATCTCAAAGACATCTTCTTCAACGACTCGTTTTACAATACCTTCATCTGTTCTCAAGACTGTTCCTTTGAAAAACATTGGATTTATTGCACCGGCTACATTAAGCCTTACACGGTCTCCTGGCTTCAGCTCTTCTTCCTCCTTCTCATCTGGAATATGCTCCAAAACACTCCCACATCCGAAAGGCTGAAGCTCAAAAGTACGACGTTTCTCTAAGGACCAACTGCGATATCGTTCAGGAACGCTTTCAACATTATAGTGATACTTTTCTCTAAATCCACATCCTTTATTCATTTCATCCCCAAAAAAGAAATAACCAAAAGACTCATAACCATTATTTCCAGAATGAGAAACCAAGCAGACTTTCTCAATAAATTCCCTTGCAGATTGATGATCTCCATCAAAAAATACTGTCTTATACAAAACAAACAAATCTCCAATCTTTACTGGCTTTCCATTTTTATCTTTCCCAACTTCCTTTCCAAAAATTGGAAGAGTGCGCAAATAGTCCTGTTCACGAAGAATCGATTCATGCAATGTATATTGCTTTTGTGTTATTGGATCAAGACAGCTATCACCAAATCCTAAGCATCTGAACAACTGCTCGCCCTGTTCTGCAAAATAAACCTTTCCAAAATCATTTTCTGGCAAAGAAGCGACATCTTCTGAAGAAAGCCATTCTGTTCCGGAAGATAGTGAAAAAGATTCCTTCAGTTGCTTCGTGAAAGTAAATGCAAGCCCACTTGTCAAAACCAATTTAGGTGTTTTGCCTTCCAAGATGCCCAAAACTTCTACCTCTTCACCTTTCTTCAATGAACCATCATCTTTCAAGACTCGTAGATGATCACCTGCACCAATCTTGCAGGAACCAATTTCTACAGAGGTTTGCAAAATCATCCAAGAATCAAACAAAATACATTTACCTTCTGCAAAAACAGGGATGGTTTGATTCCCATAAGCAACCTTCAACTGACACTCTGTAAAGGGCTTCTTTTTATCCCAAAGAAACTCAGTGGGTCGCAAGACTCTTGCACAAACCGGATCAAGAAGAAGTATTTTTTTAGACAAATCCATTTCTCGATCACCCACCACAAGATGCTTAGTTGTAAGTTTAATCTGAACAAGATCCCAAGTGAAAGAAAAACCCCTATCTGAATATAGTGGTATCTCGACCCCTGTATCAAGAATCACAAAATAACAAAGTTTAGAATCCACACATCTCTTTACAATCTGCTTAACTCGATAAAGATGCTCTTTTTGAAGTGTCTTGATCTGACTTGAAGTCACACGGAAATACTCACCCCGAGCCAATGAAACTAAACCACAAGTAAAACAACCTTTCTTGAGTTCTGGACAAGTCAATGTGAGACCAGGAAACAAAGAACCTTCACAAGAAATATAGAACCACCTTCCGCGACCTGTGAGAGAAATTTGCACATCGCCATCACGGTCTACACGTACTCTATTGATTGTGTAAGTGCGTCCGAATTCCAAATCAACAAGCTGATTGTTCTTCTGCGTCACCAAGACAAGCAAAGAAGGCTCAATAACAACATCACCAATTGTGACAGTGTTCACTTCTTGCATCCAAGGGATTCGTTGAATACAAGATTCAAAGTAAAAAGACGTGTTTCGTTCATCCCAAAGCACAACCGGTTTATCTACACCCTCAAACAAAACAAATTGCTTTTCTTCCCAAAGTTCATAAAAACCCAAAACAGTGTAGATCTTCCCAACTTCAATCAGATTTTGATTTTTTGTCGCCTTTATTTGCGCACCCACAAAACAACTGAAATCTTTATACACAACTTGCAAAGTCGCACTTTCCTTCAATCCTGTATGAGACGCTGTTGCGTGTGTTGAACGTGCAATACGATCCGCAAGAATCTGATAGGCATAGCAATGAGCTTTATCTGACTCCCCCTCCAGAATTAAAGAATGGGTTGTTCGACTCACATCCAAAGTATGTGCTGTCCAAGGAGCTTTAAAAATCCACGCAGCCTCTTGTGTACTCGCCCGTTCCCATTCCCAAGGAGACTGAATTTGTGGAACACGCGGATGTGTTGAGACAAGATCTGAACGATCTTTTCCAAATGTCTGAGCCCAGAAAGATTCAAGAATTTGTGTGGCCCTCATGGCCACATCCATCCCATGTTCTCGCTCAAAAGAATCCACAGAGAAAAAAAATCCCTTTTGCGAAACCAACCCACATTGAAACAGCGGATCCGTTGCAGACATAAGTGGGTGTGTCCGGAAAAAGACCTGTCCAGTCTCAAACTGATCATGACGAAAACGAAGAAAAAACAAAACATAAGGCAAGGCTACATCGAAGAGAGTTTTTGTTGCTTCTTGTTGTGTCCACTTCCAACGCTCAACAAGTCCTTGTGATTGAAGTCTTTCCCAATCCTCAGGATCAGTATTCCAAGTTAGTCGACGAATCATCGGAGGTTGCTCAATCACAAAAATGGTTTGATCCCCTTCGGTCAGACACAGACGACATCCTAATGGAACAACGTTTCCACTTGAAACCGGTTGCAAAACAGAAAGAGGTGCTTGGATCTTTTGGCCATCATCTCTGGTAAAAATGACGTTTTTTTCCGTAATCTCGATCAAAGCTTGTGTACTCATGTTTCCCTCGTGTTGTTTGTGGTTTGTTTGAAATTGTAAGGAACTCGTTGTCTAAGATAGACGTGATGTTTTAGCGAAAATATCTCTTTTTGTCAAGGGATTTGAGGTTTATCAAAGAAAAAACCGTCGGAAGCGTTCCGACGGCATTTTATGTTACTACGAAGCAACATCAACAATATGCAATTCCTCAACCAGTCCATACCAACAGATCTGATCGTCAAATATCACTTCTACAAAATCGTTTGGCAAAATATCACGAACGCGACCTTGACTACCAGGTTTCACCTGCCCCCATCCGAATCGAGGATGTTTGACATCAGGTTTTACCATGACCAAATCACCCTTCTCAAGAAAAATCTGTTCGAGTTCTTCCAATCGTCCCACCCATTCAGGAATTGCAGGGAATGCGACAAGAGCATCTTCTCCTTCAATCTCCTTCAAAATTCCGACCATCTCAGGCACTACAGATCCCCAACCATAACGAGGAGTCACTCCTGCTTTCACGTGAACCTTATTTCCAATGGTAAAAGTAAGGTTTACCTTTTCCTCATCTTTGATTTCTTCCTCTCTACTCACTTTCACTGTTCTGCAATCAGAGAAACGATTTGCTCCGATACGATAGTCATACAATACCTCTGTATAAAATCTCTCTGGACAAGAAGAAAAACCATAAGTCTGCGATAAAGGATGTTGACTTACCACACTGTTTGGAGCATCAAAAAGAAGATACCCAAACGGTTCGCCCAATCCACCTGCTTGAGCATTATGTACAACCAGAGCAACGGTTTTAAGACCTAAATCTTGAATTCTCATATTATCACTGTTCATCCAAGACCGTTCCACAATCATCACAAAGTCACCAATGTGCACTGATTTCCCATCAACATCTGTTCCAACTTCCAATCCTCTTCGCTCAAGCTTTTTCTGTTCCTCTTGAAGAAAAGGAGAAACCTTGCAAGGTAATTCTGTTTCAGGGGTCAGTTGAACCTTTGTTCCCTTAAACCAGAGAGTGACCGTTTGCATCACACTGAAGTAACGGGTTGGAATATCATTAAACCAATTCCTCTGTCCCCATTGATGAACTAATAACCTTTTCGTACCACACCAATCAACCCTAACATCTTTGACTTCAAAAAGTTTTCCAAGATGCTCTTGAGAAATTTCTCCATAAGGAGAAGTAAAAACAGCAAATGCCCCAACAGAATAAGTTTTCTCTGTCATCAATGGAAGATTTGGTAAATTTGATACCTCTTCAGAAGAGAACGGCTGAGAAACTTCCCCTTCCACTCTGACAAACGTCTGCCCGAGATTCTGGCTCAAAAGACATCCACGCCCATTGGTAAAAATCATATCCATACATTCAGGCATAAGTCTATTTTTCGCAAAACCAAGAACCTCAACAACTTCATCCTGGTTTATACCTGTGAAATCATGACACAAGCACTTCAAGTACATTCCACGCATCAAAAAAAGTGAACCGCTCTGATAGGCTTCTTCAATGGACACCATTTTTGTCTCAAAAACAAACTGAGACTGAGCAACCACAGGGATCATCTCATTTCCAAACTCAACAACAAGATCAACATCGTAAGGATCAGCATCCTTTCTTGTGCTCATAACAAATCGAGCACCTTCATAGATCTTCCCATCCTGCAAAAAACTATTGGAGGAAAGAATAAGCATATTTCCAGAACCAAGATCAATAACATTCTTTTCAAACTTGAGCATTCTCTCTGTCATTTCAAAGACCACAGGATTCCACTTGAAACAGAACTGATTGTCAGAAAAGAGTAAACAAGGTTCATGAATCCTTTCAAACAACACAAGAACCTGATCTCCTTCTCCTCTTCGCAAAGAAGCCACTTTCAAAAAACGCTTTTCTTTCACACAACTAGGAGACGTATCGCGATCAAGGGCAATAAATTCCCCCACAGAAAGAGTTGTTTCATTAAAACTGAATCGATCTTCCTTCAAATCTGCAACCAAAAAAACGATTGCTTCAGACAAAATACCCCCATCCTGTGTCAAATAGATCCACTTCTTTTCTTGATTCACACGAACCAGTACATCTCCTTCAAGGTCACGCTGAATATCCGTAATGGTGTAACAGCTGGTTTTTGAAAGACCAGGAAACTCTTTGTCTTTTTTCACTTTGAAAAGAGATCCGATCCTAACTTCCAGACCATTAAGTTGAATGGATGAACCTTGTTCTTCCCCTGTTGCCTTAAAACAATCCCACCAAGCATTTTCAATGGGAATAGGATGAGGAACTCCTTCAAGTTGAACAGCCCGAAGACCCATTGCATTAGGTTCAAAAAAATGTTGAATCCGATATGTTTGTCCAACTTGCAAACCATTAAGCGACGACAGAAGCTTGAACTCTTGACCAAGCTCAATACTCCTTCCCCCAGCGAGAATGGCCAAAGAAGGACTTAAGACAAACCCATTGTGTGTTTCCACAGGTTGACGATTCTGCCAATGAGGACCCTTTTGTATACAACCAGCAAACAGAGAAAAATCCACTTCTTGTTCACAACTCATTCCACAAACTCCTTCAAGAAAACTCTGAATCGAATAAATAGAAGGTTCCCAATTCGCACGAAGTGGCCAATAAGAGTCACGCTTACTGTGGTATTCCCAATCCCAAGGAGTACAAAGTTCAGGAACACGTTTTTTTGTAGCGTCAAAACACTCTGTCCAATGGTCATTGAAAGGAGCTCCCCAAAAATGAGTAATGAGTCTTTCTATACCATTAAGTTCCGACCGAGATGGCTTTGGGCTTGTGCTTCCAGCACAGACAATTCCTATTGTTCCATTATATTCATGACTTCTACGATAGTTGGTCACACCCGGATAAAACAAAGAATCACTCAAAGAACGGATTGGTTCAGGTCGATAAAACAATCGAAGAGAATCAAAGGAATTTCCACTAAAAATGACGAAGAAAACCGTGTAAGGAAAGGCAAAGCGAAAACGACGACGCTTTTGATCTTCTAGTGTAAGTCCATACTTCGGAAGACAACCGCGAGACTGCACATCATTCCATCCTTCTCGACATCCCCATTCCCAACCGATCGAGCGTACACAAGGACCTTGTTCAATCACAAAGGCTGTAGCCTGACGACCGAAATACACAACACGACAAGACGGAGGAAGAACGTGAAGTTCACTTTTTCCGGTCAAAAGAACATCCGCAGGACCTTGCTGACGCAAGACCTTCAGACGACGCTCAGGAGCCCCTTCTTGTTTCATTACACGATCAATACGCAGTTCTGCTACACCGTCAGGAGCTACAAGAATTCTTTTCTCTTCAGTAACATTAGCCATGAGAACCTCACTTGTTTTGTGTTTTTTGTTGATGTTTTGTAAAGAACACTGTCTTAAACAGACAGGATGTTTTAGCGAAAATAAGCATTTCTGTCAAGTTATGAGAGGTGAATTTCTCTGCACAAAAAACGCTAAAATATATTTTTGTAAAGTTTTGGAAATAAAAAAACCGCAGCGATTAAGCTACGGCTGAGAGCACGAGGCTCTCAAGAAAAGCACTACCGACGAGTACGCGACTGCTCCGGTGGCTTGACGAGCACGATGACC
>MGEY01000062.1:21006-21361 GCA_001791615.1 Candidatus Uhrbacteria bacterium RIFOXYA2_FULL_40_9
GCGATACCGCTCGAGCTCGAGTTCCGCAGAAGCCCAGTACGGGTCCTTGGCCTGACCCAAGGTCAGGAACATCTGCTGGAGACGTGGATCATTGGCCGGAGGTGCCTCACCCCAGACGTCCTGGGTCTGCACATAGACCAGATGACGAACACCCTCGGGCACATCCTTCCAAGTGCGCTGACAGATCGGACAGTACTGATCCGGACCGACCAGGTGTACCTCGTGTACTGGACAGATCTCGTAAGCCGCGTCCGGCATCTCACCCACGCGATACACACGCACCATGACCCCATCCACGCTGACGCGATCCCCGAAGGCGATACCCAAACGGGTCTGATTGAGGTTGGCCTCAGTT
>MGEY01000063.1:0-13465 GCA_001791615.1 Candidatus Uhrbacteria bacterium RIFOXYA2_FULL_40_9
CGAGATGCGACATATGCGTTTTTGTTAAGTGGTTAGATACCTAACATTCTACGCTATGTCGCATTTCTATTTAGAATAAAACGCGTAGGGCCGGCCCCCTGTGGCCGGCCGGTACCATGCCACATTGCGATGTCGGTACCATGCCACATTGCGATGTCGGTACCATGCCACATTGCGATGTCGGTACCATGCCACATTGCGATGTCAGTACCACGCCACATTGTGCGGTACCGGCAACCCACAGGGGGGTTGCCCTACGTTATTAAATAACAAAAAACCCAACGCAGTGCGTTGGGCCGTACATCTGGGCTTATGCCCTAGTCAACCAATACCATGTCATCTTCGTAGATGAGCTCACCCTCGTACCACTTTTCCCAGTGGATTGTGGAGAGGTCTTCAGCAATTTCACCGATCATTGTCTGATTATACTGATCAATGATGTTGAATTCGTATCCTGTAATTGGCATCATATTTAGGGGGAGACCATAGATTCGTACAGACCCAGTGGAGATCTGTGTGTAAATCTCGTACTCGTATCCATCGTAGATGGACTCGTACGTGCTCTCATGGATCAGCACGCCGTGCGATCCTTCTTCTGTCCAGAGCATGTCGAAAGACTCTCCGTTGTTATCACAGTTCAAATCCTGCTCCAGAGGAACAAACAGGTAGTCATCGCGCTCAGCTTCGACCAGCCACTCACCGACCTTATGCACATCATGCGAGCAGGGGAAGCTATCGCAACCAATATCCTCAGGATACTCTTCCTGCTGGCGAACGTAGATCGAAATTTCCGCACCGTCGACCGGGGGATCGATCACGAAGGTCGCTGTGAAGTCGGTATCCGTATCTGTGTCAGAATCTGTGTCTGTATCTGTGTCACCCGGCTCAATACCGGTATCATCGTTGATCTGGCAGCCCATGCACCCCACGCCAATGGCGAGGGGCAGGAGGGCGAGCAGGGTCATGAAGCGTGTCATGCTGCACCTCTTGTTGCCCCAGCCCGTAAGAACGGGCGGGGTGGTTGGTGGTTGGTTGGAAAGAACGAATTTTTTGTTGGGGTCAGGTCTTGAAATGACAGTTTTTTCTCATATCCACACCAAACCTCAACATTTCTCTAGATATTAGGCCATGAATTGACTCTCTAGTCAACCAGTTTTTGGCGTTTCTGTCAATGTAGGTTCCTCATTTTCTCTTGACCAGGTATGCTTTTTATGGTGAGATAAGGCGTTGTTCTTTACAAAAAACGCCCAAAAACTTCAGAAAAAGGAGAAATCCATGCGTTCATTCATCTTTGTTTTGTGTCTTTTTAGTGTGCTTTTGTCTACAAGGAACAGTTTTGCTGTGTGTGAAACCCACGGAACGATTCAAGAAATTCGATCTTTGGTTTCTGCGGGAGAACGAGCCTTTGAGGAAATGGAGCAAACCGAGCTACTGGTCAGCCGTGATAAGGCTCTTGGCCTATTGCGATGTCTCCAAGAGGAAATGCGTCCTAAGGATGTTGAAAACCTATTTTGGCTCATGGCTCTTGCTCAGTTTACAACAGATCGCGAGCAAACACTCACAACTTTGCAAGCTATTTGGCTACTCGATTCTGATCGCGAAATTGGAGAGGCTTTTGCTCCTTCAGATCAACATCCTCTTGCCAAGCTGTATCAAAAGGCAAAGTTTTTGCCTGAGGGTGAGTATGAGCCCGTTTATCCTCCAAAGGGAGGATGGGCCTTGGTAAATGGAGTACGTGGTGCTGATCGTCCTCTTGCAACACCAGCAATTGTTCAGGTGTTTAGCGGTGAGGGACAGATTGTAGAAACACGTTTTTTTCTTCCCAGAGAAGCCATGCCATCATGGGGTCCGATCCCACTTGATCTTTCTCCTGTTGCCATGCGTAATCCCAAACCGTGGAGAATTGCCACAGGAGTTTCTACTCTTGTTGCAGGAGGATTTTATACTGCAGCACTGATGACAAAGCATCGCACTCTTGATCTTGAAGATCCTCTTCCTGTGGCAGAGATTCCAACCTGGCAAAATCGCACCAATGCGTTTGCGGGTATTGCTTCTGGATTTGGAATCATTGCGCTTGGATGTGGGACAACCTCCATCGTTTTTACTCTCACAACACGAGGTGACTAATGGATTTCTCACAGCTTTTCAAAGAGCAGGGCCGTTTCCAGCTCCTGCGAAAGCTGGGCGAAGGAGGAATGGCCACGGTCTGGCTCGCACTAGACATTCAGCTTGATGTTGAACGCGCTATAAAGGTGATGAAGCCTGCGATTGCAAAAACAGTGAGCTTACGCGATCGTTTTCTTCGGGAAGCTCGAGTGATGGCCAAACTTCAACATCCCAATGCTGTGCAGATTTTTGATGTTGGAGAATTGGGAGGATGTCCGTATTTGGTTATGGAGCTTGTTCATGGGGGAACCGTAAAGGATTATTTGCAGAGTTTCGGTGCCATGCATCCTCGGATGGCTGTTGATGTGATGATTACGGTTTTAGAAGTTCTTGATCGGCTTCATCACCTTGGAGAAGAAGGGATTGTTCATCGCGATGTAAAGCCAGAGAATATTCTTTTGACACTTGAAGGACAGCCAAAACTGGCGGATTTCGGTATTGCCCATAATGAGGGGAGTACAGCAACAAAAACAAATGTTAAGATGGGGACGGTTTTTTACATGTCTCCTGAACAGCATACGGATGCGAAGAATGTTGATGTACGTTCAGATCTTTATCTTGTCGCAGCAACCCTGTGGGTCATGCTGACAAATCCTGTTGAAAGAGATCTTCCTCCACTTTTTGCAGCTCATCTTCAATGGCATCCAGAGATTTTGAATGGGATTAATCCTGCTTTGTGCGAAATCATCAAGAAGGGATCAGCGCCAAGGCGCGAGGATCGGTATCAGAATGCTAATGAAATGAAAGAAGCTTTGGTTATTGTTCTTGAAAAAATTCCAGAGATTCCAGAGGGAACACCAGCACTTGGGACCATAAAGCAAGAACAAACATCTGATAGTGCAAAGTTGTTTCAGGAAGTTCCTGATGGTGGAACCATTGTGGCTCCAGAAGAGATGAAAGGAGCGTTTGAATCTGCTAATGGATTGCAAAGTGCGATTTCTGGAGGGGATTCTTCTCAGAGACGTAATTCTGCCTTGTTGATGAGCGGAGTTGGTGAAGGTGGAGAGTCATCTGATCATCACGAAGTGCTTGTGAGTGGAACTCTTTTTGGAGAAAATCCTGAGAAAGATTTTCAGCAAGCGAAAACACGTATTCAAAGACGTCGGGTTATCCTTGGAGTTTCTGTCTTGGGAGTTCTTCTTGTTTCAGGATACTTTTGGATGAAGAAAGATTCTGTGGAGGTTTTATCCGAGCAATTACCTGTGGAGGTTGTTGCAGAGGTGATTCTTCCAGAACCACTTGAACCAGTTGCGGAAAAACCAGTAGTGTTGCCAGAAGAAGTTCTTCAACCTGAATCTGATCCTATTCTTTCTTCTCCAGTTAAACCAATAGAAAAACGACACATTCCCGCTGTAAAAGAGGAGCATTCCCTCATTGCCATTCCAGACACGGTTTCTGTTTCTTTGGTGGGAGATGCCTCGGCTGTGTGGCTTGTTTCCAAGGGTGTTTCCCATCAAATTCCATCTGATGTTCTTCCTGGGGCTTATCTTGTAGAAGCGGCATTCCCTGAAGTGGAACGAGCAGAAGTCCTTTCTCTCACAATTGAAGAAGGAAAAAATATTGTTCTTTCGTGTAACTCTGCATTTGCAAAATGCAAGGTTCAATAGTCGAATAACTTATATCAAGAGGGGTTCTCCCTCTTTTTTGATTGTGGATAACTTCCATTGACGCAAAAAAGGAGAAAGCGTATTCTACACCTCACGTCGGCAGGGCAATTGCTCTCCCAAACGCGGATGGATTTCCGCATGTAAGAAGCAATGACCGACCACGTGAAAGTGAGAGATGAAAAAAAGGCATTTTGTCTGCGTGCACTCCGTTGCGACGGAGAATGCCTGGACACAGGCCAATGAGGGATCAACGCGTTCCGTAAGGTCCCGCACTCACGAAAGCTTCGGCTCTCGTTGATGTGATCCATGGCCAACCGCCTGGTTCCAGTCAGACGCCTCGTGCGCTGGCAGGGTCGCCTCCGCGACCCGTTGAGAACCCGTTTCTCCGATGTCTCCGTAGAGGTCTTGTGCTCATCTCGGCAAGCGACTCGACTCGACTTTCCGACCGATAAGCCAACGGCTTGTGCGTGATGACTCTCACGTGTGTGCTCCCTGCGGTGCGACCTCGGACGCCCGCGTCTTCACCCCCTACGTGCTTGGCCCTTCCTTGGCCATCGCAGGGAGCACAGCCCTCCTTTTTCCTTAGTTCTTTCTTTCTTTCTTTCTTTCTTTTCGCATGGCGATGCCTCTCTGGTATCGCTTTTTTCTTTTTTTAAAATATCTGCTTCAAGATCTTCACATTTAGCAGATTTTCATGCATCATAAAGGAGTTAATTCATAATCATGAGATATATGATCGATCTTCGATACATTCTTGAGCAACCAGAAGTTGTTGCTGCAAATAATAAAAAGCGTTTTGTTGATATTGATCTTTCTTCCTCTCAATCTTTGTCTCATGAACGAAAGTCTCTTTTGGAACAGATTCAAGATAAACGGGAACAAGGAAATGTGATCGCTGGTAAGATCCCTCAAGCAAGCGAGGGTGAACGCCAAACTTTTATTGAACAAGGACGAACACTTAAAGAGTCTGTAAAGGAATTAGAAGCAACCCTTCAAGGGGTAGAAGAGCAGTTAGATGTTGAGTTACGTAAATATCCCAATCTTCTTAGAGAAGATGTTCCTGAAGGGGCGGATGATTCGGGAAATGAAGTGATGCGAAGTTTTGGAGAGATTCCCACATTTGATTTTGAACCAAAAGATCATTTAGATTTAGGAGAATCACTTGGAATGATTGATAGTGAAAGAGCTGCAAAGGTTTCTGGAGCAAGGTTTACTTATTTAAAAGGAGATGCTGTTTTGCTTGAGTTTGCTCTTGTTCAATATGCTCTTTCTTTATTGATAAAAGAAGGATTTATCCCTATTGTTCCTCCACACATGATTTTTTCCAAAGCCATGGGAGCAATGGGATACCTTGAACATGGGGGAGAAGAAGAGATTTATCATTTGAAAAATGATGACCTTGTCTTAATCGGAACTTCAGAACAAGCCATTGGTCCTATGCACATGGATGAGATTCTTGAAGAAAAGCAATTGCCATTGAGATATATGGGGATTTCTCCGTGTTATCGACGTGAAGCTGGAAGTTATGGAAAAGACACACGCGGAATTTTGCGCGTACATCAATTTGATAAAATTGAAATGTTTAGTTTTACAACTCCAGAAAATTCAGATCAAGAACATGAAGTTCTTTTATCCATGCAAGAAAAACTCATGCAAGGATTACTGCTCCCTTATCGTGTGGTCAAGCTTTGTGCAGGGGATACCGGACGTCCTTCTGCAAGAACATACGATATTGAAACTTGGATGCCAACCCAAGGAACCTATCGAGAAACGCATTCCACTTCAAACACCACAGACTATCAAACACGTCGGTTAAATACGCGTATTCGCCGAGAAGGAAAGAATGTATTTGCTCATGCGCTTAATGGAACCGCATTTGCCATAGGGAGAACCCTCATAGCTATTATGGAGAATAATCAGCAAGCAGATGGGAGCATTCGTGTTCCAGAGGTGCTTCAGCCTTGGGTGGGGAAAGATTTCATCCGTTCAACAAAATAAAAAGAAAAAAAACGAGTCAGGTAAAATCTTTTTTGATTATTCTGGGCTCGTTTTTTTATTTTGTTATCCACAGATCTTTTATTATTTTGTTAGTGATGACTGACAAAAAAGAGAGATTTTTGGATTTGTGTTTTTTGAGAAAACACGATCATTACATATTTCCTTTTTTCTTTCAAAAGAAGGATAAGTTTTTTCAGAAAAGATCGTTTTTATATTTATCAACTTGTTCGCTGTTTCCAAACACGACATTATTTTTTTTAAGCGCTTTCAATGGTAACAAGGTATTTTGTCAGAAAAAAATAACAGAAAAAATGACTGAAGTTAGCAAAAAAACGCTTGACATCTCACATTCTTTTTGGTGTTCTGATAGTAGATCGCAATAACAAAGATTTATCTTCTACTGTCTTATTTGAGGGGAAGAGCCGGTTCTGAATGCACTGAAACGTTCTAACACTCGATACCATGGGGAAGAAAATCAACAAAAACGTTTTTAACCGTTTCAGAGGCGATCAAGAGTCTTTGCATCATTCAACAGAAGACTTTGTGATGAAGGGAAGAGATAGAGAGTTTGGGGTTCACTCTATTTCTTCTCTTTATCATCACTTTTCAACCTTGCTCGTTGCTTGCAGGAGGCCTAGTGCATGCGACGAGGCGGTTGATGGTCAATCGTCTCTCATCGTTCCTTACAGGAGAATCCCATGACACGCGTTTTCCAGTTGTCTCTTTCTTTTATTTGTACAACATATTTGTTTATTCTCATCATGCTTTGTACTGGATGTTTTACAGCCGCGCTTATTCCGGACGGTTCTCAAGAGGATTCCTTTGGTGGGCGAGGGGGTGGAGATGGAGTCATTCATCTTCCGTTTGCAAACACAGGAGCACATCAGTGCGTTCAAGGAGCAGGGGGATCGTACAGTCATACTCTGACATCTACACGATATGACATTGATTTTGATACTTCTAACTCCGTGGATGAAGAAATCTATGCGCCTGTTTCCGGGGTTGCACGTGTACACATGGAAAGTGCCACAACCAACTTCGGATATCACGTCAACATCGAACAAGGAGATGGAAACTATGTGGTCCTAGCCCATTTTTCTGAGATTTTTGTGCAAGATGGTGAAGAGATTACTGCCGGCCAACTTTTGGGCTACGACGGTTGTACAGGGAACTGTACAGGCGATCATGTCCATGTTGGCCGGCATCAGGGTGATGCGACACAACCAGCCGAGTATGGCACTTCTGTAGGTTTGTGGTATTACACTGCAGATGTAACTGCAGGAACAGGGTTTACCACTTATGCTTCAGATGAATTGATTTGCGGGATACGTAGTGAAGGAGATGCGCAAGATGGACATTTTTACTCATCCGCACTTTCTGTGCCTTTGTGGCATCCCAATGGAACACTGGTGAAAACACCAAGTACAGCAAAAGTTTATCTCATTGATAATGGGGAAGCTCGTTGGATTGAGACACAAGATGTTTTCTGGAGCCTTGGATACGATTTTAATGAACTTGTGACTATTTCTGATGAAGAGTTGCAGTGTCTTGGAGAAGGGGAAGTGATTGATGAAGACGGTTTTGTTGATGCTGTGAAAGACCCATCAGGGAATATCTGGCTGATTTTCGGCACAGCTTCTGATTCAGAGCGTTTTCGTGTGCGTGTGAGAGAAACAGCTTGGGAAGAAGTTTTGGTTTCTTGGGGACTTTCCTATTCATTACAAGATCCTCCTACAAGTGCCAGTTCTTCTAGCTCTTATTTGACAAGTTGGCCTGAGGCAAGTGGATATGCGCGCTTTCGTGAAGGTACCCTTGTAACAGAAGCTTCCACATCAGATGTTTATTTCATTTCTGAAGGTGTGGCAGTCCCCGTGCTTGATTGGGAAACCTATCTTATTCTTGGTTTTTTTCATCGTACACTTTTAGTGGTTGATGATGGAGCGGTTGCGACCATTCAAGACAATGTGGGAAGTTGTCGAGCAGGAGTGTGGTGTCTTGATCAAGAAGCTGTGACAAGTTGCGGAGGCGGACTAGATCTAGGAAGCGGGGGAGAGTATGGCGGTACAGTGGATGATGAAGATGTTGAAGAGGATGATGAAGATGTTGAAGAGGATGATGAAGATGTTGAAGAGGATGATGAAGATGTTGAAGAGGATGATGAAGATGTTGAAGAGGAAGATCCTGAGTATGATGATGAAGAAACCTCTGAACCAGAAGATACTGCTTTTGAGTACGATGACAGCAATCCTTGTGATGGGGAAGATGCGTGCCTTGAGGATATGGATGGTGATGGCACTTCAGAAACTCTCATGATGGTTGATGATGCATGGCTTACCTCTTCGATTGATGGCGAGCCAGCCTATGTCTATGCGAATATAGCAGGATGTTTTGACGGGTCTTTGGATGCTGTGGATTTGTACGAACCCGATCCTTCTATAGGTTATTATTTGATTGATTTTTCCGATTTTATTCATACCTGCACTGCAGAAATCACCCTCATTAGTTCCATAGGAACCAATGGGCACGATCCTGATGCCGTCATGGGGAATTGGTACTGGTGGCAGAATGCGTCTTTTTGTTCTTACGGCTCTACACTTTGTGAACTCAAAGATAATGGTACGAGCTGGGAAGAGTGGATGTTGCGTGTGGATTGGAATCCTTCTTCTGGACTCTCTGCAGATGGCAATGGATATACTTCCAACGATCAACTTTAAGCGTGAACCTCAAGCAAGACGTGCTTGAGGTTTTTCTTTTTGAATAGGCTTTTTTCTTGTCCCCAAGTGCTTTCTCTGTGAATCTTTTTCTATGCTATAATTAAAACAATTATGACCAAGTTCACAGACCGCATAAATGCGGTGTTCTTGCGCATGAAACGTGCAGGAAAAAATGTTGGCATGCATCCTCTTCGGACAAGCGGAATGATTCTTTTTTGTGTTGCTCTTGGAGTTCTTTTTATTGCACATCCAATTTTTGCTCAATCTCCCACCTTAAATGCCACGATCGGAAGTGTTGATTGGATCGTTCTTCATTTGGCTTCTTTTGCCATGTATATTGCGCAAGCACTGACACAGATAATCGTGGCACTTTTGGATATTGTGATTCATGTGATGATGTACAACGGGTTTGCCTCTTCTCCAGTAGTAGGGGCTGGTTGGTCTATTGTACGTGATGCCGTGAACATGTTTTTTGTTATTGTTTTGATTTTTATTGCGGTTGGAACCATTTTCGGACATTCTCGTTTTCAATGGAGTCAACAAGTTCCTCGATTGCTTATTTTTGCTTTACTGATCAATTTTAGTCGTACTCTTTGTGCGATCATGATCGATTTTGGACAGGTGATCATGCTTACATTTGCGAATGCTCTTCGACAAATTGCTGCTGGAAACTTCATTCAAATGCTTGGACTCAATGAAATCTATTCAATTAGCACAAGCGCTTCTCTTTTTGAAAATATAAAACAAGGGAGTACTGCTGCAGAATCTGTGAATGCATTTGATTGGTTTGCTGCTGGGCTTGCAGCTGTTTTCATGGTGATCATTGTGTTAGCGACCGTGATTGCTTTAGCAGCCATTCTTGTTTGGCGCATTGTCACCTTGTGGGTTTTGATTGTGATGGCTCCTCTTGCTTGGTTTTTTGGCGCAGTGGGGAATGTGGTTGGAAAAGGAGGAAAAGCCTGGGGAGAATGGTGGAACAAGTTTACCTGTGCTATTGCGATTGGTCCTGTTTTGACGTTTTTTTTATGGTTGACTCTGGCCGTTGCCGGGGCGGGTAATATCGCGGCAAAAGGTGGATTTGTGGATACCACAACACAAGGTGGTATTAATGTTTCGGGCAATATCAATAACATTTTTAGATTTGATAATCTTTTGAGTTTTATTTTGGGAATTGCCATGCTTATGGCAGGTTTTGAGGCAGCATCTGAAATTTGTTCTAGTTCATTTGTTTCAAGCGCTCTTGGAAAAGCAAAAGGTTCTGGAACCGCTGCAGCAAAAATGGCTGCAGGAGCCGCAACCTATGTAGGTTCTGGAGCTGGACGATGGATTGGAAGAGGAGCAAAAGCTGCTGGAGGCGCTGGTATTCGCGAACTTGGCGGATGGGCAGAGAAAAAAGGAGGCATTATTGGTGCTACCACAAAGCGTGGACGCGCAAAACTTTATCGTGAAATGGCAAAAAAATCTCCTCTTGGAGAAGGGATTATTGGACGTTTTGCTGGGCAAAAATTTGATGTTTGGGCAGAAGAGCTTGAAAAAGGTGTGGTTGCTGATGTTCGTGAACCAATGAAAAAGTGGGAGGGAGTCGGCAAAGATGCCAAGTTTAATCAATTACAAAAGTTTGCTCACAAGCCACCAGGAACGACCGCAGGAAAGCGCGAGGCGATGTCTTTGCTTCAAGAGGCTTTGGCTGATCCCGCACAACGAAAGAAATTGGAAGCTGCGGGTATTCTTGACAAATTGTGGGGAAATTATGGCAAGGACATGAAGGAAATGTATCGACACGATGCAGATGCCACATCAAAAATTAAAGATTTCGAAACCTCTCGTCCGGATATTACGGGTAAATTATCCAACATTGATTCTTGGGAAAAGGTTAAAAATTTGGACGATTCTGCCCTAGCAGATGAACGAGTCATTGCACAGATCAAGAAGATCAAGACAAATACTAGGATCAAAGTGAAGAAATTTAATCAAACAACCGGGCAAATGGAAGAAGTAGATGACTTCATGGGTGCATGGGAAGCGATCCAAAAAGGACAAGGGGGAGCAAAGAAAAAGAATATTGCTGAACAAACCGAAGCGGTCATGGCTAACACGTCTTTAACTGCTGATCAACGCACAGAGGCTATCAAAGGTATTGGCAGGAGTGAGCTTTTGGCTGGTATGACTTCAAGCAAAGATCTTTCTCAAATTGCTCCTGAAGAAATTATTAAGTATGTGAATGCAGATGCGGTTGGTCGAAATGAAGAATTAGCAAGATATCTTCTTGCTTCGCAACGCATCGGAGAATTGCCAGATACCAATCGTGATTCTGTGACGGCTGCTGTTATGGAGAAAGCTGGAGGATTTGATGTAACAGCAGGAACTGTAAAGAGTGGTCAAGAACAAGTTTTTGCTTCCACCCTTGCAGGTAATCCACAACTGATTGGGCTCATGAGTGACACCATGTTGGCACAAATTACGGGAGAGACAAAATCTCTTGGTCTTGCCATGGGTTCTCTTACTCCAGATGCCCTAAAGAAGGCTTTGGCACAAATCAAAAAAGACCCACAAGCAAAAGGAAGCCAAGATCTTCAAAGAAAAATTTTCCAGATTATGGCTGCAGCAAAGAGCGAAGCAGATCCAAATGATCTAGTTTCTATTACACAAGTAGAGGACATGTTTGAAACACAAATCGCAAGTACCGTGAGTAAGCCACGTAAACAGTATAATAATGCTCAAAGAACCATGACAAAACAAACAGCGAATATCCAGTCAACAACACAACGAAAAGACGAGATTGCTATTACTGAGCGTCCTGCTCTTGTGGCAAAAGTAGCTGCAGGAGATGCAGATGCCCAGTTTGATCTTGATGAATTAAATGATGAAGATGCAATGCTTACGCAAAAATTGGTTGAATCAAATCGTTTGCTTGCTGATGCCCAAGCTCAATTAAAAACAACAAAACAACAACTTGTTGATAGTCTTCAACCAAAAATTGAGGCAATTGAAGCTGAAATCGTTCGCTTAACAGGTTTGCGTATGAGTGCAACAGGTCCAGATTTCCAGAAGTATGCAGATATGATTAAAGATTTATACGATCAAATTACAGAAATACAAACTAACCCTTGAGTTCTCTCCTTTTCTAAATTATGTCTGATCCACGCACTTTTTCTAGTCTTCCAGAGGATGTTGCTCTTTTCCTGAGTGACATGGAGGGTTTTGCGTTTGCAAAAAAAATCGTGGAAACGTATGGGTTAGAGAAAAGTGCTGTGTCTGAGATTTTAGGACTGATCGAAAGCATCGCGCTCGGAGAAATAGAACTCGCGACCCTACCTGCGGAATTAGAAGAGCTTGGAATAAAAAAAGAAGAAACCATTAAGGTTGCTTCACAGATCGCTGTTGAACGTCTTATGCCTATTGCAGGAGTGATAGGGGATGTTTCCGGACAAATCGTGCAATGGGGAGGTTCACTTAAAGGGCTTGAAGGAAAGCAAAGTGCTGTGCTTCCTCAAGTCACAGCAGAAGAATTTGCCAAACAAGCAGTGATTGAATCTGGGGTTTCTTTTCAAGATTCTGTGATGGCTCATCGCGCAGATCTCATTATTCTTTCTTTTTTGAATGAATCTCGTGATCAGAGTGAAACGCATCAAACCCTTATACGCTCAAAAAAGATTGGAGGTCTTGAACTCTCCGAAGATCAAGCAGAAAGATTGCTTGCCTATATTTCTGAAAAAAAAGGTTTTTTACAAATTGTGATTCCAAAAAAACCTTTTTATTCCAAACCTGAACCTCTAAAACCTGAACCTCTAAAACCTGAACCTCTAAAACCTGAACCTCTAAAACCTGAACCTCTAAAACCTGAACCTCCCAAGATTTCTCCTCCTTCTCTAAAGAAAGAGAAAGATCTTGGCGTATATTCTCAAGAAGATGAAAAAGAGATAGAGCATTTGGTCACTGAGAAGAAAGAACTTTTTCAAACACAAAAAACCTCAGAACACTCTCATTCCCAGATTGCGCAGGAAATTCAGAAGCAAGCTGGGTTAGTGTTGACTCCAGATCAATCTACACGTTTTGAACGATTGGTTGATTCACGTTTACGTCATGTTCGCAGTGCAAGACAAACCTATCAACAACTTGAGGATGCTTTAGAACAAGGGGGAATTGCACTAAGTGGCGAGAAACTCTCACACACCATGGAATTGATTGAAAAAGCATTTGATCAAGAAGAGGCTCATCATCACACTACTCAAAAAGAACAGAAACAAGTTTTTCAAGGGAAAAAACAAGAAAAGCAAGAAGAAAAGTTTGTACAAGCTGTGAAAGAAGATCAGCTCCTTGCTAAACGTTATGTAGAAATTACAGGGAAACCTCCTCAACAAAAAATGGCACCTCTTGCGCCAGTAGGAGCTCGGCATACAGGGGCAATTTCTGCAAAAGAACATTTCCGTCGGCAAGAAGAACGGATTGATACACAAAAAGTTCGTCAGGTTATTGAAGCTTCAAAACCCGTTCTTTCGAAAAAAGAAGTTTCTCATTCCTCTCCAACCATCTCTGAAAAAACATCAGGACGACCAAGTGTACAAGATGTCCGTTTTTCTCAACGTCTTGCTGGTCCACTTGAAGAACTTCAACGTTTAACTGTGGAAGATTTTCGTCGTCTTGGGGCTACCCCACAACAAGCCCTTTCTAAAATACAAGACAAAATTGATCTTCTTGCTGAGCAAGGGGAGGAACAACGTATTGCCGCCATTCAGGCTTGGAGAAATGCCCCTTTACATCAAGCTTATGTAGCCATTGCAAAAGGAGCTGTGCTTTCTGGAGCAAATATTTTTACTTATGCTGACGAACAACAAGGACAGAATAGAGAGGTTCTAAAAAAGGAAGAACTTCAAGCCATTATGCAATTGAATGAATTGTTTCGTTATTAAATCGTGTTATGCCAGAACAGTTTGTTGTTCCACAATTTATTGATGCAGAAGACACGATCATGGGGCCTAT
>MGEY01000063.1:13481-18410 GCA_001791615.1 Candidatus Uhrbacteria bacterium RIFOXYA2_FULL_40_9
GTAATTATGATGGTTGTTGTTGTTTTTGAAGGAATCTTTTATAAAATTTTTCCTTTCACTACCTTTCTTATTGTGGGTATTCCACTGTTTCTGTTTGCCATTATTTTAGCGTTTTTCCGAGTGAATGGTATGCCTTTTCATTTTTTTCTTCTTAACATCATGCAAACATTTCGCCGACCTCGTTTGCGTGTATGGAACAAAGAAAAGAGTGATGTTCAATTACGAGAGTATCTTGAAAGAAAAGCAGAAGAAGTTCCTTTGCCTTTTATTCCAAAAACAGCTCCAGGAACTTCTCGTTTACGAGAATTGACGCTTGTTGTAGATACTGGAGGCATTTACAAACCAGATGAAAACGATTCGTAAATAAGCAGTTTTTTGACCTCAACCATGATTTGTTTTTATGGCAAAAGAAAAGAAAAAATTAGCCCCATCTACACAACAACATCTTGATATTGCAGAGATTCGAGATGATCTGGTGATTTTGAAAGATGGAACCGTACGGTCTGTCATGATGGTATCGAGTATTAACTTTGCTTTGAAGTCTGAAGATGAGCAGGAGGCAATTATTCAAGCTTATATTACGTTTTTGAATGGATTAGAACATTCGATTCAAATTGTGATCCATTCACGAAAAATGAACATTGATTCCTATTTAGATTCTCTTCATAAACAGCAAAGAGAAACAGGAAACGATCTTCTTCGTTCTCAGATCGCTGATTATACAGATTTCGTATCAGAACTTGTGGAAATGGGAGAGATTATGCAAAAACGATTCTACATGATCGTGCCTTATGATCCATTAAGTAATAAACGTAAAGGTTTTTTTGCTCGTGTGCGTGATGTTCTTTCTCCAACTTCTGCAGCTAAGCTTAATCAAAAACAAATTTTAGAACGTCAAGAACAGCTTACACGCAGAACAGAGATTCTTTCTGGACAACTCGCAAGCATGGGACTCAACACTGTACGTTTAGATACACAAGGCCTGATTGAATTATATTTCACGGTTTATAATCCAGATATTTTTGGAAAAGAAAAATTAGCGGATCTGACAAAGGTTCGTTATGAAGAATAGCGTGTATGCCTATTGAAATTGGAAAAATACAAAAAGAAGAAAGGCCCGTTGCGCCAGCAAAACCAAGAGTCCTTACAGAAGAAGAAAAACGATTAGCTACAGAAAAACAAACTTTGGAAGAAGAGCGCATTTATCGACGTGGGGTTGTGACGGTAAAGGATATTATTGCTCCTTCTTCTTTTGAGGTTAGCGCAAACTGTTTGAAACTTTCTGGAGTTTATACGCGAACGATTTTTGTGATCACCTATCCGCGCCACATTGGTCTTGGATGGAGCGCGCCAATTATCAATTTGAATTTGACGTTTGATATTGGCATGTTCTTTTATCCAATCAAAGCTGATGTGATTTTGAAGCAACTCCAAAAGAAAGTCGGTATTTTAGAAGCAGGAATCATGATACAAGCAGAAAAAGGAGCAGCTCGCGATCCAAAGAAAGAAACCGCATTGCGTGATGCAGAAGCTTTACGTGATGCACTTACACAAGGAATTGAACACTTTTTCCAGTTTGCGTTTTACATTACGATTTATGCAAAAGATGTTGAGGAACTTGATCGTAATACTGAAGAGATAGAATCCTTACTTGGAAGTAAAATCATTTACACCAAAGCGGGATTCTATCAATCAGAGCAAGGGTTCAATTCAACCATCCCTCTTGCCAATGATGAACTCATGGTGAGTTATAACATGAATACCTCTCCAATTGCGGCATCTTTTCCATTCATTAGCGCGGATCTAACTTCAGATAACGGGATTTTATACGGTATTAATCGTCACAATAACTCCTTGATTTTGTTTGATCGATTCAGTTTGCAAAATGCCAATGCTGTAGTATTCGCTACCTCTGGAGCAGGAAAATCGTATGCAATCAAACTAGAGATTCTTCGTTCCTTAATGATGGGAGTAGATGTGATCGCGATTGATCCGGAAATGGAATATAAGCATCTTTCTGATGCGGTTGGGGGAACATATGTCAGTATTTCTCTTGCTTCAGAAGCAAAAGTGAATCCTTTTGATCTTCCTCGAGCAAAAGGAGAAGAGACCCAAGTGGATGATATTATTCGTAGTGCGGTTATTACGATTAAAGGATTGCTTCGCATCATGATTGGAAAACCTTTGGGAGAAAAAGGTATTGTCGGGTTTACTCCTGAAGAAGATTCTTTACTTGATCGTGCTTTGATCGAGACCTATGCCAAGAAAGACATCACCGCAGAAACAAAAGATTTAACTACGATTGATCCTCCAATTTTGCAAGATTTTCAAGATGTTTTGGAAGGAATGGAAGGGGCCATGGATTTAGTTGAACGACTTAAGAAATATACGGAAGGAACTTTTTCAGGATTGCTTAATTCTCCAACAACCGTAGAGATGAATAATCAGCTTGTTGTTTATTCTGTGCGCGATTTGGAAGATGAACTTCGACCCGTGGCCATTTACAACATCATTACTTACATTTGGAACGTCGTGCGTTCAGAAAGTAAGAAGCGTATTTTGGTGATTGATGAGGCTTGGTGGCTCATGCAACATGAAGATTCTGCAAAGTTTATTTTTGCGCTTGTAAAACGCGCACGAAAATATTTCTTAGGAGTGACGACCATTACTCAAGATGTAAACGATTTTCTTCTATCTCCGTATGGTCAGGCTATTGTGACCAACTCTGCTATTCAACTTCTTCTCAAACAATCTCCTGCCTCTATTGACCTTATTCAAAAAACGTTTCAGTTAACAGATGGAGAAAAGTATTTGTTATTGGAGTCTGGAGTTGGAGAGGGGATTTTCTTTGCAGGACAAAAACATGCGGCCGTAAAAATTGTTGCGTCCTATACGGAAGATCAAATTGTGACAACCAATCCTCAACAATTGTTAGAAATTGAACAGGCCAAAAAAGAATTTGATGCGCAATTTCATTCAGAAGAATCTGCGAGTGAAAAAGAAAGCACAGAAGAAGCCTCTCAAGCTGTCCCACAAGAAGTCTTTGATATGGAAGCAGACGCACGTGAACTACAAAAACAAAAAGAGGCTCAAGCAGCCGCGCAAAAAGTCCTAGATCAAGAAACCCATCTCCCTTCTCAAATGTAACGGAATATATGATGTCACTTTCACTACGCACAAAAAGACTTCTCATTTTCTTGGCTATTTTGATTATTGCCATTTTGTTATCGCTTTTTATTATTTCTACATTTCCTAAGCAAGAAAAATCCACAGAAATAAAACAAGAGGAAACCATTATTCAACAACCGGTTGTTCAAGAAAGCGAAGAGGAGCACATACAAAGAGAACAACAATTAGTTAGCGAATCAGCAGTGCGTTCTTTGTCTGATACATTTACAGAACGGTATGGGAGTTATTCTACAGAATCTGATTTTGCGAATTTGAGAGATGTTCTTGTCCTTATGACTGATCGTTTTGCTGCGGATACACAAAACTATTTAGATTCTGCAAAAAGTTCTGATGATTATTATGCCGTCACAACACAAGTACTCAATGTAAAGATTTTAGATTTTGATGAAGAAGCAAAAACAGCAACAACCTCTGTGTCTACACAACGTCAAGAATCTCGAGGGACCATTCAGGATATGAGTGTTATTTATCAGACACTTTTTCTCGAGTTGATTTGGGAACAGGGAATGTGGAAAGTAGATGTTGCAGAGTGGCAATAAGGGGTATGGATTTTTGGCAAAAGATGTTGTTTCCTCACTTTTGTTTACGTTGTAAAGCAGAAGGAACTCTTTGGTGTCAATCTTGCCAAGAAACGTATTGTCCTGAACCTCCAAAGCCTGCTTGTCCTTTTTGTCATGCTCTTGGTTCGGACAGAACCTGTGATCACTGTCAAAAAGAAACAGCTCTTGATGGCTTATCTGCTTTTTCTGTGTATGGAGACCCAGTCGTGAGAGAGGCTATTCAGCAATGGAAATATATTGGAGATAAAACAGCTTTTGCGGTTTTACAAACATGGATGACTTCAAAAAAAATGCGTTTGCAAATTCCTCTTTCCGCAACAGCTGTCATACCTATTCCTCTTCACATACGTCGAAAACGGTTTCGTGGTTTTGATCAGGCTCAGCTTTTTGGTGATTTTTTTGCAAAACAGATTGGGGTTCCTTGCCTTCCACTTTTGAAAAGAATAAAGAGGCATGCACCTCAAGCCATGCGAGCACAAGAGAAACGTTCTTTTAAAGATTTAGAAGGGATTTTTTTCACAGAATTACCTGTACCAGATGTCGTTCTTCTTTGTGATGATGTGTTTACTTCAGGGGCAACCATGAATGCTGCAGCACAGTGTCTCAAAGAGCATGGGGCAAAAGTAGTATGGGGAGTTGTTCTTGCTAAAGGGGGGTAGAGAATAAAATATCTGCATTTCCTTAAAAAATAACAAATAAGTTGATTTTTTTAGGAAGATCACGTATTCTTTTCACGCACATTTCAGAGACTGGAGAGGTACCCAAGTGGTTGCCTGCCCGGTCGAATGACCGGGAAGGGGACCCCAGTCAGACGACTGGGCAAGGGTTTGCTAAACCGTTAGATCGGTTTTTAGCCGGTGCGGGGGTTCGCCCAGATAGACATCTGGGCGCCCGGTCGAATGACCGGGCGAATCCAAGTAACGATATGACATATACCTATTTTCTTTTAATGGGAAATAACATGGTCTATACAGGCCTGACCAATGATTTAAAAAGACGATTTTCTGAACATCAAGCTGGAAAGGTAAAATCGACAAAACATCGTCTTCCTGTAAAGTTGATTGGGTATGAGGCTTATTCTTTGCAAAGTGATGCACAAAGAAGAGAACGTTTTTTGAAAACATCAGAGGGTCGAGCATTGTTTCGTAAACAATACAGAGATATCCTTAAAAAAAATTGG
>MGEY01000063.1:18507-33031 GCA_001791615.1 Candidatus Uhrbacteria bacterium RIFOXYA2_FULL_40_9
TCCCTTGTTGTTGAATGAATCATTGAACAAAAAGGGATGGCGACAAACCGAAGGTTTGCCGTATTCTGACATTATTTTCTTATCTAAGCCTTTGTTTTATGGAGGAACAATATTACCAAGAAGATCAAGAGAAGATGCCTTCTCTGTATGGAGAAGGATTGATTTCTTGGCACGTAGACGAATATCCAAAGCATCAGCGATCACGCGCATGGTTCATTGTGATGTCTATTCTCGGCATTGCTTTGATCATTTATGCGATGGCGACGGCTAATTTCCTTTTTGCAGTTATTATTTTGATGATTGGCATCATCACTCTCGTTTCCTTATATAAAGAACCAGATCAAGTCGATGTGATCATTACCAATACAGGAATTATTGTAGGAGATGCGTATTATGAATATCGAGCCATTAGAGATTTCTCGATTGTGTATGAACCTCCACAAGTAAAAAATCTTTATGTGGATTTTCACACGAGTTGGAGACCTTTGCTTTCCGTCCCTCTTGGAGACACAGATCCAAATATTGTGCGTGAACATTTGTTAAATTTTTGTTTAGAAAATCTTGAACGAGCAGATGAAACCTTGACAGACGTCATCCGCCGGCTGTATAAGGTGTAGAGTTATTGAATGGCGAGCATTGGAGTGAAACGTATACAGATCTACGTTGAACGAAACATATAGCCATGAGACGAGAGATTGCTTATTTTAGAAGTTTTTTCTATGCGCCCGTAGCTCAGTTGGATAGAGCATCAGTTTGCGGAACTGAAGGCCGCACGTTCAAGTCGTGCCGGGCGCACCACATAAAAACACCAGTTCATCTGGTGTTTTTATGTTGTAAAAGAAAACACAAATCTTACTTTCGTGCAAAAAAGGCTTATTTCCATTAAGATAAAGCCATATGGGGATTCATCTCTCAGACACGGTTTCTCTGCTCCCTGGTATTGGGGCAAAGGCACGTATAGATTTTAAAAATCTTGGCATTCTTTCTGTGCGAGACCTTTTGTTCTACATGCCGTTTCGTTTTGATGATTTTTCTTTGAAAAAATCCATTCAAGATCTTTCTGTAGGAGAGACTGTCACTATTGATGTAACGATTTGTTCCATCAAATCGCGTAAATCTTTTAAACGAAAAAAGCTGACGATTACGGAAGCAATAGTAGAAGATGAAACCGGTGAGATAACGGTGACATGGTTCAATCAACCTTATCTTGAAAAAACATTAAAGCCCGGTAGAGAAGTTTCTCTTGCAGGCAGGATAGATGATCGCGATGGTCTTTCGCTGACAAACCCTGTGTATGAACCAAAAGGGAAGAGAGTTCAAACCGGTCGGATTATTCCTGTGTATGGGCTAACAGGATCACTGACCATGCGTCGGATTCGTGAGGCCATGCTTGTTGCCTTAGGAACGGTTGAAGAATTGATCGATTGGGTTCCTTCTTCCTTACGAGAGAGTGAAGCCTATCCATCTCTTACTCAAGCCATCAGGGAGATCCATTTTCCAGAATCACCAGAATCTTTGCAGATGGCCATTAAACGTCTCAAGTTTGATGAACTTTTTCTTCATCAACTTCTTTTTGCTCAAGTGCGCAAGCAGCGAGAGAAAACATCAGCTCATGTGATACCCATTGATGAACCTTTTCTAAAAACTTTGGTTTCTTCTCTTCCTTTCGTTCTTACCAACGCACAAAAAAGAGCGGCTTGGGAAATGTTGCAGGATCTTGCAAAGCCGACCCCAATGAATCGTTTGTTAGAAGGGGATGTTGGGTCTGGAAAAACCGTGGTGGCTGCGATTGCGATTGAACAGGTGTTGCGACACAACTTTCTCACGGTCTATTTAGCTCCAACAGAAATCCTCGCTTCTCAACAGCAAGAGGCACTGGGTTTCTTCCTTGATCAGTCAATTGGATTACTTTCACGAGGACATTGTAAGATTGGGCAAGAGTCAGTGAAGCGTGAGGAATTGTTTGAAGCGATCGAATCAGGAAAAGTGAAGTGTGTTGTTGGAACACATGCGTTGTTGCAGGAGAGCGTTCCTCTTCAAAAAGTTGCACTCATCATTATCGACGAACAACATCGCTTTGGGGTTGAGCAACGTCATGCCCTTCTAGAAACAGGGGATCGGCAAGCACCACATCTTTTGTCCATGACTGCCACGCCGATTCCGCGATCACTCTCGCTTACTCTATACGGTGATCTTAATCTTTCCATTCTCGACGAGATGCCAAAAGGAAGGAAACCGATTGCAACAGCACTTGTTCCAGAGTCACAACGATCCGGAATGTGGGCGCATATTAAGACACAGATTCAAGCAGGGGAGCAGGTTTTTGTGGTGTGTCCGCTTATTGATCCTTCTGATCGTCTGGGGGTGAAATCTGTGACTGAGGTGGCAAAAGAACTGTCACAATCCGAACTCAAAGGTGTGCGTCTTGCTGTACTTCATGGAAAAATGAAAGCAGAAGAGAAGACAAGAACCATTCAACAATTTCGTGATCAAGAGATTGATGTTCTTGTTGCTACCACAGTTGTAGAAGTTGGGGTTGATATTCCGCATGCCACGGTGATGGTCATCATCGGAGCGGAACGATTCGGGCTCGCACAACTACATCAACTACGCGGTCGTGTTGGGCGATCAGATCAACAGTCCTATTGTTACCTTTTGCCAGAAACACTATCCGATCAAAGTCGATCAAGATTACAAGCAATGGTTGAAACAACAAATGGTTTTGTGCTTTCAGAAAAAGATTTGAAATTGCGTGGCCCAGGAAATGTGTTTGGAAATAGTCAATCAGGATTTCCTGATTTTCAACTCGCTACTCCAGCAGATGTAGAGATAATGAAAAAAGCCCGTGATTGGGCTTTGAAATTGCTTGAGAGTGATCCAGAGTTTGTAGAACATCCGCTCATTAAACAACGTGTCGAACAAACATTTGAAAACGTTCATTTGGAATGAATGATTGAGAAACAGTGATTATAATTCTTTTAGACTACTGATCATTTTTAGTTCAATCCCTACAGTTTTTGGGATTTTTTTTGATGGAATATAAGCTTGTGTCATTCCCATTCGTTTTGCTTCTTCGAGTCGTCGTTCAAGCAGGGGAACAGATCTCACTTCTCCGCCAAGTCCAACTTCTCCTAGATAGAGGGAAGTCGCTGGGCTGATGGTTCCTTTGACAGCACTTACAATCGCTCCACAAATAGCAAGATCAACTGCAGGTTCTTCCAAAGAAAGACCCCCAATCACATTCACATAAATATCTTGATCGCCAAGTTTAATTCCTGCACGTTTAGACAAGATGGCAATCAACATTTGTAATCGATTTTGTTCAAACCCAGAAGCGCGACGCACAGGCATGCCATAGGAAGTTTTTTCCACAAGAGCTTGAACTTCTACCAGAAAAACTCGGGATCCTTCAATCGTTGCGGTAATCACAGATCCAGGAGTGTTTGCTCTTTCTTTAAGAAAACATTCAGAAGGATTGAGTACAGGAATCAATCCTGTGGAAGTCATTTCGAACACCCCAATTTCATCTGTGCTGCCAAAACGATTTTTTTTGCATCGAAAAAGACGATAGGCATGAACAGGATCACCTTCGAGCGAGAGAACGGCATCAACCAAATGTTCCAAGGTTTTCGGGCCTGCAACACTTCCATCTTTAGTGACTTGTCCGACCAGTAAAATAGAAATACCTGTTCGTTTGGCTAAATCTAAAAGTAAGGAAGTCGCATAGCGGACAAGAGTTGGTGTTCCTGGAGGACTTTCAATTTCAGAAGAAGAAAGCGTTTGTATGGAATCAATGACCACAAGTGCAGGGTGTTCTTTTTCAATTGTGGCAATGAGTGTTTCAACAGGAAAAGGTTCAATAATGTTGATAAATTCTGGAGATTGTTTCAGGCGAGCAAAACGAGAAGAAAGTTGAGAAGGGGATTCTTCTCCAGAAACATAAAGCACAGAATTTGTTTTTGAAGAAAGATGACCAGCAAGCGCAGCGACAAGTGTAGATTTTCCAATTCCTGGCTCACCAGCAATAAGGACTAAACTTCCTTTCACAATTCCTCCACCAAAAACTCGATCAATTTCTTCAATTCCTGTTGAGAAGCGTTCGTGTTCTTCTTGTTTTGTTTGTTCAGAAAGCGGGGTGCTTTTTTGAGCAACAGCCTTTTTCTTTGGAAGATGTTTTGCTTGTGGAGCTTTTCCTCCTTCTTCAGAAATCGTTCCCCAACTTCCACATTCTGTACACCTTCCCGACCATTTCAAAGATTGGGCATCACATTTTGAACAGATAAACATAGAACTTTAGTGAGCACCTCTACATGAAGTAGACATTTGTGGTTTTTCAAAGTGCCATGGTTCTGTGGCAAGCACACAAAATCCTTCGGCCTGCATAGCAGAGATGAGAGTTTTTTGACAGTCATTTTCAAAACACGCTGTGAGATCAGAAAGACAGGTTTTTTGATCAATACATTGAACAGCTGTTCCATTCACTTCATGAGAAGCCCAAATGTCAACCGCATGACCAGTGGTATGAGGACAATTTTTTGGATCATTATCTTTCAAAATACACGTTTGTGGGCGATTTTCTTTTGGATCGCAGGTTGCAGAACCAGCTGGATTTTTACAATTTTGTGCAATCAAAGCGAGCTGTTTTTGCATGGAACGCACCCCAGAAGTAATAATCATGCCATAGCCACTTGTTTGAATAGTCTTTGCAGCATTTTCTAGACTTGTCACCATATCATCTGCCACTTGTTGACCATTCAAAATTAAGATATTTCCCGCGGTAGGTGCGCCAAGAGCCGTATAAAGTGTGCCATTCACAGAATCTTGCGTAGATTCTCCATAAGGCAAGAGAGGCGTTTCCGTGATATCTGTAATAGTGAGCGCTCGAAAAAGTGTTAATTCTGGATTAGTAATTTCTAAGATTGTTACGACACTCATGAGTAAAATAAGTCCAATGACCGCATTGCGGATTCCTGTCATGGCTTTTGAAGTATTTCCTCCAGTTCCGCTTATGATGTATTGCACCCCACGCACCATGATCATGACAATAGCAATCAGAATCATGGTCCCAATAAGCCATTGATAAAGGCTTGAAATATAATCACCAAGGAATCCAATCGTGATTGTACTCCCTGTTTTTGTAATAGGAGAAAAAGCAAAATCACTACGAAAAGGAACAGAAAGCTCTGGAATTAAATAAGAAACAATCTCTTCACTTGTTTCAGTAACGACAGTTGATGGATCAACATATTTCGCACAATGCTCTGCATAGATAGAAATAGTTTCTTCATGTCTTGAATACATGTAAGAAGCATACATTTCACCAAATTGAGAAGAACAAAAATTTTCACAATTAACTTCAACGGCAATATAATAGGATTTACAGTAAGGAGCTTCATCGAAATTGAGGTCTGGATTATACCAACAAAAACAATTATTATCTTCAGCAAAAGCAGGAAAAGCAAAAGAGAGAAGTGAAATGCAGAAAAGGAAACAAAGGAAAATGCGTTTGCCCATACATTAGTGTTGAGTCAATGATTGTTGTACAACCGTTAAAAGGTCTTGTGTAGAAATAGCTCCAACATGGGATTCTCCATTCAGAAACAGGGTCGGAGCCGCAATTAGATTTAATCCTAATCCTTCCTCATAATCACGCGTGACAATAGCGAGAGTATCCTGGGTTGCATAACAAGAAGTGAAACGTTCACTATCCATTCCAAGATCTGTGGCAATTTGAAGGAATTGATCTTCAGAAAGATAACTTTGTCTTGTAAAAAGGGCATCATGATATTCCCAGAAGCGATTTTGTTTTTGTGCACAATGAGCGGCAATAGCAGCGGCTGTGGCAATACCATCCATGGATTCTTGTGGCATATCTTTCCAAACAATTCGCACAGAATCAGGATAAGCAGAAAGCACAATATCGAGAGAGTTTGCAAGTTGTTTACAAGCTGTACAATCAAAATCTGAAAATACAATAAAAGTCACAGTGGCCTCTTCCGCACCTTTTGAAGGATTTACAAAAGTTACCGTGGGTTGCTCAATGGCTTCAACTTCGGTTTGTTCAAAATACATTTCTAGGTTGATCGGGCGAGATTGATAGAAAAAAATAATCACAACCAGAAATGCTAAACCGCCGATAACTAGGAAAGAGAGCCAAAGATGTTTCATAAAAAGGAGGGGAAAGACTATCGCAAGCGAATGAATTCTAATTGTCCTGTGAGTCCATTGTTGTAGTACAAGAGGGAAGAATCTGCACTCACCATTGGGTTATTAATCACGGTATTAGTCGCAGGAATCGCAATTAAACTTGTTTGTCCTGTTGAAAGATTAATTTTATAAAGATTGTCTGGAATGTTTTTTGCAAGCTCTCGCTGAAGTCCGACATTTGCAGAAAGAGATTGAGGAACACTGCAATAAATTTCTGTGGAAGAAGCAAAAGTACATTTATCTATCCAGGTGCGAAGTCCTAAACTACGACGATTTTCTCCCATGTTGGATGAAGTCGCATCCACTATCCAAAGGAGAGGTTCATAATTGCTATATTCTCCTGACACAGAATAAAGCAATTGTTTTCCGTTTGGTGACCAAAGCGAAGCAAAACCAAATCCTTCAACCGTTAATCCTTTGAAATTTTCTCCCTCTTTTCCTACGGGCAAAATAATTTGTCGATCAAAACTTCCTGTGAGTTGTTGTGAAGTATCTGCAAAAGCAATCACTTGATCGTTTGGAGACCAATTGATATCCACTTTCTCTCCATTCTCACCCAATGCTTCAATAGCTTCTACATTTGTTCCATTTGCATTGGTGATTACAAGCCAGCGGTTATCTGGATCTATTCCCATGCTTTTTGCCGCGATTTCATCAGTTACAGGAGAAAATTGGAAATCCTCCCAATGGGAGGGAAGTGTGACTTGTTGTTCGGTGGTGAAGTCATACACGATATTTGTTCCATCCGGGAATTCAATCACGGCCTTATCTGATTCCATATTCCAATCAACAGATTCCGCCTCTGGAAATTGATGGGAAGAAAGCAATACAACATTTCCATCTTCATCGATTGTGTAAAATTTTCCATCTTCAGGATTATAAAAGTTTATGCCTTTTTTTGTTTGATCAAGCGAAGCGTAAGACACTGCAGAAGTAGTGAGAACAGTTGTTTCTGTTAAACCTCCACGAGCAATTGGTTCAGCTTCGACTAATCCTGAAGTGGTTGTTTCTGTTGGTGTGATCGTTGTTGGGGTGCCAGTTCCCGAACTTGGAAGAGTGACCACAGGGATTTCTTCTTGTTCTTCAACAAAAAGAGGTTCAACAAGCGGTCGAAAGAAAAGGAAATAAAGGACCGTCCCAATCGCAAGGACAGAAATAAGAAAAGAAACAATCACAAGGATTCGTTTCGTTCGCAGGGTGATCATCATAGAGCAAAGATAAGAAACAGAAAGAGAGTTTTTACTTCAAAACTAACTATATTGTACCAAGGATCTGTCCGAACAGTAAGGGAATTTCTGTTGGATTATTCCAAAGATAGGTGAGCATAAAGAAAAAGAGAATCAAACCCATCAAAGCAAAGAAAATAAGAAGAACAAGAAAAATATCTGCAGCAAGAAGAGCTATATAAAGCCATTCATTTGGAAGAGGAATCGGAAGAGGCTCCCAAGAAAGAGGAGAAATGAGTTTACTTTTTCCTTTTGTCCAAAAGGATCCGTAAAACATTTGAACATTTAACCATGCAAACGTAAAAATATAGATAAAAAAGTCTACAAGAAAAGCAACGCCTTCTGTGCCGATATTCAAAGCACTTGTAATCAGATTTACAACATAAACAGCGCCACGTTTTATTGCTGCTTCCGCAGTCTTTTTCACAGAAGCTCTTAATTCCTCTTCTGCTTTGTCTTTTGCAGAATCAAGAGCCCCACGTCTTTGCACAATACGATTTTTTGCTTGTTCTGTTCGTAGTTGGTTTACTCTTTGAATTACAGAGTCTTCTTGTCTTTGTTCTGGCGATGGTTGAGATGTTTCTGAAGGAAGTTGAACTCCTGCCGGGAGATTTGGAATTTGTTGTTCTTGTTGTTCTTCCATTTCTTCCGTCGTCGCTTTTTCTGATTGAGTACCAATACGAACAGGTGTATTGGCAGATATTCCTTCCAATGTTTTTGCGCGATTGTATTTTGAAGCGCGTCTTGCTCCTGCAGCAAATCTAATTTGCGCAGCTACCATGACTGCGGCTTTTTTTCGTGCTGCATTCTCGTAAAGAGTTGCTCGGCGTTGCGCTTCAATGGGGGTAACCTCCTTTGCCATAGAAAAGATTAGGGACGAGTCTGTACCACAGAGAGTGTTTTTCCGCGTAGTTTAATGGTAAAACTTCGTCCGGTATTTTTGAGAATGCGTTCTGCTATTGCATGCTCTATATGCGTTTGGATTTGCCTTCGAACATCACGTGCTCCATACAAAGGATTTGCCTGTTTGCAAATGAAAGTTGCAATTTCTTTTTGAATAGTAATATGAACGTTTTGTGTTTTTAATCGAGAAACGAGTTCCTCTAATTGTTTTTGGGCAATCTGCTCAAGGACTTCACGGGTGAGAGGTTTGAAAAGGCACAGATGATCAACACGATTGATCAGTTCTGGACGAAACCGTTCTTCAAGTTCTTTTCGAAGATCCGCAAGAAGAAGTTGTTGTTCTGCAGTTTGATCATGAACAAAACCCATACCAGCACGTTGGAAACGTTCCAATCCTACATTTGATGTGAGAACAACGATGGCATTGCGGAAATTAACCGTTCTTCCAGTGGCATCTGTAATTTCTCCTTCTTCTAAGATTTGAAGCAAAATATTTTGCACATCGGGATGAGCTTTTTCAAGTTCATCAAAAAGAACCACAGAGTGTGGATGTTGTTTGATTTGATCTGTTAATTTTGCTCGGTCTTGATATCCCACGTACCCAGCAGGTGCTCCAAGAAGTTTTGAAAGGGAGAATCCTTCTGCGTATTCAGACATGTCTAAACGAACCAAAGATTTTTTTTCTTGAAAAAGGGTTTGAGAAATGACTTTTGCCATTTCTGTTTTTCCTACCCCTGAAGGGCCTAAGAAAAGGAAAGAAGCAAGAGGACGATTTGGTTCACTAAGTCCGCTTTTTGCACGACGCAAGGCTTGTGCAATTAATGAGACAGCAGAAGGTTGTCCTAAAATAGATCGGCAGAGTTCTTCTTCCAGGTGCTCAAAACCTTCTTGCTCTGAAAGAATATCTTTTAGTGGGATTCCTGTAATGCGAGAAACGACACGAGCAATATCTTGTTTCGTTATCGTGTAATCGATTACAGGCGAAGTTGCAGGAGAACAGTTTTGAAGAGACATCGCAAGATGATCCTCTTCCTTTTTTAGGAGAAGAGCTTCATCAAATTGTTCAGACAGAACGGCTTGTTTTTTTGCTTCTTGTGTTTCTTGAAGTTGTCGTTTCAAAAGATAGTGGTGTTCTGTTTGAGGATTTATTTCTGTTTGAGAAACACGAACACACGCAAGCGCTTCATCTAAAAGATCCAGGGCTTTATCTGGGAGTTGATTATGTTGAATATAACGTTCAGAAAAGGAAACAGCAGAATCAATTGCTTCTGAAGAGATACGAACTCCATGATAGGATTCATAATAGGGAGCCACACCTTTCAGGATTTCACGTGTTTTTTGGCTATCTGGTTCCTTAATCAGAACGGATTGAAAACGGCGTTCAAGAGCGCGATCCGTTTCAATAAATTTTTTGTACTCTGCAAGCGTGGTGGCGCCGATACAGTGTATTTCACCGCGTGCAAGAGCAGGTTTCAAAATGCTTGCAGCATCCATAGAACCTGATGCAGATCCAGCACCCACCAGAGCATGAATTTCATCAATAAAGAGAATGACATCTGGGTCTTCTTGAACTTCTTCAATAATTTGTTTAAGACGCGCTTCAAATTCACCACGGTACATAGTGCCTGCAACCACATGAGCGAGATCTAGAGCAATCAAATGTTTGTGTTGTAATGGAGCAGGAACTTTCTGTTCTGCAATACGTTTTGCCAATCCTTCTACAATGGCTGTTTTTCCTACCCCAGGTTCTCCAATTAAGAGAGGATTATTTTTTGTTCGTCGACAAAGAATCTCCATAAGTCGTTGAATTTCTTCTTCACGTCCAATCACTGGATCAATTTTTTTATGAAATTCTTCACTGGTCAAATCCCTTCCGAAATATTCTAACGCCGAAGTTTTTTTCTCAGGAGATTCTTGAAGGGGAGTTTCCTCAGAATCTTCAGGAGAAAGATGTTCTGTAAGTTTTGGAAAATGAGAGGTCCCATTCAACACAAGAGAAAGTTGATGACGAATGAGAGAAAGGTCAATTTTTTCTTTTTCAAAAAAATGCATGAGGTGAGTCGGATGAATTTGTAAAAGACCTGAAAGGAGATGCTCTGTGCCAACATAAGAATGTCCATGGGCACTGGCTGTAAGCACAGCTTTTTCTACTGCACGTTTTGCTTCCTTGGAAAGTTCTAGTGTTAACTCATTGGAAGGAGTCAGATTTTTTTGTTTTGGAAGAGAAAGCACCAAACGATTCATGAGATTTTTTTTTACTTGTGCTTTTTTGAGTATCTCTGCAGCTACACATCCACTTTCTGTTCCAATAGCCCAAAACAGAACTTCTGGCTGAATACTTTCTTGTCCTTGTTCTACAGCAAATGTGAGCGCTTTTGTAAGAGCATTTTTTAAATGTGTGGAAAATTTTTCAACAATTTCATGTGACATATGAGTGTCCTCCTATTGTTTGTAATCGACGAATCCTTTCTTCTATTGGTGGATGCGTGCTGAATAAGTGTTCGAAACGTTTTGTTACGTGCGGATCAAAGGGGTTGGCAAGAAAGAGATGAGCGGTTGCATGATTTGCGTGTTTAAGAGGAAGATCTTGTGCAGCTATTTTTTGTAGAGCTTGTGCTAATCCATCAGGATAACGTGTCAGTAAAGAGGCAGAAGCATCTGCAAGATATTCTCGCGATCGGCTCACAGCAAATTTAATGAGCTGAGCAAAAAGAGGAGAGAGAATTGCGAGCAGAATCCCGATGAAAAAGAGAATAACTGTTGCTTGTTGAGAATCTTGTGAATTTCCACGCCGAAAAAGAAAAGAATGCAAAAGGACATCAGAAAGAAGAAGTATCGTACCTACAAGAACAACAACAAGCGTCATAATGCGGATATCATAATTTTTTATGTGAGAGAGTTCATGAGCAATCACACCTTCCAATTCTTGTTTACTTAGAATTTGCAAAAGTCCAGTAGTAACCGCAATACTTGCTGTTTCAGGTTTTCTTCCTGTGGCACAAGCATTGGCAGCAGGATCAGTGATGAGATAGATTTTTGGGGTAGGAATTCCGGCTGTAATGGAGAGATTTTCCACAAGACGATAAAGTTCAGGAAGATCTTTTTTTTCAACAAGCTTTGCTCCGGCTGTGGTCAGAGCAACCACATCGCCTTTGAAGTAGCCTATGAGGATGAAGATCGTGGCAAAAATAACAGCGAGAAAGATTCCCGTTTCCGGGGCATTCAGTAAAAGACCAAAAAACCATCCAAGCACCACAATGATAATTGAAAAAATACTGATCAGAAGGATGGTTCTTCTATTATTTTTGGTTATCTCGTCGTACATGTTAAGAGAAATTTACGTGTGGTGTTTCTTGAGCTTCATCAGGAGCATCAAAGAAATCTCGTTTCTGGAATCCGAAAGTGTTTGCGATCAGATTAGTTGGGAAGACCTGAAGTTTGATGTTAAAATCGCGCACTATGCTGTTATAAAAGCGTCGTGCTGCTTGGATTTTATCTTCTGCATCTGTGAGTTCTTGTTGAAGATGAAGGTAATTTCCTACAGCTTGAAGAGAAGGATAATTTTCTGCCACAGCAAAAAGCGATTTGAGTGTTTGTGTTAAAGTGTTTTCTGCTTGGGTGTGATCTTCCATGCTTTTTGCTTGCATCGCTTGAGAGCGCGCCTGCGTGACTTTAGTAAAAACTCCTTCTTCATGCGTTGCATAAGCCTTCACTGTTTGCACAAGATTTGGAATAAGGTCATAACGGCGTTTGAGCTGAACTTCAATATCTGACCAGCCTTCTTCTGCACGATTGCGCGAGCGAATCAGGCTATTGTATGTTAAAATAAGCCAACCAGAGATCGCGAAAAGAATCACGATGCAAACAAGAAGAATTTCCATAAAAAGTATTGGAAAGTAAGTAATTTTCTAATAAAATGGTACGGGATTTCCCCCATAACGTCAATCATATTTATGCAGGTTCCACATCATGTTTTCAAGGCTTATGACATCCGCGGATTATCAAAAGGAGAGATTACACAAGCTTTTGCTTATGCGCTTGGAAAAGCGTATGTCACTTTTCTCACAAAAGAAAATCCTGGAGTGGATTTGCGTGTCGTTGTAGGTCATGATATGCGAGAAACATCTCCTGTTTTGGAAGAATTTTTAATAAAAGGACTAACAGAATGTGGAGCAGATGTTTTTCAAGTCGGACTTGTTTCAACCCCTGCCTATTATTTTAGTGTAGGACATCTTGAGGCTCAGGGAGGGTTGATGGTCACAGCTTCTCATAATCCTGCTCAGTACAATGGATTCAAAGTCGTACGTGCAAAAGCTGTGCCGCTTGGAGGAGAAAGCGGATTTGAACAAATGAGAGATATTATGGAACAAGAAACTTTCCTTGTAACAGAAAAGCAGGGAATAGTGACGCAGATTGAGGCGATTCCTGAAAAAGCCGCGGAAGCAGAAATAACTTATGCTGGGGATGCCCTGATTAAAAAGTTTAAAATAATTGTGGACTCAGGAAATGGTATGGGAGCGCAATACCTTGATGCTTTGTTTGAAAAAATAAACGTTGATGTCACACGGATGTATTGGGATATGGATGGAACCTTTCCCAATCATGAATCCAATCCCATGAAAGAAGAAACACTTATTGAGATGAAGAAACGTCTTATAGAAGAACAGGCTGATCTTGGAATTGCCACAGATGGGGATGGAGATCGCATTTTCTTTATCGATAACACGGGGAAGACAGTAGAGCCTGCGATTATTCGCGGAATGTTGGCTCAAGTAATGTTACGACGATTTCCTGGATCAACCATTTGTTATGATGTCCGTCCAGGGAAGATCACTAAAGATCTCATTGAGGAAGCTGGAGGAAAGCCTTCACTCACAAAAGTTGGACATTCACTTATCAAAGCTCAAATGCGTGAAGTGGGAGCTATGTTTGGAGGAGAATCTTCCGGACATTTCTTTTATCGTTATCCAACAGGGATTTATGAAGGACCTGTCACAGCAATCATACAAATTTTACAAGAGCTTACTGCGAGCGGAAAAACATTTTCAGAATTGACAGCCCCTTATTATCGATATTTTCATTCTGGAGAAATTAATTATGTTGTTGAAGATAAAGAAGCAACACTTGCAAGAATTCGTGTAGCTTACGCAGATGCAGATCTCATGGAGTTAGATGGTCTTACTGTGACTTACCCTACCTATTGGTTTAATGTTCGTCCTTCCAATACAGAATCACTTCTCCGTTTTACTCTTGAAGCTGTGGATCAAGCCACAATGGAACAACAACGCGACGAAGTGATCCATCTTATTCAATCTGCTTCTTAATATTTTTCTATGTCCGTTATCACTGATTCATCAAAAATTGACCACTTGCTTTTCAGAGGGATCGAAGCTGTCTATCCATCAAAAGATTTTTTGGAAGCACGTTTAAAAGAAGGAAAACAACTGACGCTTTATTTAGGAATGGATCCAACAGGTCCTAATCTTCATATGGGACACGCGATTGTGCTTCGAAAAATGCGAGAGTTTCAAGATCTTGGACACAAACTGATTATTCTCATTGGAGATTTCACGGGCATGATCGGGGATCCTACTGATAAATCTGCTACGCGCGTTGGTCTGACTCGGGAGCAAGTGCTAGAGAACGCGACGAATTACAAAGAACAAGCAAGCAAGCTTGTTTCGTTTGAAGGAGAGAATGCTGCAGAACTCAAATATAACAGTGAATGGCTTGAAAAAATGAATTTTGCAGATATTGTGGAGCTGGCTTCACACTTTACTGTGCAACAACTTTTGGAGCGTGACATGTTTGAGAAACGAATGGAAGAAGGAAAACCCATTCATCTGCATGAGTTTCTTTATCCGCTTATGCAAGGATATGACTGTGTGGTGATGGATGTGGATGGAGAGATTGGAGGCAATGATCAAACCTTTAATATGCTTGCAGGTCGTTCACTCATGAAAAGTCTGAAGAACAAGGAAAAGTTTGTAGTAACCATGAAATTACTTGTTGATCCAACAGGTAAGAAGATGGGAAAGAGCGAGGGGAATATGATAACGCTTGCGGATTCTCCAGATGAGATGTTTGGAAAAGTAATGAGTTGGACGGATGAAATGATCGTATCAGGATTTGAGCTTTGTACTTTGGTTAGCGATGAAGAGGTAAAAGCCATTGCAAACGAATTAGAA
>MGEY01000063.1:33038-39476 GCA_001791615.1 Candidatus Uhrbacteria bacterium RIFOXYA2_FULL_40_9
TAAATCCTCGCGATGTAAAGGCACGACTTGCACGAGAAATTATCAAGATTTATCACAGTGTTGAGGAAGCACAAATGGCATCAGACCGTTTTGATCAAATGTTTAAGGAAAAACAAACTCCACACGAAATGCCAGAGTTTCGAATTGAACAAGAAACAAACATTGTGGATATTTTAGTTGCTTCAGGTTTAGTGAGTTCTAAGTCTGAAGCCCGTCGCGCGATTGAAGGAAAGGGGGTAAAAGTGAATGAACAAGTTGTTGACTCTCTTGAGACCATGATTGTTCCAACAAAAGAAGGAATTGTTTTGCAAAAAGGTAAACGACATTTTGTAAAGATTGTAAAAAAGTAGGGCAAAGCCTCTGTACCTTGCCGGCATTTCTATGTCAGAATTCCTTCAACACACAGAAATTTTTCACACCGCACCCACACAAGAAATAACTCATGGGCCGTCTTTAGAAAATGCGGAAATGTATCATCTTCCTGGTGATCCAACATTAACAGAAAAAGATTTAGAGAGGTATCAAAAAGAGAATGAACAAATTGAGAAACGAATGCAGGAAACAAGACTTGATTTGATACGTCGAGTATTTGAGAGTGGAAATGAGTTTCACGAGGATTTTCTTGAGGTCATGGAGCAGACTCGCTATCTTCCTGAGCAGGATCGTGTGAAGTTCGTGGAACAAGGACTAAATCAAAATAGTTTTCGTTCTCGTGTGTTAAGTCTTGCACAAATTCCCTATCTTCCTGAGCAGGATCGTATAAGATTTGTGGAGCAAGGGTTATCACATATACAGCAAAACATTATTCGATGCTATGCAATAGGACAAGTTCGCTTTATTCCAGAAGTTCATCGAACAACTTTTGTTATACAAAGCATGAAAGATCCTGATAGTTCAGTACGTATGGTTGTTCTTGAACAGGTTCAATATCTTCCTGAAACAGAGCGCACAAAACTGATTCAAGAAGGGTTTCTTGATGAGAAGAATAGTATTCGAACTCAAGCCGCTAAACAAATTAAGTTTGCTCCTATCGGTGATCGGGTGAGGCTTATTGAGCAATGTCTAGAGCACAAGGATCTTTCTTTAGGTGTTGAAGCGACAAAACAACTCGTTTTTGTTCCAGAAGCTGATCGACTTTCACTTATGGAGAAAAGTTTTCAACATCCTAACCAGAAAGTGTGGCGAGAGGCAGTAAAACAAGTTCAATATCTTTCTGAAGAATTTCGTAAAAGATTTGTTGAACAAGCAATAGATAACGGAGATACGGATACAGGTGTTTGTGCTATTCAACAAGTTCAATTTCTTTCAGAAGTTGATCGAATAGAAAAGATTCAAGAATGTTTGTCATCGTATATTTCAGATATTACTGCAGTAGGAATAGAACAAGTTTTTTGTTTACCAGAAGGAGATCGTACGAAAGTGATTGAACAAGGATTAAATGATTTTAATACAGAAATTTGTATGATTGCTTGTGAACAAATTCAATTTGCTCCTGCTCAAGATCGAAAAAGATTGATAGAAAAAGCATTGAAAAATAGAGACATTTGGGTTCAAGTAAAAGCATTACGTCGAATTCAATATCTTCCAGAGGAAGATCGCACAGCGTTTATTCTTCAGGGTTTAGAAAGTGGAATAAATAGTGTTGAAGAGGAAGCAATGAAACAAATTCAATTTGCTCCTGCTCAAGATCGAGAAGGGCTTATGGAAAAAGCTTTGTCTTCTAGATTGCTCAATAGAACGTGGTATATTCTTGAGCAATTGCATCTGCTTTCCAAAGAAGCTCAAGAACGAATAAAAGAGAGGTTTTTAGAAAAGGATTTAAAAGAATTGGCAAAGCAAGCTGCAACAACCCCACTATATAAAGATGAATCTGATCGTTTTTTTCATAGAAAATTCAGAAAAACAGGAACAGGGATAACACTTTTAGATCGTGTCCCAGGAAAAGAACAGAAGAGTTTGCGTAATCGAGTCATTATTCGACATATTCCTTGGAGTGCTTACGAAACATGGAAACAAGCATACGAAGCCGTAGATGTGTGGAAAGAGTTAGGGTTTGATTATATCCCTATCGAACCCATTGTTGGAGTAAAAGAATCTCACAAACCTTTTATTCTTGATGTTTCTACAAGAGTTTTACAGGGACCATCAATTCATCGTTGGGGAGAATTTTATCGTGAAAATATTGATGAACAGAAGAATCGAATCATGCAAGGGTTAGAAAAAATAGGAATTTCCCATGGTCATCCGCATGAAGGAAATTTTGTTGTCTATTTTGATCGTGATGAGCAGGGGAAGGTTGATATTACTAAGCCTCCACGTGTGTATATGATTGATTTTGATCAAGCAGTGTCTTCGGAGAAAACAGGAGAATCTTCAAGCTCATAAAATTGTTTTTGTAAAAGCCAGCCGTTCGGTTGGTTTTTAATTTTTGAATTTTTTTGAAAAAGAAAACCCGTAGCAGTTGCTACGGGAAGCGCTCTAAGCGCTTGAGAGTGAACTAGGCCTTGTCACCAGCGGGCTGAACGAACTCGAGAATCACACCACCTTCGAGCACATAGTTGTCGTTGACTTCGCTTCCATTCACCCGCGCGCGCATCGAGGTGGTGATGTTCAATGCCTGCGAGAGCTCACGGCGAACCGTTCCAATAGTTTTTCCTGCCAGAGAAAGTTGAGTGGGAGGATGAGAACCACAGGTCACGGTGACCAAGGCATTTTCTTCATCAACAGGATTATTTTCGGGATCAGTGGCCGGAGTCGTCGGTGGCTTGTTTCGAATCCTTCTGGTGGGCGCAGGAGCAGGAGCCGGCTCGACCTGTCGTTTCTGTTGTACCAGGATTGCCTGCACAAGTGCAGGCTTGTCCATGCCATTATCAAATTCATTACCCGTGATCTCTGTGAAGAGCTGACGAAGTTTGAGCAAAGACTTGTTCTGAAGATCTGCTTCGGTGTGAGTAGCCATGCCTTAGGCTCCTTGTGGCTTGGGGGAGGGGGGACGAGGAAAGGGAACAATGCGACCAGTTTTCATATTGAAGTACCATTCCCCAAACAGGGGATGCTCTGCGTACTCTGGATTTGTCACTAGATTCCACAAAACCTGACATATGAGAGTTGAGACCATATCATTGGCAAAAAAGAGCTGAGGTTCAGATTCGGCAGCTTTTTCTTCACAAGACATCTCATGAGGGGATTTGTCCTTAGGATGGGCAATTTCCTCATGCATTTCTGAAAGCGAAGCTGTCCGATTTTGACCTGACCGACGAAGGTACAACTGAACACTTCCATCTGTCAAGTCATTTCCACCACTGAGCAAAGCCACATTCTCCATGGCACTCACGTGTTCATCCACCAAACGTTTGGTTTTGTTATTGTCCACACACAGGAGAATGATCTGTCCTTCCATAAGATAAAAGTCGATATTGTCTGGCGTAAGGAACTCTCCAAATGGCACAAAAGTCACATGGTCAAATTGCCCACTGGCTTCTTGAGCCGTCACTTCAGCCTTGTTCCCAATACGTGGAAAAACTTGACGTTCGGCGTTCTTGTTCTCGTAGGTATCGCCATCAATCAAACAGATCGTAGTTTCATATCCATGAAGAAACTGGCAGAAACGTCCAAGCTTGTAGGCAAGGGCGCTTCCCACGCCTCCAATGCCGATAATAACAATGTTGAGTGGTTTGCGTTTTGTATCATTCATGGCTTTCTCCTATGTGGAAGGAAGGGATCAAAACGAGGTGTTTGCATGAGATCATCTGGAGTTTCAAGGTCAAACCTTTCATACAATGGGAGGTCGTCTCTAGTCTCTGCATCTGACAAAGAAAGCCTAGGAGTCGTGGAAGCAAAAGGAATTGTTGTGACAGAAACATCTTGTCTCACAGGTTGTACCACAGGGTAGGTCTTACGTTTTACACGCGCCAACCATTCCTGAGGGAATGGGTAGTCCGTAATCCTTTTTCCCGGTGGAAGCTGTAGAACCACGCGAGACTCTTTACGATAGTCGGTTGTTTGGACAGGTGGAGGAAGTGGTACGAGAGGTTCAATTTCTCTTACCATATCTCCACTCCTGCAAGTAGAAGGAACTGTTTGTATTGGTCTGAGAAGTGCATTCAATATCTGCTTTGTGAATCCAGATGTCAGATCAGGCGGAGATATGGGGGAAGGATAGACAGGAGTGGTTGCAACACGAGCTTCTCTTCCTTTGGAAAATTTCTTCTTAGGAGGGATAGAGCGCATGTAAGGGATGGAAACTTCCGTCAAGCAAGCTCCTGCAAGGTATTCTGCTACATCCTTTTTGAAAGACTGACCATTCACCATCATAATGAGATCAATTTCAGGAGTGTCACAGGACACCTGGCTGACTACCATATGCAGTCCATCAAGTTGGCTTTCATCATGATGATCCGTTCTACTGTGAAATGCTCCAAAGTTTCCATGACTGTGTGATGTTCCAATTTTGAGCCAACCATCAAACGCAATGTCGTTATCATAATGAACAGATCCATGTGTGACTTCCTGTTCAGGGCAATAGATCATCCATTCATCATTTTCAGGATGATAGAAAAGCAGAACATTGACTTCCGTCTGCATTCGACGATCAATCTCACGAAAGAAGTTCAACATCATTGCAAGTTGTTCAATTGGCAGAAGATTAACTGCAAGGTCGGCATATGCGACAACAGGCTTGAGAAAAGGAATACCTCCTTCACTCACACGACTTAGGGAAGAAATGATCCCAGAATTTTTTCCGATGAAAATTCCATTACAGCCGATTTCATACCAGAAGAGCGCTCCAGCAGGAGGTTTCTCTGTCCCATCAACTTTCAAAAGAATAGGAAAAAGAGGTTTGTTCATAAATACCTTTCTAGTGAGAGGGTTGAGGAAGAGAAGTGAGAACAGATGAGGGACGGATACAAGGATCTGTTGGAGCTTCGTCATCTTCAAGATCTGTAGTTTCTGTCTGCTGAAGAGCAAAGGAAAGCGTGCGTTTAAGCCTGCGTCCTCGAGAGGTCTTATCGACCCATCCTTGACGAATGAGCCAAGGCTCAACCGAGGCTTCAATTTCCGAAGCTTCCATATCCATGGCTGAAGCAAGGGTTGCAAGGCTAGCTGTTCCTCCCTGGCGTTCCAGGGTTTCCAAATAGGTGTGTTCAAACGGCTGAAGTCCAAGGACATCAAATCCATTAAGTTCCATAAGGAATCGCACATCCTGTGCATGGAGATCTGAGCGCCTTTCTGTTGTTGCCTGATAAGAAAGTTGCATCAGGAATCCATTCAGTGTCCGAGGGTTATCACGGCAATGATGAATGAGATAGGTCAGACCCTCCTCACTCAGACGGAAACCAAGGACACGACAAGAACGCATGGCAATCTGTTTCATTTCTGCTTCTGTGTAAAATGACAACAGATAAGCCGTTGTAAAACGATTGCGGAATGGTACAAGCATCTTAGCGGGATTGGTTGTCGCACCAATGATCGTAACCCGTGGGGCTGGAACACTTGTCTGAACTCTTCCGCCACGTTGCTTTTCTGTGATTGGTAAACGATGATCTTCCAAAACACTGTAGAGGGTTTCTTGTGCGGAGCGATGCATTCCATGAATTTCATCAATGAAAATAATGTCTCCATCTTTCCATGTCAGAACTTGCGTGGAGGCATCTGTTGCAGAGCGAAATTGAGAACCATTTAGGAGTTTGATTTCCTTTTCTGCTTCATGAGCGATCGCCAAAGCCAAGGTTGTTTTACCTAGGCCTCGAGGACCTGTGAGCAGGATGTGTGCCATGGGAGTTGCTTGCATTTTTGTTGCAAGAAGAGCTCGCAGCATCAACTGTTTGAAGTGGTTATGTCCAACCACCTGATCGAATGAATGAGGTCGGAGTTGGTCTCCGTCCAAGGTGCCACGTGGAAGGGAATCTTCGCGGATGGCCTTTGCTAACTGTCGTAGAATCGGTACGGGTAGACCTGTTTCTTTGAGATCTTCCGGTTGCAGTTCAGCAGCGACTGCAGGGAGCAGGACACCGGCCATTATAAGCTGAGTTTCAATGGTTGACAGACGTGCATTGACATCCGTTTCCCCAACGGAAACGAGATAAGGGCGAATAGTTTCTTCACAAACACGCTGGATGGACATGGAGTTCTCCGGGGGATGGGTTTGAAGGAAAGAAAAAAGGTTGTAAAGGGCAAAAAACGTCTTGCACACACACGCGTGCAGACGTGCTGTTTTATCGAAAATAGAGAATTTTGTCAAGGGGATTCAGGGAACAGATTTGATTATTTAAAGGAAATTTTAGGAAATATGTACTGTACATGTACTTGACAGAATAAATAACCGTAGTAATATCACGCCTCTGTTCTTTCAACCCTTCCGTGCGCGTCTTGCGTACGGTTCCACCGCTCCGTCTTTTCGGGGCACTTCGACAAACCCCCATGCAACCCCTCGCGAGA
>MGEY01000064.1:0-4295 GCA_001791615.1 Candidatus Uhrbacteria bacterium RIFOXYA2_FULL_40_9
CCCTAACTATAGCGTCATGTTTTAGTTATACACCACCTTGTTTAGTATAGAGCCCGAAATGATTGACAAATATCCTCTATTTCCTTATGATGCACGTTGCGTTCTTACCATGGAGGCTAAAACGCATGTCGACTGCTCGAGCTATCAAACAAGCAAACAGACCCGCCCCCTCACCAGTTCTTGTGTCTCTTCCAATCTGCACGCCGATTCTGGTACTCGATGAAACTCCGCCAACGGCTTCAAGGACGCTTGAAGCAAAGATCGATGATGAAATCGCTTTACATGGAATCAGTTGGTGCAAGCATCCTTGTGTCACATTCTCTGCTGATCGCTACCGTTACTGGAGACGCCGTGGTCGCACGTTTGAAAAAATGAAGCGTCTTCATGACTGCTGTCACGTTGGTGATGACGACTGATCCTCCCCTTTTTTACTTCTGACCATCCTATCGGGTGGTCTTTTTCGTTAATTAAAGATGCTCCATCTTCCTTAAGTTCTTTCGATGAATTTTATATTGAGGCAAAGCTTTACTTACCTGTTGCCAAAAAGCTGGAGAATGATTCAATTCGCATAAATGACAAAGCTCGTGAACAATCAGATAGTCCTGTAACTCTGTAGGAAGAAAAATGATTTTATAATGAAAGTTCAGATTTCCCTTGCGTGAACAACTTCCCCATCGTGTGTGGGTATTTTTAATTTTAATTGATTTATAGGAGAGTCCTAACGTATGAGCCCAAAGAGCTACTCTTGTTACAAGAAATTTTCTCGCTGTCTCTTTATATTTTTTGTAATGATCCTTTGATTGAATCGTGAGGTCAGTCACAACAACAGCACTTTGTTCCATGATTTTTTGCTGAAGCCAATCAGTTTTTTGAAGAAGAAAATGTTCTGCTTTGGCTTTATTCAAAAATTTTGGAATTGTCACAACAACTTCTCCACCTGCAAGCACAACGACTCGAATCCCTTTTGCTTTCGTGTGTTTACGCAAGGTATACGTGAGAGAAAAGTTTGGATTAAAAACCAAAGTTTGAATCGACATAATTGATTACACCTATTGTACCAAAGATCTTATCCAAACAAACAAAAAACCGCGGAATAACCGCAGTTCATGATATTTCAAAACAAAAGAACGTCTCCTTCCTGACAGGAGGAACCGAAATCCGACCAACGAACCAATCCAGAACAAAGAAGACGATACAGCATCTGACTGACACACGATTCACACACGATTCGAGTATTGACAGAATGGCGTATTTCAGCTAATCTTGAACCTTCGCTCTTTTTATCATCCAATCAATCTCCTGGAGGGAAAATGACAACCGAACTTCCCGTTCTGATCGAAATTCCGGAAAAGATGAGAAAACAAGCGGAACTCTATGACGCTTCAATGCGAGGAGACAAACGTAACGAGCTTGTAAAGAATCGTCGCTCAAGCAGAAATGTCTTTTGGCATTCACTCCTAACGCTTTGTGTCTCCATTCCTGTTTCAACCTACTTTTTCATTTATTCGGAAGCACATGATCCTCATGGATTTTATTTTCTTCTCTATTTTCTTCTTTTTGGAGTCTTTTGTACGGTTTCTGCGTTAGGACTCATTGTTCTTTTGACAGCAGGATACGACTATCTCGAGAGTTATTTTGCTTGCAAGGAACCTTATCTCCTCACTCGACTTTCAGAAGAAGATGAGGTTATTACAAACAAAATGGATCGTATGGCCAGCCGAGTTGTTCACGGAGCAGATGCTGTAAACTCCGGTATTACAGAACTTGATCTTCAACGCAGAATGGAAAGGCTTGGAATGGGTTCATTTGATCAAGAACGAGCCATTAAAATTTTGATGCCTGCCTATGATCGAGTTTGTGTGGAGCTTGAGCGATATCAAACTCTTTGCGAGTTGCGTGATCGGCGTGAGAAAAAAGCACTTGATCTTTCTGGTGCCATTGATCTCCTTGATGAAACATCTGCTGATGTTTTGGCAGAACTTCAGGCAGAGCTTGAAATTGATCCTGAGGATGTCTTGAACACACTCCATCAGACTCTTGCTGTGGATAGCCTTGATGCTGAACTCGGCAATGTAGAAGCTCTCAAACGTGAACGTGAAGCACGAAAAAAGATGGCAGGCGCCGTTCAGGCCGTTGTGGCGAGAACAACCTAGCACCTCAATAAAAGAGGTGTTTTTTATTTGCTTAACTTGTTTTGAAAAAATAGCCATAACCCATCTGTCACATGATATAATGTAAATACTATGCGAAAAATCAGCACAATCCTTCTTTTAGTCTCTTTACTCACCTCTCTTTCTCCACTTCCGCTAAAAGCAGAAACGTTGAGTTACAACTATCTTGTCTCTGACAGTGACATGACAGATCTCTATGCCATGGATTTTGACAGTCTGGAATATTTTCTCACCCGAGGATCTCTCTCCACGTATCACACCTCGGATGTCAATGGAATATCACGTTCAGCTGCACAAATCATTTGGAATGCTTCGCAAGAATTTGATCTAAACCCTCAATTTCTTCTAGTCCTTCTTCAGCGTGAACAAAGCTTAGTTGAAGATGAGAGTCCTACTCAAGATCAACTGGATTGGGCACTTGGGTATGCTGTTTGTGATGATTGTGAGAAAAGCGATCCACGTATTGCTAAATACAAAGGCTTTGGGAATCAAATCTACTATGCCTCAAAACGCATTCGTGAATCATTTTTAGAAGATCTCTCCTCTCGAGGATACACAGAGAATGGGGTTGGGCCTGGAATTGAAATGGAAATTGATGGCATTCTGGTCACACCAATCAATAATGCGACGGCTGTTCTGTACGCTTACACCCCTCACCTTCATGGAAATCAAAATTTTTCTACCATTTGGCAACGCTGGTTTACTCATGTCTATCCAACAGGAACCCTTCTTCAAGACAAAGAAACCGGAGGGATTTGGTACATCCAATTTGGAAAACGTCGCGCAATTACTTCAACCAGCGCTTATTATTCTCGATTTGCTTTCCAACCAGTAATTCCAACCTCTCAAACAACCATTGAACAATATCCTCTTGGAGAACCCATTAGCTTTGCTAATTATTCTCTTTTACGATCACCAGGAGGAACTGTTTATTTAATTGTGGATGATACCAGACGTGGAATTGCTTCTTCAGAAGCTTTTCGAACAATAGGCTTCAATTCTGATGAAATTATTGATGTGGAGTGGTCTGATCTTGAGGTGTATGCAGAAGTCGAGCCTATTACTCTTGAAAGTGCGGACCCAACAGGTCTCTTACTCCAAGACAATACAACAGGAGGCGTTTATTTTGTCAAAGAAAGAGAAAAGCACCCTATCATTTCAAAACAATTACTTACTGTAAACTTCCCTTCTTGGCCCATCACCCCAAAATCTTCAGAAGAACTTGCTGAGTTTGAAACAGCAGAAAAGGTTACTTTCCCTGATGGAACTCTTGTGATTGCCAATGATTCACCAGATGTTTTTGTGATTTCTGAAGGAATGCGAAGACATATTCCTGATGAAGAAACCTTTCTTACTTATGGATGGAAGTGGTCTGACCTAATTTTTACCGATGAAAAATCTGTGCTTCTACAACCTCTTGGAAAACCCCTTCCTTCTGTGATAGAAGAAGAGGTTTCTCTTGAACAAACAAACTTTTAGTTTATGATTGTTTTTTCAGCTTTTGTCCCCCACACACCTCTTGTCACCCCTGTTGTGGGAAAGGAACATACAGCAAAACTCAAAAAAACGCTTGCAGGTTTTCAAACAGTAAAAGAAGAACTTTACCTTTCTCATCCAGATATTATTGTTTTGCTTTCCATTCAGGATAATGAACAAGGAGAAATTTTTTCTTTAAATCTTCACGAGGCTTATTTGGCAGATTTTAAAGAGTTTGGGGATTTAGCAACAAACACAAGGTATCATCCGGATTTTGAACTGATCGATCATCTCCAGCGAGAACTCCGCAAACAAAATTTTCCTTTAGCTTTACACTCACATGAAAGTTTAAGCCATGGAGCAAGTGTTCCTCTTGTCATGCTCACACAAGAACTGAAAAACTTTACGATTGTTCCAATTAATTGCAGTTTACAAGATGCAAAAATCCATGTGGCTTTTGGTCGCGCACTGAAAGATGTTTTAAGTAATAGTTCAAAGCGAATTGCTGTTGTTGCTTCAGGAGACCTTTCTCATGCCTTAGAAACAGGATCCCCCATGGGATTTCATAAAGAAGGTGCTGAATTTGATAAACGCATCCAGCAAGCAATCATGGATCAAGCAACCTCAAAACTATTATCTTTTGATACG
>MGEY01000064.1:4307-20254 GCA_001791615.1 Candidatus Uhrbacteria bacterium RIFOXYA2_FULL_40_9
GAAGCTTTTGAATGTGCCTACAAACCTCTTCTTGTCCTATTTGGTATTCTTGAACGCATGAATATCCGCCCTGAAATTCTTTCTTATGAAGCTCCATTTGGAGTTGGATACCTTGTTGCCACATTTCATCTGCAATAAGTTATGTCTCAGATTGCGCAAATTTATCCTCTCAAGCGCATGCCAAGATCTATTGGCATGTTTGATTATGATGTTCCAGAAGGAATGTCACTTTTGCGCGGATCAGTGGTCAAAATTCCTTTTCGAAATAGTGTTATTGTGGGAATTGTTGGATCTATCAATACCACACCATCTTCCCCATACAAACGTAAAGAAATCCTTTCTAAATTACAAACATTTCATCTTTCAAATAAAGAACTCATTTTTTTTGAAGAGCTTGCAATGAATTTAGCTCAATCCGTTTCTTCTCTTCTGTATACTTCCTTGCCGACGATTCCAAAACGAGAAAACACAGGTACGATTCGTAAAGAATCAGGAAGCAATACGCTCACGGTTCGATCTTCAGAATCTCATGCCCTTGTGGAAATCATTGATAATCTTCAAAAACGTAAAAAAGCTTTTGTCCTTTGTCCAGATCTTCGTCGTAGTGCTGCAGTGATTGCTGCTTCCCTTCAAGAAGACCCAGAACGTGTGGTAAACGTCATTACCCCGACGGTGCACGATGCAGAACTCCTTGCACAAGCATTAGCCCATTTACAGCCCTTTGTGATTACCGGAGCAGAACGTCAATCTGTTCGATATCAGACTTGGCTTGCCTGGCGATCACAAAAAAAAGGAGTGCTTATTGGAACACGTATTTGTGCCCTTTTAACACATCCTCACCTTAACACCGTTTTTCTTGTCAGAAGCAGTCACCCACAACATAAACAACAAGATCGTAATCCACGCTTTGATACAAGACAAACTACCCAACTCTTGAGCAAATTGTTTGAATGCAAGCTTTTCTTTTTAGATGTTTTACCACGAGTGGATGATCTTTCTCTTTTTGCTCGTGCGGATATTCTTCATCCTTTTGAAAATCCTCCTACACAAGTGGTATCACTTACACAAGAACGTCCAACAGCCCCACATCCCATGATTGGTTATACGACCTATCAACACATGGAAAAGACTTTAACATCAGGAAAAAGAGTGGTTTGTATTTATAACAAAAAAGGTGTGTCTCGCAGACTTCGTTGTCAAGATTGTCAAGAAAGTATTCTTTGTCCTTCTTGTCATGGTTCACTTGTTGTATACGAACAATCTATTCATTGTCATCGTTGTGGGTATGCACAAGTCATTCCTTCTTCATGTCCACACTGTAAAGGAAAAAATGTTCTCCAAAAAGGTTTTGGGAATCGATCAATTGCAAAAGTTCTTCAAAATTTTTTCCCAAACAAAAGTCTTTGTATTATTGATAAAGAAAAAACGATCCCAAATCTAGAAGCAGATATTCTCCTTGTTACGAACTTTTATCTTGAAACACACTTCTCTCCCTTTTCTCCCCCTGCGTTGGGTCTTGTGGTTCAACTTGATGCAGATTTAGCCCTCTATGAACCATCCTATCGATCCATTGAAAACACCATGCTAGCACTAGAAGACTGTCGTGGTTTTGCAAGAGCCTGCCAAGCCTCTGTTATTTTTCAAACTGAATCACCAGATCTTATAGAATCTCTTTTACAACATCCCTACGAAGCTCATCTTGCAGAACAGGAAATGCGCAGGCTTTATCATCATCCACCTTTTCGTCGATTCATACAGATTAGTTATCGAAGTGATGATTTAGAGAAAAACTTACAAAAACTAAAATCACTTGAACAACAAATTAAAAAAATTCTTCCAAGTGTTTCTTTTCAAATAAAAAACCAAGAAAATCAACTTCGATTAGATATTGGGGTTGACTTTTCTGAAGAAAAGCGTATCCTTGAGATCTTTGCGCAATTAGAAGATCAGTATATTATTGATACGTCTGTATCCTAAACCGATGAAATTTATATGACGACTTACCCAGTCATTACAATCCCAAATCCGGATTTACGTGTACTTTCCGAAGAAATTGATCCTCGGACAATTTTAGAGGAATCTTTCCAAACTTTAATTGAAGACATGAAGGAAACAATGGTTGTGTCAAAAGGAGTAGGACTTGCGGCACCACAAATTGACCTTCCAAAACGTTTAATTATTGTCAAAATCAGAGAGGAATTACAAGCTTTTATCAATCCAGAAATTATCTCTCGATCGCTCAAAACAGTTGTTGGAGAAGAAGGGTGTCTTTCTGTACCAGGAGTCTATGGATTGGTAAAGCGTCATCAGCGAGTCACAGTTAAAGCCTATAATCAACAGGGAGAAAAAATAAAAATGCGTGTAGATGGATTTTCAGCGATCATTTTTCAACATGAAATTGATCACCTTAATGGTATTCTTTTTACAGATAAAGTCATTGAATATACCAAACGTACCGGTTAAATCCATAAAGATGTATGAAAATCCTATTTTTTGGAACCCCTGAATTTTCCGTTCCGTTTCTTGATGTTTTGATTCAATCCAAAGGTTTCTCTCTTTTGGCTGTTGTGACTCAACCAGACAAACCCATGGGTCGAGGTTATGAGGTACAGCCTTCTGCCATAAAATTGCAAGCACAACACTATCAACTTCCTGTTCTTCAACCAAAAACATTAAGATCAAAAGAAATTCAAAAGGAACTGGAAGATTATCAAGCTGATTGTTTTGTTGTTGTTGCTTATGGAAAAATGATTCCACAGGAAGTTCTTGACATTCCAAAAATGGGTTGTCTTAATGTTCATCCTTCTCTTCTTCCAAAGTATCGAGGTCCATCTCCAATGCAATGGGCTATTTTAAATGGAGATAAGGAAACAGGAGTCAGTATTATGCTTCTTGATACAGGAATGGATACAGGCCACATTCTGACACAAGAAAAAATTCCACTTGATCCTAATGAAACAACGGAAACACTTCAAGCAAAAGTCCACCATGTTGCCCCGACTCTTCTAGTTAATACATTAAAAATGTATGCTTCAGGAACTTTAAGCCCACAATCCCAAAATAACGAACAAGCCTCACTGACTCGTCTTTTAACAAAAGAGGATGGGCACATTGATTGGACACAGACGGCAAAACAAATTGATCAACAATTTCGCGCTTTGACTCCGTGGCCAGGTATGTGGACAATTTGGAAACGAAAAGGAAAAGCACTTCGATTAAAAATCTTAAATATGCATCTCCTTGATAAAAAAACAGATTCTCTCGCAGGGACTGCGCAATCATTTTCAGATCGTCTCTATATACAAACAAGGACTTCTGCTATGGAAATTATCAAACTTCAACCTGAAGGAAAACAAGAAATGACGGCAAAAGAATTTCTGAAAGGGTATGGAGATATTCAGGAAGCAAAACTTCAATAAAAAAGCACCGATTGGTGCTTTTTGGCTTGGATACTACGGATCAAGATCTTCAATCATCTCTCCCCCAATATAAAACGGTTTTTTCATATAAAGATCAATGATTGCTTTATACATCGCAGCAATTTCCCTGAGCTCGTATTGCGAGCCATAAATATAGGATTGTAGACTGGCAGAAACACCTGTGCTTTCAATACCCAATCGTTCGCAAGTCCAAATTGCTCGAGGAAGATGATACCCCTGCGAAATAAGGACAGCTTCTTCAATCCCCCAAATATCTCTCGCACGGATACAGGTGTCATATGTACGACGTCCTGCATAATCTACAGCTATCACCTCATCTGGAACAGCGAATTCTTCTACAAGTGCATCATGCATAACATCTGGTTCATTGTGTTCAATATACTGATTGTCTCCAGAAACAAGAATATGCTGAACTTTTCCTAATCGATATAATTCTGCGGCAATAACAAGTCGATCGCGCAGAGCATCTGAAGGAGTTTGCTGATCTGCAAGCCCAGCACCAAACACAATGGCCACAGATACAGGATTAACAACATCCGTACTCACATAAATCTTTTGTTTTCCGGTAAAAAAAATCCCAAAAGGGATCATGATACAGATCACAAGAAACGCTAAAACACTAATCAAAGCAAATTTAATTTTCATGTTTCTATTGTAGCAGATATTCCCAATTCATTGACTTCTGTATGTGAACATGCTAGGTTGAATCGTTCCTTCACCCCACACCAGGAGGCAACATGCGCCTTGTTGCAACGGTTCAGGGACATCGTATTCTCTCTGATCTTCGTGTTGTTTCAAAAACAGAGAGCAAAATCACTTTTGCAGATGGCAGCTACATTCTGCTCGATTCTCTCGTGATTGTGAATGAAGGATCTGAAAATTCGATCGTCATTGAAGATCCTGATAGATATGGTGAAGGATTGGATGAAGTGTTCGATGTTCATCCTGAAGAAAGCCTTTGGCACGATGGAAACCCAGAGGATGATGAGGATGAAGATGAGGATGAGGAAGATTGGGGAGATGTCCCTGTTCGTGAACGCGATGAGTATGATGAAATGTGGGAACAGCTTGAGGACAAGGATGAAATCTCTTAGATTCCTCTTTCTGTTATGCACAACGTTTTGCTAGGCACACTGCTTCAAGTGTGCTTTTTTGTTTAAAAACCCCCGAGTTCATCGAAGGTTTTTTTGTAATCATTTATTCCTCTTCTTTCAATTCTTTCTGTTCTAATTCTACGAGCAGAGACAAAACTTCCCTCTTGATCACTTCGAACATTTTTTGATGACCTTGTGTATTGGGATGAAGCCCATCGACTAAATCTGATTCCTCAACAACTTGACTCAAAGAAACGTAAACACAGTCGTTTTCTGCACAATGTTGAGCAATCATCTCATCATAGAGTTGAATATGGCTATTTCGATAAGAAAGATTTTCACGCCAAGGAAGAGGAATTGTTTGAGACTCTTCGACTCGTGTAAGCCCAACAAAAAGAACGGCATCACTAACCTCTTTTGCTTCGCGAGTGAGATCACGAAGATTAGTCATAAATGTTTCTGGATCTACCCGATGATCTCCGATTAATTGATCTTCGCAACCATCATTAATTCCAATTCCAAAAATAGTTAATATAGGTTTTCTCGTATGTAATTCATTGGCAAAATGATCAAGGAGTGTTTCTGTGGTTTCTGATGAAATTCCAAGATTGTAAACCACATAAGCCCGATCATATTCTTCAAGATTATTTCGAAGAAGCGTTCCCCATCCTCCTTTTTCATAATCTGCTGACCCCCAAACAAGAGAATCACCAAAAAGACAAATATTTTTCATAAAAACTCATTAAGACAAAGCAGGTTCAATCATCCCTTTTGCTTTATTCAGTCCTTCTTCCTTCACAATCACTTCTTGTTTGAGAGAAGTCCTCGTTTCAATAAAAGGAATCAGAAAAAGAAACAAACCAAGACCCAAAGGATGGTTTAGATAAGGAGAAAAGAAATGTGTACAAAAAAGAATCACCAGAGAAGAAATAAACCCAATGCCCAGCCAAGTGGCTTTTGTTGATAAATAAGGCCAAAGCCCTTTTATCGAGCGATAAAAAAGAAATAAGAAAGCTATTGGCCCCAATAGACCCATTTTCAGCCAAAGCTCTAACCATCCCCATTCCATGGCATAGGTAGTCCAAATACCGCCTCCAGTCATAGCAACAGCGCGAGGATCGTCTGTTTCAAAAGAAACAGTTGTCCCAAACCCCGAACCTAAAAGTGGAGCTGATGCAATTGTTTCAAGCATAGGATCAAGCAATTTCCATCTGCTAGAAATAGCAACATCTCCTAAATCAGTGGTACGTGAAGCAAACACAGAAGAAAGTCCATCAGCACCCACTTGCTGATAGGATATTGGGAGAAATAAGGTAAAAATAATAAGAAAAAAAGCGATAAAAAAAGTATAAATATCTGATCCAAAAGCATGCAACACTCTTTTGTATCCAGGTTTAAGAATAATGATATTTAATGCAAGAAAACAAATGACTCCAACAAATCCTCCTAACCAATAACTTCGTGAGAGACTGATAATGACAGTTGCCAAACACAATCCCTTGATGAAAGAAAGTATTATCCATTCCTTTTTTGAAAGATTACGCATCCAATAAAATACTCCTAAAACAAGGGCTGCAAACAAAGGATAAATTTGGGAAGGAAGAAAAACACGGAAAATTCCCTCATACATCTTGGTAATTTCTGCAAGACGCGTATCTCGAAAAAATTTATAAACAGTTCCCAACATCCATTCTGGAAAATGGCTAAAAACAAAAACAATCCCTAGTGTTAATAATCCAACCCAAATACTTGCCGCGAAAAAAACTTGCAAAAGTTGTCGTTTTTTTTCACTCGTCCATGTAACAGAAAGAAGAGGAAACGCATAAAGCAAATAACAATAAGCATTGCCATCCATAAGAGCATTCACAAGAATCCGATGATTGATCAAAGCTCCATCCGTTGCTGAAAGATGGGCTATTGAAAAAGCACGAGCAAACCCGATAAAAAGAGCTACCAGAATAAATATAAGAGGGGCAACAAAAGGATGATTAAACTGTGGTCGTACTTTTTTTGAAAAAAGAAGAACAAGCCAAGCAAAAATAACCGAGAAAAAAATAGCAATACGTAGAGAAAATGGTGCGAAGGAAGAAGAAATCAAATGTCCATGTGAAAAAGCAATGAGTTCAGCAAAAGCAATAAAGACTCCAAGCTCAAGACGCCAAAGAGTTAAAGCAAAAACAATCGCGACAATACCCCAAAGGAACCACTGAGACTGAGAAGGTTCAATAAACAAGTAGATCGGAATGGATAAACAAAAGATACCTAATAATCCCGAAAGTGTTATCCAGAAGGGTTTTCCAAAAAATTGAGTCAACATAAACTAATGAGGTTTAATAAAGCTTGTCAGACAAGCGACACAAAAAAAGAAAGGTTCACCAATGAGTAAAAACATCCAAGCAAACCATCCGTTGTGCTTTTTGAAATATCGTCGCAAACTTTTACGTAACATGTTTTGTTTGCGAAAAGTCGTGAGACGATCAAAACTACTCCCTTTTTTATGCAAAGCATTAATTTGTGAAAAATAATGAACAGTCCAACCCGCATTCTTCGCACGTTTACAAAAATCTACTTCCTCATACCACATGAAAAAACCCTCATCCAAAAGACCAATTTGTTCAACAACCTCTCGACGAATACAAAAGAACGCTCCCATCACCTGATCAACATCTGCATCTTTTGAATAATCAAAATCTTTCATTAACCATTGCGATACTGATTTTATCTGTGGGAACACATGTGGTAGCTTGCACAAAACCATGAGCTGATCAATAAGCTCTGGGAAGCTCCAAACGCACATTTGTTGCGTCCCATCGTAATTCTTAAGGGAAATGCCCCCAATACCAACTTCTGGATTTAAATCCATCATTTTTTCCATTTGAGTAATTGCATCTGTATGGAACTCAATGTCTGGATTAACTAACAGAAAATAATCACCATTTGCCTTAGTAATCCCTTGGTTACATCCTCCTGCAAAACCGAGATTTCGATCTGATGACAAAAAAACAACTTGAGGATACTTTTTTCGAAGAGGTTCAAGATCATCCCCTGAGGCATTTTCAACCACAAAGATTTCAAGAGGCTGCTGATGAAACGCAAAAAGTGAAGCAAGCATGCGTGCCAGATAGTCAGCTGTTTTATAGTTCACACAAATGACTGAAACCATACTAAAGATGATGTTTCTTAAAAAGGATTTTTTTTCCTTCCTCGTAAGCTCGAATAGCTTTCTTTTTTCGACTAAAACACTTCCATGGCCACTGATACATAAAAGAAGGAATCCAATCTGAAATCCCTCCACGCCTTGCACTAACAAGAACCTCGAACAAAACCTCATTTAGAAAAATCCCTTTTTTTTCACGTTCTAACAGCGTTAACCAAAGATCCCAATCTTGAAACTTTTTTAACTGAAAATCAAAACCTGGAAAATCATCACGTCTTATCAATGTGCTTGTATGAATGTAATTCATTTTCTTTAAGCGCTCAACATCAAAAGAGAAACTTTTGAATAATTTCCAACCAAAACGAAATGAGGAATAAACATAAGAAACCTCTGGATGTTCTTTAATAGTCTTCTCCATTTTTTCTAGCATGGTTGGATGCATAAGGACATCCGCATCACAAAACAGAATCAATGATCCTGTTGACTGTTGAAATCCTCGCATTCTTGCAATCTGATTTCCTTTATTTTCTTGAAAAAGATAAACAATGCGATCCATGAATGGTTCAAGAATTTTTTCTGTCTCATCTGATGACCCATCATTCACAACAATAATTTCATCTGGCAATCGTGATTGCGCAAAAATGGCTTTCAAACACAATGAAAGTACAGACGCATGCTGATAGGTTGGAATAATGATGGAAATGCGTTCTGATTTCATAAATAGGGTTTGAGCACTTCAAACTGTTTTTCACATGAAAAAACTTTTTTTGCACGATCTGCAGCTTGGGTTCCAAGTTGATCTCTTAACTCTCGATTCTGCGCAAGATTCAAGATAGCTTGAGCAAGTGCAGAGATATCTCCATCTTCAAGAAGTAGTCCTGTTTGATGATCAATAACAGCCTCATCAACACCTGGCATATTCGTAGTAATTGAAGGAAGCCCAAATAAAGCGGCTTCAAGAAAAACAAGCCCGAATCCCTCCTTATCCACTAAATCATGCACAACAGGCATGATAAAAATATCACTCTTTGCATACCATTGTGCAAGCTCTTCATCGGTAATCGAGGAGTGAATCTGTACACTATTTTGTAAACCTTGTGCATCAATTTTTTTCTGAAGAAGAGTTTTCATTTCTCCATACCCGATAATAGTATAAGTGATATCTTTAAGTTTTTGGGACTCTTTAAGTTTTATAAGGGCATCTAAAACACGTAAGTGACCTTTTCGTGCTACAAGACGACTAACGGTCAAAAGACGAATACCCTTATGCGGAATCTTTTGTAAACACTGATTTATGTGTGTAAGGCATGGATAGAGAACCACTGTTTTCTTCACCCGAAATGAACGTTCTACTTCTGTTTGAAGGTCAATGGAATTTGTAATAACAAGTTTTGCTCCACGAAGAACCAAACCCACAAGAAAGCGCTTCCAAAAAAACTGTTTTGCAAGACGAATATCCATTCCATGAACAATCACAAGATACGGCTTTTTCGTAATAAGTTTTGCAAAATAAGCAGCTGTCCCTAAAGGCAAAACATGACTCACAAGAATTTGATGATATTCATTATTTTTAAGAAGTAAGAATAATGTCTTGCTCCATTTTGGCCAAACAAAACGAAAGAATAATGATTGACGAATAACTTTCCCTTTTCGTATTTGATCTGATTCTTTTTCTCCGAACACAGGATGAGCTATCACGACAATCTCCTTTGAATAAAAATCCGCAAGTGCAGAAAGATAATGTGCTACACCACCTGTATGTGGCGGAAAATCAATTGTCAAAAGAAGAGTTTTTTTCATAAGATTTTTTCTCACTTTTCAATAGCATGACAACTGAGGAAAGATGTTCTTTTGGTATAGCTCGTGTGAAATAGAGACAAATAAGATAAATTATCGCTCCAAGAGGGATTACATAAAGGTAACTCATGATTTGATTAAAATAATAGGCACAAAAAGCCATGATTATGCCACTAATAAAAATGGGGAGAGAAATTTTAATCAATCGTCGAAAACGATATCCAGAAATAACTTTTGGAACAAAATAAAGACCAATAAAAAACATGACACTAAAACTGATAAGAGCGGATAAAGCGGCTCCTTGAATCCCCAAAAGGGGAATAAAAAGCAAATTTAAAAGAACATTGATTACCATGGTAATCCCCATAATTGTTGTTTTGATGATTTGCTTATTTGCTGCATTCAAAAGAGAACCAACTGGAAAATCAAGAAAAATTGGAATCAATACAAAAATTAACAGTGAAAGTACTGGTCCTGCATCTCGGTAGCCTTCCCCTGCCAAAAGCACTGCATCATTTGCAATTGCCCAAATTCCAAATGTAATGGGGACAGCGAGCAAAAGAACATACCACATACCTTTTTCAAATAATTTAGCAAGAGCCTTTTCATCCTTTCCTACAAGAGAACTAAGTCCTGGATATAATGCTGCTGTAAACGCAAGTGGTAAAAATTGAAAAGCATAAGTGAACTTATAGGCAAGACTATAAATTCCAACAGCTGTGGTACCGATTATTTTAGAAATAAAAATGCTGTCAACATATGAATAGACTTTGACAAAAATCGCAGCCAATGCAAAAGGAAAAGCAATCTTCAATAATTGTATTGTTTGTTGTCTGTTTAAAGACGGTACTAAACACTGCTTTCCAAATCGTCGTACAACCATGTAAGCCGCATAAACGGCGTTGAAACAACTTCCAACAATAAGAGCGATAACAAGGAGTGAAAGACTAGGGTGAATGTAAAGAATGATGCCACCTACAATGGCCGTTGATCCTTGACCTATAAACATTCCAAGTGCTTCGTACTTCAAAATATGATGTCCTCGGAGAATCCCATAGGCAAATAATGAAATCGCATCGAGAACCATGACAAAACAAGCGAGCCAAATAAGTAGCTGTACTTGAAAAGAATAAGATAATAAAAACCCTGCAATAATTGCCCCAATAACACCAAATAGTATGAAAGGGATTTTCAATCCTAATGTTTGACGGATAAGAGAAATGCAATTTTCTGGTTCTTTTGCTATTTCGCGAATCAAAACAGAAGTAATTCCAAAGTCTGTCAAAACAGAAAAAATTGTTGTAATGGAAAGAGCGAGAAAATAGGCGCCTGTGTTCTCAGGCATCATTATTCGTGCCAAAAACAAAAAATAGACAAAAGCGATTACCTTTTGTCCAATTGAGGCAACGGTTAAATAGAGAGTATTTTTTGCAACTTGTTGACTCACAGTACTCAGTAGTCTACCACAAAAAAACTCTCTAACAAAGAAAAAACGGTAGGAAGAAACCTACCGAAACGTGAAATTATCCTCCAAAAAATGTATAATTTTGCAAATTTCTCAAGTTCTGCTGATGTTCTGCAAGTACTTTTGCAAGACGATCATCCGCGTTGAAAATCGTTCCATCTTGTGGACCAAAGTGATAACCCATCTTCTTAAGTTGTGCTGCTGGAAAAGGCTGAGAATACACAGCTCGCCACAAGCTATCCAATGGAAACATAAGCAGTCCTCTCACAATCTTATGATCAATCTGCTGTCTTAACTCAGGTTGTTCCCAGTGATCGATTTCAGGAAGATCTGGAATTTCAGAAAGATTTGGGATTGTTGAATAGACTTTTCGAAAAAGACCTAAGTAACCAGAAATCCATTGCTCTGGAACAAAAAAACAGTACCATTTCGAATGAACAAGCGCATTATGTGTCAAAGCTCTCTGCCAGAGCAATCGTTGTCCTTCAAGTTCTTTTGCAATTTCCCAAGAAATAGGAATTCTGTCTGGAGGAAGATAGTAAAAGACATCTACGATTCCGCCTGGATAACGAGGCTCTAGTAATTCTGTGAGAGACTGAAGAACTTTTTGAAAAATCGGACCTAATTCAAAATGTACATTTTTTCCTGTGCTAAATAATCTTCGTTGCAAAAATTCATCGTAAGGTAAGAAACTTAATTGCCAACGAACACGTATTCCATCTTCTCCCTCTGTGATTGAAATCACTTTCATTCGCATTCCAATTAAGGCCGGAATGGGTTCAGAACCCTGAGTCAGCTTGACTGACGAAATACCACACTTACGCAAAATACGTTGTATCTCTTCTCGTTGAACAGGGATTTCACTTCTTGTCCCCTGTGAACGTACTTGCTCACTGAAAGACATTTCTGCGATCCATAAAACCTTTGGATTGTTCATGATGGATTCCTCCTCGCTAATAGCTAATCAGAAATGAAGCCAGAAGTCAAAATACACCCGTGAACACGGGTGTATTTATTTTATCGTTTTGACCATTGTGGAGCGCGTCGAGCGGACTTAAGTCCAGGTTTCTTTCTTTCCTTCTTTCTTGCATCTCTTGTCAAAAAACCAGATTTTTTCAATACCGTACGCCATTCGGGATTATGTTTAATAAGCGCCCGAGCGATACCCATACGAACACTGTCTGCTTGTCCAGTAAATCCACCACCAATAACCTTAACAGAAATATCGAAAATTCCTTCTGTTCCAGTTTCTAAAAATGGAGCAGTAATTTTTTGTTGAAGTGTTGCCAGTGGAAAATAAATTGAAAGCTCCTTGCCATTAACCAATATTTTTCCAGCGCCTTCTGGATAAAGACGAACTTGAGCAATTGATCGTTTTCTTCGTCCAATACATTGAATGTATTTCTTTGTGCTCTGTATTTCTTCCATAAACTAATTCTTGATGATCAAACGCTTCATGCGTTCGATACGCAACTTATTTTTTGGGAGCATGCGAGAAACAGATTTTCTTAAAACCTCTGAAGGATTCTTTTCCCAAAGGTGTTTCAATTGGGTTGTTTTCAAACCACCTGGATACATAGAGTGTCGATAATACATCTTTTGCTCAATTTTATTCCCAGAAAATGTTGCTCCTTGAATATTTGTTATTTCAACAATATCTCCCATGTCATGATGAGGAACATAATCAGGACGATGCTTTCCCATCAACAAAACAGCAACTTCAGAAGCAATCCTTCCAAGAGCCCTCCCTTTTGCATCAATACTATGAATTTTACGTTCGATTTTTTGCATACTATACAAGTTCAATTTGTACCATATCTGCACCATCATTCAAACGATGTCCGATTTTTACTGTTCGGGTATATCCACCTTGTCGATCTTGATAACGTGGCCCAATAACCTCCAATAGTTTATTAACAGGGTATTCTGTGTAGAAAAACTTCATCAGTTGACGTCTTGATGCCAATGAATTTACTTTTCCTGTGGTAATAGCCCGTTCAACAAGTGGTCGTACAGCTTTAGCTTTTGCTTCTGTTGTTTTCACTTTTTCGTACAAAATAACACTTGTTGCAAGATTACGAAGCATAGCCTCACGAGGCGCTTTCTTTCTATCTAATATAATTCCTTTATTTCTGTGTCTCATAACATCAGAGTTAAACTATCTCATTCTCAAATTATTCACTTTGAGGGATTTCGTCCTGAGATAGCTCTTCAGAAGAGAGAAAAGTATCTGGTTCTTCAGAACCTATTCCTTTTAATAACAAGGAAAAGTAATCCATCAAAATTTTTGTTGATTCAGCTACGGCATCTTCAGCAGTAATCGTTCCATCTGTTTCAATACTCATAATTAACTTGTCGTAGTTTGTAATATCACCTACACGTGTATCCTCAACACGATATCCAACATTTCTTACAGGAGAAAATAAGGCATCAATCGCAATCACACCAATATCGGTATTTTCGCTTGTTCGTTCTTCTGTTGCACTATATCCACGTCCTTTTGAAACAATAATGTCCATATCAAGGACAGATTTATCATCAGTCAAAGTTGCAATAACCAATTCTGAATTTTTGATCTCAACATCTGCGTTTGCTTCAATATCTTTTGCTGTCACTACTGCCTTTCCTTTTGCTTTTATTTTTAATACAACTGGCTCTTCACTAAACAACTTTAAACGAAGAGATTTTAAATTCAAAATAATCTCAAGAACATCTTCTTTTATATTTTCAATTGCTTGAAACTCGTGAGTGACTCCTTTAATTTTTACAGCAGTCACAGCTGCACCATAAAGAGAGGAAAGCAAAACACGACGTAATGCGTTTCCAAGCGTTGTTCCATACCCATAAAAACATGGCTCAACAATCAAAACACCCTCATTTGGTCGTTCACCTTTTTCAAACTTGACGATGTTTGGAAGAAGAATGTTCTCCATAATATTTTTGTCATGCGACAAATGCGCTAAATTAGCGGGAATAAAATTCCACGATGAGGGTTGGATCAAAGACTTGACGCAAGTCATCCCCCTCAGGAAGTGAAGTCACTTTACCTATCATTGTTTTTGTATCTAAACTCAACCATTTCGGTGTTTCATGACGTTTTGTCATTTCTTCATTTTCTTTGAGAAGAGCTTTGGTTTTCTTAGAATCTCGAATCTGAATTTGGTCTCCAATTTGAACTTGATAGGAAGGAATATTTACCAAATGATCATTTACAGTAAAGAAGCCATGAGAAATCATTTGACGAGCCTGACGACGTGTCTTTGCAAATCCTAATCGATAAACGACGTTATCAAGTCTTTCTTCTAATAACTGCATGAGAAACTCTGCAGTGTTTCCTCTTTTTTGAGATGCTTTTTCAAAATATCTACGAAATTGTGATTCGAGAACATTATAAAAAAGCTTTGCTTTTTGTTTTTCACGCAATTGTAATCCATAGGAAGAAAGGCGTGGTTTTCGACGGGCGTATTTTGGCCCATGAACTCCAGGTGGATATGCACGTTTCTTCAACGCACAATTATCGCGACCACAAAGAGTCACTCCCTCCCGACGACACATTTTACAAGTAATTTTCATCTTTGATGACATACATCAGAATCCTTACACCCTTCTAGGTTTGGAAGGACGACATCCATTGTGTGGCAGTGGGGTCATGTCCTTGATTGATAAAATATGAAAACCATTCGCATTGAGTGCACGAATCGCTGAATCGCGACCGGCACCAACGCCTTTGATATAGACATTCAATTCTTTCAGACCAACATCTTTTACTCGTTCAGCAACATTCTTTACAATAATACTTGCAGCATAAGGAGTAGATTTCTTTGGACCTTTAAATCCACTATTTCCTGCGCTTGACCAAGCGAGTGTATTTCCATTCAAATCTGTCAATGTCACGATTGTGTTATTATAGGTAGCTTGAACGTAAGCGCACCCATGTGATACTTGTCTTGCAACCTTCTTTTTCTTTGATTTTGTCTTAATTTGAGCCATAACAATTAGGTCTTAGTAAGGGCGCGTCGTCCGCTTCCCATTGTTCTTCGAATGTTTCCGCGTACCGTTCGTGAATTTGTTTTAGTTCTTTGTCCACGAGCTGGTAGATGAACTTTGTGACGAGAACCCCGATAACTTCCAATCTCGATAAGACGATTAATTGCTCCACGAACATCGCGACGCAAGTCTCCTTCTAATCTAAAGTTCTTTTCTACATAGGTACGAAGACGATTGACCTCATCATCTGTCAAATCCTTTGTACGGGTATTAATATCAATGCCCGTTTCAATAATGGCTTTCTTTGCCAAAGCGTTACCAATTCCTTGGATATAGGTTAGTGAGATAATGATTCGTTTGTTTGTTGGGATATTCACCCCTGCAATACGTGCCATAAAATAATATATTCAGCTTACCCTTGTCTTTGTTTATGACGTGGGTTCTTACAGATAACAACAACTCGACCCTTTCTTCGGATGACTTTACAGTCACGACAAATCGGTTTTGCGGATGCGCGAACTTTCATAAGGTAAATAGATCAATAAACGTCATCGAAAATTTTGTCTCGATGACGTTTTCAGAGACTAATAACGGTAGACGATTCTTCCTTTTGTGAGATCATAAGGACTCATCTCAACTTTCACCTCATCTCCGATTAAAATACGAATTCGAAACCGACGCATTTTTCCAGATAGGTGTCCGATAATAGTCTGACCATTCTCTAATAAAATTTTAAATTGAGCACCGGGTAACAATTCTTCAACTACTCCCCGCATTTCAATAAAATCCTTCGTTGCCATTTCACTCATAATGATTAAAAGACGGCTACATTTTTCTGAGAAGCCGTTTTCCCAAAAGTTTTGCAAAAGTCTATCATTTCTCTTGAAAAAAAGCAAGTAATAGGAAAGTCTGAAGCGTCGCTATTGTAATGTTTCTTTAAAAAAGTGTCAAGAATCATAAGGAATCTATTTGTTCAATGATTATATATTATATATTAGTTATCCCCT
>MGEY01000064.1:20332-37228 GCA_001791615.1 Candidatus Uhrbacteria bacterium RIFOXYA2_FULL_40_9
CACACTTCTTTGCTGAAAAAACCTGTTTCCTGATTTCCAATAAAATATACTTTTACTTTACCCCCAAGTTCTTTGTACTTTTCTTCAAAAACTCCAATAGCACCTAGTTTTTTTGCTTCTTCAATTGAAAGAATTTTTGATTGTACAGGCAAATCATTCTTAATAGCGTTATTGACGATTTTTTCAATCATCACTAATTGTTCATCATTGACTTTTTCTGGATGAGAAAAATCTAAACGTAATCTTTTTTCTGTAATATTTGAACCTTTCTGTTGAACGTGATCGCCTAAAACTTCACGAAGTGCCTGTAAAAGAAGGTGTGTTGCTGTATGCAGAGCAATGGTTTGATCAGAATGATCTACAAGACCTCCCGCAAACTTTTGTACAGAACCAGATCGTGATAATTCTTTATGTTTTTCAAATTCGTTTTTAAATTCTTCTTTATCAACATATAAACCTTTGTCCTGAAGTATTTCTTCCGTAAGCTCTAAAGGAAATCCGTATGTCGAGTACAAAATAAAGGCTTGCTGACCTGTGATTTTTTGATTTTGCTCAATCATTTTTTCAAATTCTTTTTCACCTTTTTGCAATGTTTTTCTAAAACGTTCTTCCTCTTGTTCAATTTCTTTAATAATCATTTCTTGTTTCCCGATCATCTGAAATGTAATAGATGAATAAGAATCAATAAAAGCATTTGCAACAGAAGAAATAAATGTTTGTCCAATACCTAAGTGATCACCAAAATAAATGCTACGTCGAATCAAACGACGAACAAAATATCCTTGATCCTTATTTGAAGGAAGAACACCGTAAGAGAGAAGAAAAACAGTTGCTTGAATATGATCAAGAATAATACGCATTGCGCGTGTTTGTTCGATATTTTCTCCATAAAAACATTTAGATTTTTCCTCTAATATCTTTCTTGCTTGATCAAAAATATCCACCAAAAAAACATCAGGATTATCAATGGATGCTGCAGCAATACGCATTAGTCCTCCACCAAAATCAACGTTTCTTTTTGGCAACTTCTCGAAAGCATCATTTTTTTTCAAATATTCCATGAAGACATTGTTTCCGATTTCCATAAAACGTCCACAATCGCAATTTGGATGACAGGGTTGATTGGCAAATATTGAATGTTCATGAAATTGATATTCTTTTCCGAAATCCCAAAAAACTTCACTATCTGGTCCACCTGGTTCTCCTTCTGGCATGTTTTGAGGAAGACCAACTCGAGACCACCAATTCTTTTTTTCATCGTAATAAAAAATTCTTCCTTCTTCCCCCATTCCCTTTTCAATAACGGATTCAACTATTCCATAACTCACTCCTTTTTCTTGAAACATTTTTTCCCAAATATGTGCAGATGTCCGGTCTTTGGGAAGTGAAAGTTTTTCATTTCCTTGATAAACAGAGACATATAATCTATCTGGACTTAATCCAATAACTTTCGTAAGAAATTCAAAAATCCATGGAATTTGCTCATCTTTAAAATAATCGCCCAATGACCAGTTACCAAGCATTTCAAAAAAGGTTGTATGTCTATTGTCACCAACCTCTTCAATATCTCCCGATCGAAAACACTGTTGGGAATTAACCAAACGTGTTCCCATTGGATGAGTTTCTCCTAACAAGTAAGGAATAAGCGGTTGCATTCCAGACCCTGTGAATAATGTTGTTGGATCATTTTCAGGAATCAAAAAAGCAGAGGGTATCTGTTTGTGTCCCCTTTGCGTAAAAAAATGAATATATTTTTCTCGAATTTCATGAACTTGCATAATGCAATTATTCTACAAAATAGATAAAAAAGCGTCTAGAAAGCAATCTAGCTTCCCGGAGTGGAACTTAATGAAACAGGTTCTTCAGGTTTATAGGATTTAAAAACTTTTCTGCGCATACCAGAGAGAAAAGATTCTAATTCTTCTGATCTTAGCAGGAACATAATAAGAATGTAACTAATTAAACCAAAGATTCCTGCAACAAAGCCTTGTGAAAAAACACCGAAAAAAGTTTCTAAAGAAATAACACTCACAACAACAGGTTTAATAAGCTGCATTACAACAGCACAAACCATTCCTGCAACACTTATCTTAAAAAGAGATTGAATAATTCGAAGTTCGTCTAAAGAACCAAATTTTTCTCTTAAAGGCACCCAAAGCAAGGCAATATTTACAATGGAAGCAAGTGAATAAGCAATTCCAAGACCAACTACCCCAAAATGCCCTTTTAGCCAAAATGCACTAATCACTCCAAAAAAAGTTGCAATAATACCAGCCGTCATGGGAGTCATGGTATCGTGTTTTGCAAAAAAAGCTCGTGCCAAAAGATAGACAAGAGACTGTGGAATAAAAGTGAGAGCAAAAAAACCAAGTGTATTTGCAGTCAAAATAGTTGCATCCCAATCAAAAGATCCTGCCCCAACAACAACACGCACTATTTGGGCGCGCAGAATTAAAAACAAAATCATGAGCGGAACCAGAAAAAAAAGAATTTGTCTGACAGTAGAAGAAAAAAGTCGAATAAATTGCTTCTCATCCCCTTTTTCAATATATTCTGAAAAAGAGGGAAAGGCAGCAATCGCATACGAAACACCAATAATACCAACAGGGAAAAATTGAATATTATAGGCAAATTGAAAAATCGTTACGCTTCCCACAGAAAGAGTTGTAGCAATAATCGTCAAAAGAACAAACAATATTTGATTCATAGCAATCCCAATCATTCGAGGACCCGTAAGCTTGAACATCTCTTTTGTATCCTTATCTTGAAAACTAAAACTCCATTTGTAACGATATCCTGAGGAAATAACTCCATACAGTTGTACAATCAAATGAAGAAATGCTCCAAAAACAACCCCCCAACCAAGACCAAGTGGACCAAACCAATTTACAAACCATACTGCTCCAATAATAATTCCAACATTATAGAGAACTGGAGAAAGTGCATAAAGTAAAAATCGCTTCATGCTTTGAAGAACGCTTCCAAAAATAACTGAAAAGGCAAGAAGAATTTGGGCCAAAAGCATGATGCGAAAAAAAGCAATCACTAAAACTTGTTTTTCAAAAGTAAAACCAGGGGCGATAATTTCCGCAAAAGGTCTTGCAAAAATTGCTAGAAAAAGGGAAACAATAATAACCGCAGTTCCAACTAAATGTAGGGTGTTATTAGTAAACTTCCAAGCCTGTTCTTTTTGTAAAGGATGATAAAAATGTTTTGCAAATAAAGGAATAAAACAAGCTGACAACGAACCCACAACAAGTAAACCGAACATCAAATCTGGAAACTTAAAAGCGGCATAATACGCATCAAGGGTATCACCTGCTCCAAAGGTTCCTGCCAAAATACGATCTCGAATAAGCCCGATCAAACGGCTTGCAAAAGAAAGTACACCGACAATCGTCGCGGCGCCAATAATTGTTTTTGATTCTTTATTAATGAAACGAAACATGTCTTATTCGTCTTGCGTACGTACTGAAATCCTTTTTGATGTGGTTTCAGAAGACCGAGCCTCTTTAATTGCAAAAAGTAATTTTGCTCGTGTTCGAAGACGTACCAAAATTGAAACTCCAATCAAAAGGAACAATAAGAGAACAGCTATACTAACTTGAATCCAGCGATTTTCCAAAGAAAAGAAAGGAATATATATCGTTGTTTGATCTTCTGAAAGAACCATTCCGTTATCCGTTGCTTTCAATATAATAGTGAAAGGACCGTATCCATGATAACTATGTAATACGCTTGTTTTTTGAGATTGAACTCCATCACCAAAATCCCATTCATAACGCACACCAGATTCAACAGGACTAATAATTTCAAATTGAAATGAATTCCAACTTTCTTGATGGTAGGTAAAAAAAGCATTCGTGGAAAAAATAAGTGGCTCAGATAGTTCCTTTGTCTCTATCTCTATAATTTCATTCGTCACTGATTCAATAGTGTCTGAAATATGTTGACTCACTTGTTCAACAAGTTGAGAAAGTGGAGTTACTTGAACTAGGGGTTGAACAATAGCTTCTTCTTGAGGGACTTCCTGTTCAAGAAGTTCTTCTTTCACCAGTTCTTCACTTTTTGTTGAATCGAGAGGATATACATCAAGTTCATCAATAACTCCATCACCATCGTCATCTTCATCACAAAGGTCTCCTTGACCATTCTCATCTGTATCTGTTTGATCAAAATTCCCTATTGTAGGACAGTTATCTTCACTATTTATTATCCCATCATGATCATCATCAAGAACAGGTGTGTAAACTCCTGTAATGGCAGTATCATTAGAGCTATTGGTATCTACTGGGTCAGTTCCTTGCAAAACAGCTCGAATGTTGAATGTTCCTGTGGGTACAATAAAATCCACATAAACCTCTTCAGGGGATCCATTGGCTCGCACAGAAATGGCTTGTGATCTCCCAATAGGAACAGATCCCTGATAAAAAAGAACGTAACCTGAAACATCAATATCTCCAACATTGAAAACTCGAGCATAAATACGTACTTGATCTCCTGCAATAAATTCATCAGAAAAACTAATGCCTTCAGAATCAATAAATAAATCAGCTGTTGAGGCATGGACAAAAAAAGGACAACACAGAAGCATCCCACAAAAAACAAGGAGAAATCGCATCATACTAAAGGAGATGGACAGCATCACCGGTTTGTAACCAAAACGTTGAAGCTTCATCAAAGGTTAAATGAAATTCTGGACGAAAAGTTGGGTGAATACGAACAATTACCTGATCAATTTCTTGAAATGGATGTTGTACAGTTTGAAGTGAAATAATGGACCCTTGTTCAAGATTGTATTTCTTTGCAAGTCGTGGAGGAAGATGAAGATGACGTACAGGGATAATAACACACATCTTTGCTTGTACCTCCCCTTTTGGTCCTTTAAGAATGCAGGAAGCAGAATGATCGCTATCTCCCGAGACTCGTAAAGGGGCATTAATTCCTAAAGCAAAAGCTTCTGTAGCGCTCAATTCTACTTGTGTTTTATCTCGTTCAGGACCAAGAACATGTGCTTTTAAAATAACTCCATTTTTTCCGATAATTTCAACCATTTCTTGAAATACCACTTGTTCTTTTTGTCCTAATTTTCTGAGGGTGGTACCTTTCACATTTTCTCCAAATAATAAAACATGATCTACAGAGGAAAGATGAATATGGCGATATTGAATAATTGTTGGGAAGCTTTGCATATCATTCCTCTTTTTTCTTTTCATGACCAAATGTGTAGTGGAAACGATCGTGTCGAATAGGTCCAAGAAAAACAAGATGGAGTTCTCCAAAAAAATACTTCCATAATATGTTGAGATGTCCATCACGATGCATTCTTCTGACAGAAACGGGTATTTTTGTCTTTAGTATCCCAAACCGCGCTTTTTTTGCTCCTCGACGAACATATTCATGATCTTCTGCAAATACGACACTTTCATCAAATCCTTGAATATCTGTGTGAACACTTTTTTTAATGAAAATACAAAAACCAGGGGCATGTGGAAGTAATGATCCCCAGAGCCTTACATACTTGTTATAAAATGTGTGAAGAAGATGGTCTAACCAGATTCCGTCAAATGGCAATACATCGCAGGTTGCAATCTCTAACTTACGTTCAAGAATTTCTCCTAAAGAATGCTCAAGAAATTCAGGATCTTGAAGGACAACATCAGCATCTAAAAAAAGAACAAGATCTGTCATAGCAACCTCTGCACCGCGATTTCTTCCACACCCTGGCATTCCTCCAGAGACCACTAGTGATCCATACTCCTCTGCGATCTTACAAGTGTTATCAGTGGAACAAGCATCGGCAACCACTACCTGTTTGGGTTGAACAGTTTGTTGTTTAATTGAAGCAAGAAGAAGAGGTAAACAGACCTCTTCATTTTTTGTGGGAATGACAATCGTTAACATAAAAGTTATTCCTATTTTACCTTATTTTTGTCCAAGAGAAAACAAAGCAATTCCTGCTGCCACGGAAACATTAAGTGAACGTTTTCTTCCAGTCATGGGAATTTCAACAATGACATCACAATTTTCAAGAACTTCCTTTTCAATCCCTTCAACTTCATTTCCAACAATCAAAACAAGTTTGTGAGGTTCTGTGGAAAAGGAATGAAGCGAAACGGCTTGCTCTCCAGTCTCAATAGCAACAATTTGTTTCCCCTCAGATTTCAATAAAGATAGTAAAGAATGAATATCTGAAAAAAATTCCCAAGGAACTCGTTGTTCTGAACCAAGAGCCACTTTTGCAATTTCTTTCCGAGGAGGTGTGCCTGTAAAACCGGTCAGATATAACTTTTCAATACCAAAGGCATCAGCAGAACGAAAAATTGATCCAACGTTGTGGAGAGAACGAATATTATGGGCGATCATAATCATATGAATGTAGTATACAAAATGAAAGGAAAAACTCAATTGGAATCAGGTCATATTCTGTAAATAATTGAACTCAGATTATTCTTTGTTTGTGGTACAATTTAACAAGAAAAATCCTCAAAAAGTCTTTTTAAAAAGAAATGTTTAGATTGACAAAAACACCATGAACAGCTAGGTTGTTAGCCTTTATGACATCTCACTGCCCAAACAAAGAACTCTGTGGATCTTGCGGTTGGTCACATATCCCATATCAAAAACAGCTTGAACAAAAGCTCGGGGATATCAATGGATCTTTTCAGTTAAAAAAATTGAATATAGTCTGCAAAGAAATTCTTCCTTCCCCGAAAAAAAATCATTATCGTAATCGCATGGATTTTGTGATTGATTTTGAAGGACGAGTTGGACTGCGAGAAAAAGGAAAATGGTGGAAAGTCATTGATAACCATCCCTGCTTTATTTCAGACAAAAGGATTGAAGCTTTGTTCAATTGTGTTAGAGAATGGACAAAAACAGCAGGTCTCAGTTTTTATGATCGGAAAGCTTTTACGGGTATTTTGCGTTATGCTGTCATTCGTGCCACACAATTCGGAGAAACGATGATCACAATTGTCACAAGCGCTCCGACAACCCCTGAAGAACGAAATGAAATTTCAAAACAAATCAAAAAACTCAGCACAGAAACAAATGTTACAACACTGATTTGGTCTATTAATCACACACAAAGCGATGTTTCTTTTGGAGATGAACTCATTGTTCTTAAAGGACCTGGAGTGATTGAAGAAGAAATTGGCACAACACGCTATCGCATCAGTCCAAATGCTTTTTTTCAAACAAATTCCTTTGCCTCCCCTCTTCTTCTTCAAACGGTTGAAGAATTTGCTGGAGATCTCTTCCAAAAAAATCTCCTTGATCTTTATTGTGGAACAGGATTTTTTGCTGTTGCTCTTGCAGGAAAAGCAAAAAAAACAACAGGAGTGGAACTTGTTTCGGAAGCTATTACGGATGCAAAAATCAATGCAGAATTAAATCAGGTCTCCGTGGATTTTATTGATGGAAAAACCGAAGATTTTGATTGGAAGGATCTTCAACCTGATGTGGTTATTCTTGATCCTCCAAGAAGTGGAATGCATGACAAAGCATTGAAAGATCTCATGGAAGCGACTCAACAAACGATTATTTATGTATCCTGTAATTATAAAAACTTTGCTCGTGAAATGGTTGAACTACAAACTCTTTACCAAGTGACGGCACTACGCGCGATCGATCAATTTCCTCATACGCCACACGTAGAGCTAGTAGCAAAATTAGAACGAATCAAGGATTCTCTTAAAAAATAACAAAAAAAAATACCTTTCTCCTCTCCCTTTTTTCCTGTACGATAAGATCGATATGAATCAAAAACAAAATCCTTCACAACATAAATCCGGTTTTGCCGTTATGATTGGACGCTCAAACGTTGGTAAATCCACCCTCATGAATGCCATGGTTGGATCTAAAATCGCCATCACTACTCCAAAACCACAAACCACACGTCTTCCTATTCAAGGTGTTTTGACACGTGATGAAGGTCAAATTGTTTTTATTGATACCCCAGGACTTTTCAAAAATATGAAAGATCGTCTCACAAAAAAACTCAATCAATCCGTTATGGATTCCTTGGAAGAGGTAGATGTTCTTTTGCACGTCGTTGATCCCACAAGAGAAATTGGAGAAGAAGAAAAATATGTCATGCAAATACTAGAAAAAATAGATCGTCCAAAAATTCTCGTGATCAATAAGATGGATTTACAAAGAAAGCCCTTTTATGATTTCTACAAAGATCTTTCAGATAAGTATGACGATGTGGTTGAAGTTTCTGCAGCAAATCAGAGCCATGTCAAACCTTTGATTGAAATTATTTTCAAGTATCTTCCTGAATCTGTTGATTATTATCCTGCAGGACAACTCACAAATCTTTCAAATAATCTCTGGCTTGCAGAACTCATTCGTGAAAAACTTTTCTTACGGCTACGTCAAGAAGTTCCCTATTCCACTCATGTGATTGTTGAAGAAATGGATCGTCGAGAGGATGGAATGCTTTACATCAAAGCAACCATTTTCACAACTGAAGATCGCTACAAACGAATAATCATTGGAAAAGGCGGAAGAGGAATAAAAGAAATCGGTCAATCTACACGCAAAGAACTTGAAGCTGTGATGAATTGTAAAGTTTTTCTCGATTTAACCGTGGATGTCAATCCTCATTGGGTTGAACAATATCTCTAAAAACATGTTCACAGACAAGAAAACACTTCTATTTAACTCCTTACTTGTCTGCTTTGTTTTCATTATTTTCCTTCTTTTGATTGGTCAATTATTTGGATGCGAATGGGCGAGTGGGAATGGATGGAGAACCAAACTTCCTGTTACCGTAGTCTCGTTGAATGGAAATGCAACTGTGACCCACTTTACAACAGATCGTCCCCTTCTTTCTTCTGATGTTCTTGAACGAGGAGAAATAATTACAACTTCTGATGAGGGATATGTCCTTCTCACTCTTTCTAATCATGCAACACTCGCACTTGCAGAAAGAACGCAAATCACACTAGACCGAATTTTTAATAATGAGATTACTATTACTGTTCATAAAGGAAGAGTGATTGCTTCGCTTAAAGACAACACAACTTCCGTATGCCTTTTAACGAATCTTACAAAAACTATTTTACAACAAGGCTCTCTTACACTCGTGAATTATGACTTTTTAGAAACAATTAGTGTTGTTCCTTTTTCAGAGGGAATGATGGCAGAAGTTTCTACTTTGGATCAAAAACCCTTTTCTTTAACTTCACCAATCAATATTCATGAAACAGAGCCAAGAGAAATTTCTGAAATTACTTTCAATACATCATCAGACTTTTATAACTGGTACGCACTACAATAATCTCTCTATATTTGAACAAAACACCGTTGACAAAAACGGTGTTTTATAATAGATTGATTCCCTGCTCTTTACAACAGGAGGGAACTTGTCCAAAGAAAAATCAAAAATAACAGCTGGCTTGATCACTCTATTTATCAAGCTTAGTCCAAAGTGTCTCGGTGTTTTGGGAAAAATGTTCAAAGTCTTGAAAAGCTCCAAGATTTTGTTCGCAACCGCTTCCTTTGGTGCTTGGTCTGCAGTTTTCAATTGGAAGTTTGCCTTGATGTTGATGGGAAGTATTTTTCTTCATGAACTCGGGCACATTCGAGCGATGAAAGCCTATGGAATGAAAACCAAGGGAGTATACTTTATTCCCTTCTTGGGAGCTGCTGCTGTCACAGAGGAATCCTTTCCGACAAGAAAGGCGGAAAGTGTTATTGCCCTTTGGGGACCCATCTGGGGTTTTATCTTGGCTATGATTTTCTTTGATCTGTATTTGTGGACAGGATGGCCCATGGTTGCCGCTATTGCGGCATGGATTGCAATGGTGAATTTGTTCAATCTTCTTCCTATCAATCCACTTGATGGTGGGCGCATTGTGAAGTCCCTTGCTTTTTCCTTATCGAACACCACAGGGCTCCTTGTTCTGTGCCTCGGATTCGTTTTTGCTTTCTTGCTCTCCATGAAGTTTGGCCTTAGTCTCATTGTCCTCTTGCTCATCATAGGCTTTATGGAAACCATGTTTGAATTTCTAAGTGTCACAGAGCAGAACTATCAAAAAGTTCTTCTTGAAAACCTATCCAAACTCTTCGATGTGGAACCAGATTCAGAAAAGATACTTCAACGTATTGGAGAAGTCATGATCGGTATTGCCGAACAAGGAAGAATCGCTATACCGGAAAAAATTCTTATCAGAGCCCCAACAATCCTCACGGAAAAAGATCCTTATACCCTAACTTGTGACTTTGTAAGGATTCTTCATTTACTTCTGATTATCTCGATTTCGAAAAAGAACAAATATAGTTGTTGGGATGATGGTCACATCCTCCTCCCCCCAGAAGGTATGACTTGGGATGATATGCCCCAAGAGCAACCGTTATTCTCACGCAATAAACGGTATTATTATCATCTTGGTGCTTGCATGCTTAATGATTGTTTGACTATTCAACAGAGAGCATTGTATTGGTTAAGCTTTCCAATTAAAGAGATGCAGATCGGCTTTTTTCGTGAAACAATTATTTATATCATCCAAAATTCTACTTTGGCAAAAACACTGAAGGCCAAGCATGGAAAGCCTGGCATGAAAGGTTGGGAAATGTTGCTGATTGGAATCATTTATCTTGTTCTTGCCATTGCCCTCCTTGTCATTATGTCCGTTTGTTCGATTGACCCTGCCTCATCTGTAGCATTTCAGGTCTTTACGAACTAACTACACTCACCAAGCGGTGAGTGTTTTTTGTATCACATTTTCCCCTCCGTCACTTAGTGACGGACAAAAATATAATGATAAAAAATGCAAATTCTTAGATAGTATAAAATCCGTCACTAAGTGACGGAAAATTTTTGACAATCTATAAGAACATTGTTAGTCTAATCAACTGTTCTTTCCTAGTGAATCACCCCCCTCACAAAAGGAGTCTGCGTGAAAATCATCCAGGTTAGCAACTTTCCAGATGCCATGGCAATCATCGAGAGATGTCAGAGGGAAGGACATTCTGATGTTCTTCTCACCTCTCTTTCAGCAGAAGAGTTACTTCACAGACAAGCTTGTTGTGAAGCCCTTATCATGGATTTCGATGACACGACCACAAGGAATAATCAGTGGCCAGCAATTGAAGAGTTGTTTGCAGATCCTGCACGGCGTGAACATTTGGATCTCTTGCGTGCGTTCAATTGTCGTCCAGATGGAAGCCAAGCGGTTTGGTATCGACAGATCCCTCCGGAAGAGGATGTCGATCATGCGCGTGAATTGTTTGAATGTATTGATCATGCACAATGGAGCTTGGATCCAATCGCGATTACTCTTAGTGGAAAACATGTGACAGAACTGGCACATCTTGCTTGTTCAGAACATTTCCAAATTCGTCCTGGAACATTGGCATTGCACAAGCTCTTTGCTCATCGCGCAATTGTCAGCATGGGTGTCTATGATCTGATTGTCATGATCCTTGGGGCTCATCAATTCCCCGAAGCTCAAGTGGCTGCCACACAACTACGATTTAATACAGAAGGACGTGTTTGTGGAGTCAAGCCTGGGACTATCATAACGCAGGCAACTAAGCGTTTTGCTTCTCAAGCTTTTCTGTATAGCCATCACATGGAACCTTCGCAAGCATTGGTCTTGGGTGATAGCCCCTTTGATGCTGATTTATTCCTTTCTGACAACAATGGCAAAGACGGCAGTGTCAATGGACTGATCTTCGATCCCTCACGCCCTCGCCATGTGATGGAAGCATTTTTGCATAGCCACCTACCACAGATGTGGAAGGACAAACTCACGTTCATTCTTTTTTCTGAAGGCTATAAAGGTCTGGTGGATCTGATTTGCAAAGCTCGTTCGTAACATAAAACTCGCAATCTGCGGGTCTTTTCTTTTTTTATTCAATGATTCCTCCCCCGATCATCTCTTCTCCATCATAGAAAACAATGGACTGACCAGGAGTAATGGCGCGCTGTTCTTTTTTGAAAAACACTGCAACTTTCCCTTTTTCCATTTGCTTAATAGTACAAACCTCTGGCTTTTGACGATAACGTACACGTGCAAGACATTCATGAGGAACCACATCTGGAGGATGAAACCAATTCAGCTGAATCGCTTCAAGTTGCTTTTTATACAACGTGGGGTGAAATTGACTTGAAACAATGAGCTGTTTTTTTTCTGCCTCTTTTGCAACAACATAATATGGCCCTCCTGCAGTCCCCAATCCTTTTCGTTGACCAATAGTAAAAAAATTTACTCCAGGATGTGTCCCTACTATTTTTCCTTCTGTGGTCAAAATTTCTCCAGGATCTTCAGGAATTCGCTCTTTTAAAAAAGCTTGCATATCCACTTCTCCCACAAAACAAATCCCCACACTATCTTTTTTGTCATGGACAAGCAACCCTAACTCCTTTGCTTTTTTTCGCACATCTGATTTATTCATGTGTCCAACAGGAAAAAGAACTCTGTTTAAGACCGTGGGTGGAATAGCCCAAAGAAAATAGGTTTGATCCTTATTATCATCTTTCCCCATTAATATTCTTATTCTGTCTTTTTTGTGATCAATTTGAGCATAATGCCCTGTTGCTACAAAATCACATCCAAGTTTGTCTGCTTCTTTTACAAACAAATCAAACTTCACATACTTATTACACATCACATCCGGATTGGGAGTACGCCCTGCTTCAAACTCTCGGAAAAGATATTCGATCACATCTCGCCGGTATTCTTTTTCAAAATCAAACGTGACAAAAGGAATTCCTAAAAACGCTGCAACACGCATGGCATCGCGTCGTTCATCACGCCAATTACACTCTTCTTTGGTTTTGCACGTTTCTTGATCGCATTTTGTATAGGCAGAGCCTGACCAATTCTTCATGAAAGCTCCAATCACTTCATACCCTTGCTCTAAGAGAAGAGCAGCAGTAACAGAAGAATCCACACCACCAGACATTCCAACAAGCACTTTTTGTTTCTTCATAACTTTTGAATCTGTTCAAACTTTTCTACATCTTCACGCAATAAATAAAAATCAGTGAATTTGACTTTTTCATTATACTTTTGCAAAAGATCTGAATATTCCAAAATCGGCACATAAATCTTTCCTTGTAGCATTGTTTTTTCTACAAAGACATTTGGTTCAATTTCTTCATTTTTTGAAAGCATTTGAGAATGTTCATACATAAAATAACTGATCTTCTGTTCCTTACAAAGGTCTTTGAGAAAAGAAATTGTTTTCTGGTCTTCTTTATTTGCTGGATATAATCGCAGTAAACGCTTAGCCGGAATCCGATGCATCAGATGATAAGACCAATAATTCTTTGGATTTTTTGCGGCGTTTAATAAAGCCTGCAGTACAAGACCATCTTGTAAATCTGCGTAGGCATAAGGATCTGTTGGAATGGTGAGTTCAATTTCCTTATGCAAAATGGCTTGTTCTAAATAATAAGCGAACCCAGATTTTGTTTTGTGGTAATAAACTTGATCAATCATGTGATAACGTGCAAGAAGCATATCTTCAAATGCACGAACTCCATTTTCACTCATGGTACGAATTAATCGACCTTCATGCTGAGCAAGCCCCATGCTTGAAATCATCCAATCAATATCATAATTTCCATATACAACTCCACAATAATAACTATCACGAAGAAGATAATCCATTCGATCACAATCAACAATTCCAGAAATGAATGTTTTCATGACGCGTTGCAATGTTGGTAGTTTCTTTTCCAAATCAAGAAAAAAAGGACTGGGAAGAATATCCCCATGGATTAAGGAAGCAACATCCTGTGCGAAGTCTTTTGCAAGAACTCCCTCCTCAGCAAGAGTTTGAATCAAAAGAACAGAATAGTCTTCATGCTTTGATTGTCGATCTGGAATTTGTTTCCACCAAGTCGAATTAAGTGGTAAATCTTTAAGTAATGGAAAAATTCCTTCAGAACAATGAGAAAAAGGACCATGCCCCATATCGTGCATGAGTCCTGCCATGGAAAGACACTGACCAAGAGCTTCTTTCTCTTCCTTGGTGATTGTCTCATTCAAAATAGCAGAACTTGCTAAACACCTTCCAAACAAACGTTTAGCTACGTGCATGGAACCAAGCGAATGAGCAAAACGATCATGTGTGGCACCAGGATAAACAAACGATTCAAGAAAGGAAAGCTGACTAATAAACCGTAAACGTTGGAAAAAAGGATGATCAATAATCACTCGTTCTTCTTCTGTAAATGGAATTCGTTTATGGATAGGGTCACGTATTTCAAAAGTTTGCATACAGCCTTAGTCTAGCATGAGAAACAAATTTGTCGAGATAATATTTCTCCGTCACTTAGTGACATAATCCGTCACTAAGTGACGGATTAATTTGAGTCTGTATATAAATGATCGAAAGGTAAGCAATGCATCCCCAACCAAGACATCAAAAAATTCTCATAATCAGAAACTGAACCAAATGCGTTGTTTCGAATTTCCTCATCGACAACAGGTAATATTTGTCCTCTCCCTTCAAAAACATGATGACTTGACCATTTATAGGCATCTAATAAAGCAATTACTTTACCCCAATCTGAAATAGACTTATCTCTCCAGTTCAGATCGGTTATGTCTAAAGCATTTAAATGTATATATCTTGAAAGATGGCTGAAATAAGGTTCCTTCTGAACTGGTATGGCTTTAAAAGTACCTTCGTATAAAGAACCTGATCTTTCATATTTTTGATTAAAATACTTTGAATAACCCATTCCCAAACGATGCATAAATTTAGAAATCCCTTCATCGATATTTTGTCTTACAAATAAATGGTAATGATTCGGCATCAGACAAAAGGAGAGAATACTAACAAAAGGATTTCTTTCATGTTCTAAGGTCTCATAACCTGATAATAAATATGTTCTTAGTTGAGGATCACCATTTACATGTTGATATTTTTCATTATTGAACAAATACAAAGACTCATAGAATCTTTGAAAATCTTCTTCAGACTGAAACAATCGACGATGATCAACACCTCGATTATATACATGATAATAAGAACCCGTAATAAAATCAGATTTTCTCATATCTTCTCCGTCACTTAGTGACACAATCCGTCACTAAGTGACGGAGAACATTTACCAAACTAAAATGAGTAAACCAAGAAAAACACGCACTATTGCTAAGCTTGCATAACTATAGCGCTTTACAAAAGAAAGAAGGATTTGAATAGTAAGTAATCCAGAAACAAATGAGGCAAAAAAACCGATCACTAGTGCTAGGTTGCCTACATCTGCTCCATACCGCACAACTTCCAAACTTTGATACATTCCAGCTGCAAAAATAGCAGGAATTCCTAAAAGAAAAGAAAACTTCGTAGCAGTTTCACGACTCAGCTTCCCAAAAAGCCCTGCGGTAATAGTAATTCCTGAACGTGAAGTCCCTGGAATTAAAGCGATTACCTGAGCGCACCCGATAATAAAAGATTTCTTCCATGACACCTCTGTAACTTGTGTTGATTCACATTTGTTAGCAAAGCGATCAGCAAGATAAAGAACACTCCCCCAAATAATAAACGAAACAGCTACAACTTCTTTTGAACGTGTCCTTATTTCTATGAAATCTCCAGCAAAAAAACCAACAAAGATGGCTGGAAGTGTAGCAAGAATAATCATCCACCCTAATCGCCCCCAGACATCTGGATGCCTCTGAAAAAATCCTAAAAAAATTTGGCGAACTTCAGGAAAGAGACCAATTATGACTGCAGTTAAGGTTCCTAAATGCACTGTGGTATCAAAAGCAAGAGGCTGAACTTCCCAACTAAAAATTTCCGGGACCAAAATAAGAAACCCAGAACTTGAGATAGGAATAAATTCTGCAATCCCTTGCACAATACCAAGAATAAGAGCGTGAAGAAGATTCATGTATTATAAAAATGAAATAAATTGTGAAATCCATTCATCAATCAACTCTGGATGAGCATCTGTAATCCTTGTAGCGTGTCCCGTTCCAAAAAGTTCAATTTTTTCAACATGCTCAGGATTAAGTTTTTTCAATTTTTGAATGGTTTTAAAAGAACCGACATCTTCATCACTTGCTATAACAACAACTTTTTGTCCCGTAGCTAAATGTTTGATGGGTTCATCAGTTACAATACCGTGATAATCGATTCCCGGAGACAAGGCGATCGCCAATTTTATGCATGGATGTTGTTGCAAAAACTGAATCGCAAGATTTGCTCCAATAGACCCTCCAATCACAATGGTTGATTCCTCTTTGGCTCCAAGCTCTTCAAGAAAAGAAAAAGCCGCCTCGACATCAAATATTTTTTGTTGCTGTTCATTATCTGTAAACTCTTGAAAACGCAATGTGCCTTCCATGGTACTTTCCCCATGTCCACGTTCGTCAATTGCAAGACAGTGATATCCCAACAGAGAAAGCTTGTTAATCCAAGCACCCCAACTTTCTTTTGTTGCAGGCATCATGTGTAAAAATATCACGAAACGATCTTTTGTTCCTGGAAAATAAGTTCCAATGATTTCAATGCCATCACTTGTATGAAGCTTGATGCGTTCGGACATAAAGACTACTAAAATTTGACACTTTGACCAGACCGAATAGATCCGGAAGTTGAGGAAGAAGAGGTATTTGGTGCTGGTCTTTCCACAAGAGGAATTGATGGACTCAATGGTTTTGCAGGTTGTTCTGTTGATGTTTTTGTCGGAAAAGAGGTGTTTGGTAAAGAAGAATTTTGTGATGCAGATCCTTGTGTTTGCGGTTTCTTTTTTCTGCGACGTCGCTTCTTTTTCTGCGAATCTGATACTAAAGACACTCGATTTATTTGTGGTTCGTTCTCAGAACTTAAATGAACCGTTTGCGGTTTGGGTCTGTCTTCTCTGGGTCTGTCTTCTCTGGGTCTGTCTTCTCTGGGTCTGTCTTCTCTGGGTCTGTCTTC